>DATCZQ010000185.1:0-48956 GCA_036525815.1 Yeosuana sp. | reverse complement strand
CAACTTTCTTAAAAATAATTTCAGGTAAACAAGATCCAACATCTGGGCAGGTTAGTTTAGAACCGGGTAAACGTATGTCTGTTTTTGAACAGAATCATAACCTATATGATGAGCATACTGTTTTAGAGACCGTTTTAATGGGTAATAAGCCGCTTTTTAAAATAAAGGAGGAAATGGATGCTTTATATGCTGATTATTCTGATGAGAATGCGGATAGGATAGGGGAACTTCAGGTTCAGTTTGAAGAAATGAATGGCTGGAATGCCGATAGTGATGCGGCATCAATGCTTTCAAACTTAGAAATTAAGGAAGAATTACACTACATGTTAATGAAAGACCTTGATGGAAAACAAAAAGTGCGTGTATTATTGGCTCAGGCTTTATTTGGTAATCCTGATGTATTGATTATGGATGAGCCCACCAACGATTTGGATTATGAAACGATTTCCTGGTTGGAAAACTTTTTGGCTAATTATGAGAACTGTGTTATTGTTGTATCTCATGACCGTCACTTTTTAGATGCGGTTTGTACACATGTCTCAGATATTGACTTTGGAAAAATTAACCATTATTCGGGAAACTATTCATTTTGGTATGAATCATCTCAATTAGCTGCGCGTCAACGTTCACAACAAAACAAGAAAGCGGAAGAAAAGAAAAAGGAATTAGAGGAATTTATTAGACGATTTTCTGCTAACGTGGCTAAAAGTAAGCAAGCGACTAGTAGAAAAAAGATGATTGATAAATTGAATATTGGTGATATAAAACCAACTAGCAGGCGTTACCCAGCTATTATATTTGAAAGAGAAAGAGAAGCCGGTGACCAAATTTTAAATGTTCATGGATTAGAAGCTTCGATAGATGGAGAATTACTATTTAAAAATATTGATTTAAATCTTTCAAAAGGAGATAAAGTAGTGGTCTACTCAAAGGATTCAAGAGCCACAACAGCCTTTTATCAAATTCTAAATGGTAAAGAAAAAGCTGATGCTGGTGAATTTTCTTGGGGTATTACTACAACACAATCCTATTTGCCACTTGATAATAGTGAGTTTTTTGATAATAGTATGACGTTAGTTGATTGGTTAAGACAATGGGCAACCACTGAAGAAGAACGTGAAGAAGTATATATTCGAGGGTTTTTAGGGAAAATGATCTTTAGTGGTGAGGAAGCTTTAAAAAAATCAAACGTCCTTTCAGGGGGTGAAAAAGTGCGTTGTATGTTAAGTAGAATGATGATGCTAAGAGCCAATGTCTTGATGTTAGACGAACCCACAAATCACTTGGATCTTGAAAGTATTACGGCTTTTAATAACTCCTTGACAAATTTTAAAGGCACTATACTATTTACTACTCATGATCATGAATTTGCTCAGACCGTAGCCAATAGAGTAATTGAGTTAACGCCTAATGGAATAATTGATAGACATACTACATTTGATGAATATATGCAAGATCCAAAAATTAAGGAGTTACGTTCAAAAATGTATTCTGTTACGGCTTAAATAGATATTAGTCTTTTAAGTTAGAACTAATCTCTTCAACTATTGGGACTGCTTTGTCTAATTCATCTTTATGGACATAAATTCTTTGGAGATTTGGATTAGTGGCACCAAAAATTGAGATTAGACCAGATTCTGTTTCATCTTTTACCACAGCGTTTATACCTATTTCCTCAAGAGCACTAATCATTTGCTGAACAATAATAAAACTTCCTGTGTATATTTTTATATAGTTAGAATCTTTCATTGTTTTAAATATTTAGGTTCTATTAAAGATACAATATTTTGAAATAAAAGGTTTCTTTAATTGTTCATTATATCAGAAAATATTTTTTTAATTAAATAGTAATAGTTTTATATTTGTTATTATAATTAATATTTTAAAGTCTAGTGAAAAACGGTACAGTAAAATTCTTCAATGAATCTAAAGGATTTGGATTTATTATTGAAAGCGGTTCTTCAAATGAGTATTTTGTGCACGTATCTGGGTTAATTGACAAAATTGCAGAAGGGAACAAAGTAGAATTTGAGTTAAAAGATGGTAAAAAAGGATTAAACGCAGTTAACGTAAAAGTTATAAAATAGGCGATTTTAATTTTTTTTTCAAAAATGTAAGCCTGCAAAAAGCAGGCTTAATTATTTTAAATATCCTATTAAATAAATTATTAGTTATTAGATTTATCTATAGTTATTCGCTTATCTCTGTTGGTTAACTCCCAGGCTGTATAAAAAATAAGTTGCGCTCTTTTTGCCAGTAAATCATATTCTATTTTATCCGGAGTATCAGAAGGTCTATGATAATCAGCATGCGTCCCATTAAAATAAAAAATTACCGGAATGTTATTTTTAGCGAAATTGTAATGATCAGACCGGTAATAAAACCTGTTGGGATCATTATCATCATTATAGGTGTAATCAAATTCCATTTGGAAATATCTCTCATTGACTTCTTCGGAAAGATTATGAAGCTCAGTACTTAATTTATCAGATCCAATCAAATATAAATAATTAGTATTATCCATATGTTTAGGGTCGATGCGGCCTATCATATCAATATTTAAATCGGCAATGGTATTTTTTAATGGAAAAATAGGATCCACATCCGTATAATATCTTGATCCGTAAAGCCCTAATTCTTCTCCGGTTACATGAAGAAATAATATTGATCTTTTCGGCCTGTTTCCATCATTAATGGCTGCTTTAAAAGCTTTTGCAATTTCTAAAACAGCAACGGTACCAGAGCCATCATCATCTGCGCCGTTATTTACCTGCCCGTCACTCGACATTCCAATATGGTCTAAATGAGCTGATAAAACTAAAACTTCATTTGGTTTTTCAGAACCCTCAATAAAGGCCACCACATTTTCAGAAGCTTTTATACCACTCCTAAAAAATGATTCTGGTATTTCTTGAAAATAATCATTATTGCCCAGCGGTGAAGGAACACCAATATTCAAATAATATTCTTTAATGAATTCAACGGCTTTTTTTTGACCCGGCTCACCCGTGCGTCTTCCCTCAAATTCATCAGAGGCATAGATGTAAAGCGCTTCTTTAAGTGATTCTGAGGTAATGATGCTGGCATATTTAGAAATATCAATTTCTTTTTCAAATGTTAATGCATTGTTTTGACTGTTACAACATTGTAAGCTCAAGAAACTTAATATAAAAATTATTTTTTTCATTATTATTATGTGTTACCTATTAATTGATAATTCCGTGATCAACTTTAATTCGATGATCAAGATTTGCTAATTGCCAGGCTGTTGCGAATATTAATTTAGAACGCTTGGCCAATAATTCAAAATCAATTTTATCTGAAGTGTCTGTTGGTTTGTGGTAATCGGTATGTTCGCCGTTAAAATAAAAAATGATTGGAATATTATTTTCAGCAAAATTATAGTGATCAGAACGATTATAGTAATGATTACTATCATTTTCTGCATTATATCTGTAATCCAAATTTATATTGTAAAAGGTCGTATTAACTTTTTCTGATAAATAGTGGAGTTCAGTACTTAGTTTGTCAGAACCAATTAGATATAAATAATCCTTATTATTTTCATGAGCTTTATCCACCCTTCCAATCATATCAATATTTAAGTCAGCAACCGTATTTTTTAATGGAAAAGCCGGATGTGTTGTGTAATATTGAGAACCTAATTTGCCTATTTCTTCAGCTGTAACATGAAGAAACAAAACACTTCGTTTCGGACTATGTCCTTCATTTTCTGCAATTTTAAAAGCTTGCGCAATTTCCATGAGAGAAGAAGTACCTGAACCGTTATCATCTGCTCCATTATTTATTTCACCATTCGTTATCCCTAGGTGATCATAATGCGCAGATATTATTAAAACTTCACCTGGTATTTCAGAACCTTTTATATACGCCAATACATTTTCTGAAGATTCATTGCTTTTTGGTAAAAATGATTTTGGAATAGACTGAAAATAATTATTATCCTTCAATGGAGATAAAATATCCTGCGACTGATAGTAATTTTTAAGATATTCAGCAGCTAATTTTTGTCCCATTTCACCTGTTGCTCTGCCTAATAGATTGTCACCTGATAGAATTAAAAGATGTTCTTTTAAATCTTTTGGAGTAATAGATTCTGCATATTTAATTACTAAAGTACTATCAACAATATGAATATTATCCTTTAAATTTTGAATTTTTGTTGTGTATCTTGTAGATGAACATGAACCAACTAGGGCAAAAGCTGAGGCAATTAAGAAAATTTTCATTGAGAGAATTATATTTCTAGAGTCAAATATAACAAAAAACCGTAAAATCTTTGTTTAGTCAGGCTAATATCATTTGAATTAAGTCCTCTTATTTTGTTATTGCCATTTCTTTAAATTTAGCTTCTTTTTCTTTTAATACTTTAAGAATTAGCTGTTTAATGATTTATAAAGAGGCTTTATGAGTTGTCGTTTCCAAAGAAACAATTATTAGTAAAAAATAAAATAAATTAGTATTTACAGCGTATATAATGGTATTTATTGAGTGGAAAATACAACGGTTTATTTTATTATATTAATTATTATTTTTGAATATAACATGCTCTTCAACTGACTTTTGTCATAGTTTTAGTGGTTTTCAAAGGTTATATTTAATAATAATTTTAAATATCAAATAGATGAAATCAATACTACTGCCAACGGATTTCTCTAAGAATTCAATAAACGCAATTAATTATGCAATGGCCTTGTTTAAGGACATTACTTGCGACTTTTATTTATTAAACGTTCAAAAGGCTTCTTCGTTCATTTCTGATGACATGATGGTCATGGCATCATCGGCAACTATATATCAAACAATAATTGATGTTTCCAAAAAATCAATTGCAAATTTGATATCTAAGCTTGAAACAAAATATAAAAATGCGAATCACACTTTTCATTCAGTTGTAGATTATGATAATTTTATAGATTCTATTAATCAAGTGACTCTCAATAAACAAATAGACCTCATAGTTATGGGAACCAAAGGAGCTTCTGGATTAGAGAAAGTTATTTTTGGAAGTAATACTGTACATGTCATGCAGCGCTGTGTAGCTCCCGTATTAGCAATTCCTGACGGTTGTTTATTTACAAACTTAAATAGAGTGGCATTTACAACAAATTATTTGACTTTACATAATATTGAAGAGTTAAGGCCGCTTAAAGAATTAGTTACTCTTTATAATTCGAAATTAAATGTGCTTCACTTTGATGATATTAAAGGCATTAGTGATCAGAGAAAGGAAAATAAAAAGTTTTTAAAAACATATTTTAGTGATGTCACCTATGAAAATATTGATTCTTTTAGTACCGATTTATATAAAACACTTGAAGAATATGTTCATGCCAATGACATTAAATTAATTGCCATGATGCGTCAAAAGCATACATTTTTAGAACGCTTGTTTAATAGGCATCCCGAAGAGACCCTGGCGTTTAATATTGATATTCCATTTTTAGTAATGGAAAACACTTTAATTATTTGAGGTCTTTTTGAGAAGTAAGGTGTTAAATGAGATTGTTAAATTGTAACATTTTTTGTAAGAAATCGTCTTAATATAATATCAATCAACAGAATATAATATCAATCAACAGACATTTATCATGATGAGAGAAGATAGGCAACTTTTAGTAATAACCCATTTAAGTCAGCTCGCAACTTTATTGACTGGTTTTGGCGGCTTAATCATCCCTTTAATTATTTGGGCAACTCAAAAGGATAAAGTATATGAAATGGATGAACAAGGCAAGCGCATTGTTAATTTTCAATTAAGCTTACTAATTTATGCTTTAATTTGTATACCTTTTATTTTTTTACTGGGATTAGGAATTCTGGGATTAATTGGGCTAGGAATTATTTCATTAGTTTTTCCTATTATAAATGCAGTTAAATCTAATAACGGAGAATCTCCAACATATCCTATATCTCTTAATTTTATTAGTTAGTTTAGTTAAAAAAACGAGATAAATAAAAAGCTCACCATTTGGTGAGCTTTTTTAATATAAAAATAAAGTTTTTTAATTATTCAGCATTACAGGCATTACTAGCATGGTGATAAATTCGCCTGAATCTAAACCGTCAATAGGTGTTAAAATACCAGCACGGTTAGGTAGGCTCATTTCAAGTTTCACTTCATCTGCATTCAAATTATTTAACATTTCTGTTAAAAACCTTGAATTAAAACCAATTTGCATGTCATCCCCTTGATAGTCACAGGTCAATCGCTCTTCAGCTTTATTACTGTAGTCAATGTCTTCAGCAGAAATATTTAATTCAGCACCAGCAATTTTTAATCTTATTTGATGGGTTGTTTTATTTGAGAAAATACTAACACGTCTTACAGAATTTAAAAATTGGGTTCTGTCTATTACTAGCTTATTAGGATTTTCTTTAGGTATAACGGCTTCGTAATTAGGGTATTTGCCATCAATCAAACGACAAATTAATTGTGAGTTTTCAAATGTAAATTTGGCGTTAGAGTCATTATATTCAATAACAACTTCTTCTTCACTACCAGCCAAAATTCCTTTTAAAAGATTCAAAGGTTTTTTTGGCATTATAAATTCTGCAGGTTGATTGGCTTTTACGTCTTCTCTTGTGTATTTTACAAGTTTATGAGCATCAGTGGCAACAAAAGTTAATCCTTCTGAAGAAAATTGAAAAAATACACCACTCATTACAGGACGTAAATCATCATTTCCAGCAGCAAAAATTGTCTTACTGATTGCAGTAGCTAAAACATCACCAGTTATAATTGTTTTACTCGGATCTTCTAGGGCTACTGATTTAGGAAATTCTTCGCCATTGGCATAAGCTAACGCATATTTACCATGGTTGGAACTTATTTCTATAGTATTATTATCTTCAACTTTAAATGTTAATGGCTGTTCAGGAAATGTTTTTAAGGTATCAAGCAATAAGCGTGCAGGAAGAGCAATACTCCCTTTACTATCACTTTCAACTGTAAGTTGAGAAACCATGGTGGTTTCTAGATCACTTGAAGAAACGGTAAGTTTTGATTTATCTAATTCAAATAAAAAATTATCTAAAATAGGAAGCGTATTAGAACTGTTAATAACCCCTCCTAATACTTGCAATTGTTTTAATAAATAGGTACTTGATACTATAAATTTCATTAGATTATTTATATTTTTTAATTGACAAATGTTGCATTCATTGAATTAAAATTTCACTTTGAAAAAAGTCTGAAATCATGAATGGTTCATGTATTTATAATTTGTTTAGTTTTAAAAAATGCTATTTACAAATATATTCCATACTGACTAATATAGGAAACAAACTTATTAACATTTAACTAGTAAATTTTTTCTTTCTAATATAATTAAAACTGAACCCAAAAATAGTTAATAAGCCTAGTGGTAGTAATATATTAAAGATTTGCCAGTATGTTTTTTGATTGGCTATTTTTTCCTGATCTAAAAAGGCAACATCAATTTCTTTTGAACGAATGTTTATAAGTCCACCATCATCTAATAAGTAATTCACTGTATTCATTAAAAATTCTTTATTTCCATATGTTTTCCCGGTCCATCTATCAAATCCCAGTTCTTGCGGGATATTTCTAATAACCTCATTTTTGATAAGGTCTCCATCGGCAATAACAACCATTTTTGTAGGAACACTTTCATTTTTTTCATTTAAAAGTTTAAATGGTTTGATACGATTTTTATAAACAGATGTAAATGCACCTTCTAACAATACCGCCAACGACTGATTACCTTTATTAAACAGGCTTGGATCCTGCTGTCGAGTAACAAGGTCCAAACTAATTTCTCTTGGGGTGCCTTCTAATTTTGTTAGTGGGGCACTTTCTAATAAAATGGTTTTCTTAATGTTGTTTTTTATAGTATCCATTGGACTGGCAAAATCAAATTTTACCATGTTTAAATTATTAACAATGGGATGCTTACTTGTTGTCGAGGCTAAAGGCGAATAAGGCCATTGTAAATGTTGAAATTGTGAATTACTGCCTTCACCAATAGCCAAGGTGATTGGAGCAGAATATAGTGTGCTAATTATTAATGGATTAATACGAACGCCATATTTAAAAAAGAAATCCGTTAGGTTTAAATCTCTGGCTATGGCAAATGTTTTACCAAACTCGTTGTATAGACTATCTTTTTCTATGGCTACTTGGTCTATTAGCCATAAGCTTTTCCCTCCATTCATTGTAAATTGATCTAATACCTGTTTTTCTTCTTCAGAAAAGGCTTCCGTTGGTTTTGCAGCAATAAGTAAATCAAATGCTTTTAGTTGCCTTAATGATTCTTGGGTATTAACAGAAACACTATCTAAAGTAAAAGGTGCTATAAAATAGTATTCACCTAGTTTTTTAACAAAATCAAAAAGGTATTTATCTTCGAGTTCTCCGTTGCCTTTTAAAACCGCAATCTTTCTGCGTTTAGGCTTGGTTAATTTACTAAATCCGTCAGCAAAAGCATACTCCAAGTGCTGGACAGAATTTGAAACCAGTTCTTGCTGTGAGGCTCCGATTTTATTTTTAACCAATGGAATGGTCACGGTTTTATTATTATAACTAGCTAAAGCCCAGGGAAAAATAACTTCCTGAGTGCTTTTTCCATTTTCTTGAACACTTAGCTGCATTGGCGTTAACCCACGTTGTGTAAGTTGCTGGATATTACTATCCCGTGATGCCTCATCTTCTAATGGATTGATAAAATGAAATATGATATTACTATTGTTGGCGGAAAATTCTTCGAGCAACATTTTTGTTTCTCTTTGTAATCGTTTAAATTCTGAAGGAAAATCATCACCAATTAAAAACACATCGACAACTATTGGTGAGGTTACTTCTTTAATGACATTTAAAGACGCCGTACTTAACGTATAACGCTTATCTTGAGTTAAGTCAAAACGTTTAAAAACTAAACCACTTAAGTAGTTAATAGCGATTAAAACAATTAATAACAGGATGATTTGTTTGCTATTTTTCTTCAAAAGATTTTTCTAATTGATATTGTTTTACATTCGTTACAATATTGTTTTTGAATTCTAGTTCAAAACATTCTTGCATCATATTGAAAGCTCCAGGCTCAAAACCTAAATTATAGTTCCACTTTTCAGGTGAGTTAGCCTTTATTGAATCATCCCAACCAAACCATTCACTTTTTCCCAGTAAAACTTCAACCTCTTGCTTATTTTTACCTATGAATAGGCTATCCTCAATTATTTCTTTTATCATCTCATAACGCAAAGCAGGCTTGGTTTTCCAGGCTTCGGTTTCAAAATATTTTTCGTGATGATAGCTACTGAAAATATTTATAAAGGGGTAAACAACATAAAAATAAACAATCGGTGTTAATAGCATGCTAATTAATAAAGTGACCCATTTACGTTTATCAATAGTATTAGCAAAAAACCAAACCAGGATAAAAACCATGCTAATAAGAATTACAAAAACAGGAGTAATAATCATATACTTAATTATTTAAAGTTTGATTTGGTAAGTGAAATAAAAAAAACGGAAACACTTACAAAATAAATAATATCACGTGTATCTAAAACACCTCTACTCATACTTTTAAAATGATAACTCATACCAAGTTGTTCAAAAAACGGACTGGATATAAAATCTGCAATTCCTTCAAAACCGATATAAAAGAGAAAACATAAGGACACCGCTATTAAAAATGCGACAATTTGGTTTTCTGATACAGTAGAAGCAAAAACGCCTATAGCCGTATAAGAAGCCACTAAAAATAGCAGACCAAAATAGGACCCCATGGTACTACCTGCATCCAAATTACCTATAGGGTTGCCTAATTGATAAACGGTGTAAACATAAAGTAATGTTGGTAATAGTGCGATGATGATTAGAATAACAGCACCAAAATACTTACCTAAAACTATTTCTAAATTTGAAAGTGGTTTGGTTAATAACAATTCCATTGTCCCTTGTTTTTTCTCATCAGAAAAACTACGCATGGTCACAGAAGGAATTAAAAACAATAAAATCCACGGAGCTATTAAAAAAAAAGAAGATAGATCGGCGAAACCATAATCTAAAATATTAAAATCACCTTTAAATACCCATAAAAACAAACCGTTCAGCAATAAAAACAGGGCTATAACCAAATAGCCTATTGGTGAGGAAAAAAATGTGTTTATTTCTTTTTTTAATATGGCTAACATTTCTTTGTATTTAAACTAATGATTCTAATTTATCAAGACTCCAAGCTTCTGGTTTTGAATTAAATAATGCCTTTGTTTTTGTCCAAACGCTTTTGAACAAATCTGACCGTCTGTAATATTCTAAATCATTTTCAGATTCCCAATAACTATACGTAAAAAATATATTTGAATTGCTTTTATCTCTATAAAGTTCTAGTAAATTACAACCTTTAAAAGCCCTTATTTTGTTTTTATTTTCTTCAAAATTATCTAGAAAATCATCAATATGTTCTTCAGAAAAACTCATTTTTACAATTCTTACAAACATACTTAAATTATTCTTTTAAAAAGTTAATAGTTACAGTATCCATTAAGTTTAACCCCATTAATGTAGAAGCACTTCCAACAGTGGCACTATTGCTTTTGTAAACGGCTATCTCTAAAAAATTGCCTGAATTAAAAACTACTAAGCCTCTGCCTTCATCATGTCTTTTATCTTCAGGAATTTCAAAATTTACAAAATCACTATATTTTTTATAGATCGTTTTAAACTTGTAGCTTCTTGCAGAAATTTCAAAATTTCGACCTTTTTGAATGGTTTCAAAAAATGATCTTTTAATATTCGTTACCACATTGCCATAATTATCTATATATATCACACTTCCTATAATTTGCGTTTTATCTTCGTTAACATAGGGAACTACATTTTTAATAGGTTTTATTTCAGTGATGGTTTTACCGATAACTTCTAAAGTTCCTCCTCTTGCAATATGACAAGCTACTTTAGCAAAGACATCAAGCACAGGAAAACTTGTTTGAATTTTATCGTGAATGTTAATTTCCACAATTTTTTCAGGCGCTATTTCAGTACAAATCATGCTCATAATGCCATTATTTGCACAAATAAAATAATGATCATCCAACTTCACGCCTATATGCTTGTTTTCTTGATTTAATTCAGAATCTACCCCAATAACATGGATGGTTCCTTTGGGAAAACTACGATAGGCATTTTGAATAATATAAGCGGCTTCTGAGATGTTAAAAGGCGAAATTGAATGCGAGATATCAACAATTCTTATCTGCGGTAATTCAGTGTAAATAGCTCCTTTTATCGCACCAGCAAAGTGATCTTTTTCACCAAAATCAGTCGTCAATGTGATAATCGCCATGTTTATAATTGTTGATATGTTTTTAATGTGAGCTCACTCAAATTTATGTATTTTTGAGTTTTACAAAACTAATAAATCATTTCATCTGATTAAACTTTATTTGGGTTTATGTTTGATGAATTTTGAAAACAAAAACGAACGCCTTTGAACGAAATTATTATCGAACTTGAAGAGATATCTCCGAAAGAATTTTTTGGAGAACATAATATCAACATTGAACTTTTAAAAAAATATTTTCCCAAACTAAAAATTGTAGCTAGAGGTAATAAATTGAAGGCTTTTGGAGATGAAGAGCTTCTTGACGAGTTTGATAGAAGAATTACCATGCTTTTAAAACATTTTGCCAAATACAATAAGCTAGATGAAAACACCATTGAACGCGTACTGACAAGTCAAAGTAGTGATGATTATTCAACATCTCATCAAAGTGGTGAAGTTATTGTACACGGTGTTGGTGGTAAACTCATTAAGGCTCAAACTGCGAATCAGCGAAAACTGGTTGAGAGTATGCGTATAAACGATATGGTATTTGCCATTGGTCCGGCAGGTACAGGTAAAACATATACTGGTGTTGCTTTAGCAGTACAGGCTTTAAAAAATAAAGAGGTTAAACGCATTATATTAACAAGACCTGCAGTAGAGGCTGGTGAAAATTTAGGATTTCTTCCTGGTGATTTAAAAGAAAAACTGGATCCGTATATGCAACCTTTATATGATGCTTTGCGAGATATGATACCTGCTGAAAAACTGGCTATGTATATTGAGAATGGCACCATACAAATAGCACCATTAGCCTTTATGAGAGGAAGAACTTTGGATAATGCCTTTGTGATATTAGATGAAGGTCAAAACACGACGCATAATCAAATGAAAATGTTTTTAACCAGGATGGGAAAGAACGCCAAGTTTTTATTAACAGGCGACCCGGGTCAAATAGATTTACCAAGACGCACTATTTCTGGATTAAAAGAAGCCTTGCTAATTTTGAAAAATGTCGAAGGTGTCGGGATGATCTTTTTAGATGACAAAGATGTGATTCGTCATAAATTAGTTAAAAAAGTAATTGAAGCCTATAAAAGTATAGAGCATGCAGAATAATTAAAAAAATATAAAATAAAATTTGAGGCCAGTTATTTGTTTAATTGGCTTTTTTATTTGAATACTTTACTGTTTTTAAGAGGTAATCAATTAATTGTCTTATTCAATTGCTTTTCTTTGAATTCTATAAACTTTAATAGAAATCTTGTAAATATTTATCTTCATATGCTATCGAAATTTGCATCATAAACATTTAAAAAAACATTATGAAAAAAATATTTTTTATTATCGGATTTTTAGGATTAAGTCCAATTTTTGCGCAACAAAATGAAATAGATATCACTCCAAAGAATTCTTGGTTAAAAGCAGGATTAACTGCCGGAATTCCAGTAGGTGATGCAAATGATGTATCGTCATTTAATTTAGGGTTAGATCTTAGAGGACAATATTTATTCAATCCAAATTTTGCTATTGGTATAGCTTCGGGTTATAGTCATTATTTTGCAAAAGATAATTTTGAAGATTTTGGAGTAGTTCCTGTAGCCGGGTTCTTTCGTTATTATTTTACACCTAATGGACTATTTTTGGGTGCTGATTTAGGATATGGTTTTTTAACTAATATTGAAAATAATGATGGTGGATTATATGTTAACCCTCAAATTGGGTACCATAACAGAGATTGGAATTTATATGCTTTTTATCAAAACACTTTTGCTGAAAACGATCTTAATTTGCAAACTGTCGGTTTAGGTGTTACTTACAATATTCGATTTAAATAATTAAAGATTAGATTTATTTGAATTTAAAAGGAGAAAGTTAATTTCTCCTTTTTTTATTTAGATATTGTTTGGCATTAGTAAACAAATTACATTTGTACAACAAACAACACTCTACTTTAAATGAACACAATTACTACTACCAATTTCAATTTTCCAGGACAAAAAAAAGTTTATAAAGGAAAAGTAAGAGAAGTTTATTATTTAAATGATGATTTGTTAGTTATGGTAGCAACTGACAGATTATCTGCGTTTGATGTGGTGATGCCAAAAGGTATTCCTTACAAAGGACAAATATTAAATCAGATTGCCACCAAATTCATGTCTCAAACTGAAGACCTTGTTCCTAATTGGCTTATTGCAACTCCAGACCCTAATGTGGCCATTGGTCATTTATGTGAACCTTTTAAAGTTGAAATGGTCATACGAGGTTATATGTCCGGTCATGCGGCTAGGGAGTATAAATCTGGTAAAAGAATGCTTTGTGGTATTGCGTTACCAGAAGGCATGAAAGAGAATGATAAGTTTCCTGTGCCTATTATTACGCCCGCTACTAAGGCTGAAATGGGTGACCATGACGAAGATATTTCAAGAGAAGATATTTTAAAGCGCGGAATCGTTTCAGAAAAGGATTATTTGGTTTTAGAGGATTATACCCGAAAATTGTTTCAGAGAGGCACTGAAATTGCCGCTTCAAGAGGGTTGATTTTAGTGGATACTAAATACGAATTCGGAAAAACAAAAGATGGTAAAATTGTGTTGATTGATGAAATTCATACACCGGATTCTTCCCGTTATTTTTACGCTGAAGGTTATCAGGAAAGACAAGAGAGAGGAGAAGCTCAAAAACAACTTTCAAAAGAGTTTGTACGCCAATGGCTCATTGCTAATAATTTTCAAGGCATAAAGGGTCAAACCGTTCCCTTTATGAGCGATGACTATATTGAAACCATTTCTGAGCGCTATATTGAACTATATGAAAAAATTATGGGAGAGCCTTTTGTAAAAGCTGATGTTTCCAGTATTCATGAAAGAATTGAAGCGAATGTATTAGCATATTTAAAGTAAAAAAATAGTTTAAAACCGAAACTAAAAGATATTACGTTTTGTTAGGTTTTTATTGTGTATGATTAATTTGACTCGTGCTTATCGTTTCGGACAGGAATTTGTTTTAATGATTTAAATCAACAGATCATTCAAGTTAGTTTTACAAGTACAAATATTCAATATAAAACATAAGGCTTAAAATACAGGTTTTTAAAAAAAACCAGCAGAATGTACTTTAAATTATATATAAAAAAAGCAATAATTATTAGCTACTATTTTTTAAATCTGTTGACTATTTTTCTTGCTAAATTATAAACAAAATGGTTGGTCTGTGCATAATAAAATGAAATGAGACTTACAATAACTATAAATATGAATGCTCCAATGACGGCTTCAGTTGGGTTAAAAGACTGGTTATAAAACCTTTTTAATCCAACACCTGTAAAACTTCCAAATAGAATAACAAAATGAATGACATACATAGAAAGTGTTTTTTCTCCAATGCGTGCAATTAAAGATCGATTTAAAAAGCGTTCAAAGGTATAAAACACACCGAAAAGGATTAATACGTTCCCTAAACGCGTGAAAAGATAATTATAATCAGCACTGCGAAAAAGTAGTTCGATATCTGTTAAATAATAGAGTTCCTTTAAAAACCAGGATGAGTGATATACAAGAAAATAACCGATAACGAAAAAAGTTACAATAGTGAATATTTTAAACCAATTTCTGTGTGCATGTCTAAAAAAAATAGTCGATAGAAAAGCACCAAAAGCGGTGTAACCAAACCATGGTAAAATGGTAAAGACAGAACCATTAATTTTTGTCATATAATTCGCAAAAAAAAGAGGCATATCTTTTATTACCAGGTCTCTGTACAATGGTTCTGTAACAAAACATAAAAATCCTATTATGAATAAAACAATGGAGAAAATATAACTGTGGTGTTTTAAAAACATATGCAGTCCAATTAGTAAAATTAAAGACAAACCGATACATTGCAGGACATCAATCACCAGAAAATAGGAATTAAAATAACCGCTAAACCAATCTAATAAATTAACTCTAAGGCTGTATCCCATAACAATAAGTAAAAGGCCCCTAAATAATCCTTTTTTTATTCTTGGGCGGTCATCTCCTTTGGCATTGGCACGTAATAATAAATAAGCAAAAACTAACCCAGATATGGTAAAAAAAGTTGGGGCCGTGATGCCTCTAAAATACGACCAGATGTTATATACTTGATTTGAAGTGTCTCGGTAAACAGGATCAATTAAAGTATCAATAAAATGCCCTTGAAGCATCATTAATATGGCAAATGCCCTTACGGCATCAATAAAATATAATCGATTAGTATTCAACTAAAGCAGGTTTGATAGGAATAAATATAAACTAAATATTTAATAACAAAGATATCTTAATAAATCAAAAGTAATATATTAGTCACGTAGTAGTATTTATATATGAGGTTTATTGATAAAATTATAGCCGATTTTGCTTCTTTTATTTGGGGATTGCCACTGCTTATACTTCTTATAGGAGGCGGTTTTTATTTACTAATTTTGTCAAAATTTATGCCATTTAGGTTTATTTTACATGCTATAAATGTTTTGCGTGGAAAATATGATAATGTAAATGATAAAGGAGAAATTACCCATTTTCAGGCCTTAACCACGGCCTTATCTTCTACAATAGGTATGGGAAATATTGCCGGTGTTGCAGTCGCTATTAGTATAGGAGGACCGGGCGCCATGTTTTGGATGTGGATAAGTGCTATCATTGGAATGTCAACCAAGTTCTTTACTTGTACTTTGTCTATTATGTATAGAGGAAAGGACAGTATTGGTAATATTCAGGGTGGCCCCATGTATGTGATTATGGAAGGTTTGGGAAAATCGTGGAAACCTTTGGCGGTTTTTTTTAGTTTATGTGGTTTAATTGGGGCTTTACCTGTTTTTAACGTCAATCAATTAAAGCAGGCTATAAATGATATTTTATTAATTCCGAATGGAGTTGAGGTCAGTTTTATATCAAACTTAATTATTGGAATAGTTCTAGTTTTAATAACTGCCCTAGTCATTTTAGGGGGATTAGAAAGAATAAGCAAAACAGCTTCAAAATTAGTTCCAGGTATGGTCATCCTTTATTTTTTACTCGTTTTGATAATCTTATTTGTTTATAAAAGTGAGGTTCCAAAATATTTAGCATTAATGGTTACAGATGCTTTTAGTGCTTATAATTTTAAAGGAGACACCTTTGTTGGAGGGACTTTAGGAGGTTTAATTTTGTTAGGGATCCGAAGAGGGGCATTTTCAAATGAGGCTGGTATTGGAACAGCTCCAATGGCTCATGGTGCGGCGAAAACAAATGAACCGGTGCGAGAGGGGTTGGTAGCCATGTTAGGACCAGCTATTGATACTATTTTTATATGTACATTAACGGCATTAGCAATTTTGGTAACTGGAGTTTGGCAAACGAGCGATTCCAATGGTGTTTCATTAACTGCAAATGCTTTTGATAGTGCGATTCCTGTTTATGGCAAATATTTGTTACTAATCTGCATTGCAACCTTCAGTATTTCTTCCTTATTTTCTTACTCTTATTATGGAACAAAATGCATGTCATTTCTGTTAGGAGATCATAATAAACACTTATATAATTATATCTACATTGCCAGTATTATTTTAGGGGCTACCACTTCATTAAATATGATGTTAAATTTAATTGATAGTGCTTTTGCTTTAATGGCTATACCAACAATGATAAGTACCTTAATATTAGCGCCGCGAGTATTAAAGGAAATTAGTCTGTATAAAACTAAATATTTATAAAATATGTGCTAAATTAGTATATTTATGCTAAAATAATATATATGACAATTAATCAGTGTCCAAATTGTGCCTCATCAGCTTATATTAAGAGTGGGATTGTAAATGATAGACAACGCTATAAATGCAAGTCTTGCGGGTATTATTTCTCTGTAGACAAGATAGGAAAAAAAATAGATGATTATTATGTCAATAAAGCACTTCAACTGTATTTAGAGGGATTGACATATAGAGAAATTGAACGTATTTTAGGGGTGTCTCATGTAAGTATAATGAATTGGGTTAAGAAATATAATATTAAAAGGCCAACCAGCACTAATTATCATCCAACCTACAAAATACTTAATGCGTCAGAGTTGTCAAAATACTTCCAAAAAATGGAAAACTTATCAGGTGCAGGGGTAGTGGTTACGGAATTAGGAGATAAGTTTATGCTTATAAAATGGGAGCGTTTCAGAGATTAACTATAGTTAATTAACGTTTATATATATTGATTTTTTTTTAACAAATTCTTTTTTGGAGATTAGTACTGCACACAAAACCAATTTACTAAC
Organism: Yeosuana sp.; assembly: GCA_036525815.1. Lineage (GTDB taxonomy): Bacteria > Bacteroidota > Bacteroidia > Flavobacteriales > Flavobacteriaceae > Yeosuana. Next base: position 31,380 of record DATCZQ010000185.1, on the reverse strand, counting down.
TAATCATTCAATAATTTATGAGAAAAAAAGTCAGTTTAATAATAGGCTTATGCCTATTTTCTTTACAGTTTATGTTTTCCCAAGGTTCGCCGGATTATTCAGGTGGACTTAAGGTGAATTTAAACGAAGATGGTTCAAAATATTTTCGAATCATTTCTTGGGCTCAATTCTGGGTACAGAATAATTCAGACAGACCTTTAGATGCTAACGGAAATGAACAAAGCGATTTGGATTTTAGCTTGCGTCGTGCACGTATTTTAATGTATGCGCAGATTAACAAAGATTTTTTAATCTTAACTCACTTCGGACTCAATAGTTTAAACGCTAATAATATGACGGCTATTGGTACAGGGGACCGTTCGCAGCTCTTTTTTCATGATGTGTGGGCACAATACCGTTTAAGTGACAATCACGCAATTGGTGGTGGTTTACATTATTGGAATGGTATTTCCAGACTCAATAATCAAAGTACTTTAAACATGCTAACTTTGGACAACCAGCGTCAGGCATGGGCAACATTAGGATTGACCGATCAGTTTGCCCGCCATGTGGGTGTTTACCTTAAAGGAAATCTTAAAAAACTACAATATCGCTTAGCAATCAATGATGCTATAACCAATAATTTACAAGCAAGTGCCATTCCTACTAATGGAGGTGCAGCCGTTTATTCTGGTAGACGTCTGTTAGGTTCACAAGATGCTGGTAGAAATTATGCAGGTTATTTTGATTACAATTTCTTAGATCAAGAATCTAATTTTTTACCATATAAAGTAGGTAGTTATCTTGGTGGAAAAAAAGTATTTAACGTAGGTGCCGGATTCTTTCTACATCCCAAAGGTGCTGTTGTAGCTAATAGTTCAGGACAATTATCTGGAGAGGATGTTTCCATCTTTGCGGTAGATGCCTTCTATGACTCGGCAGTAGGTGAAAATGGAGCTGCTATTACGGCCTATGCTTTAGCTCAATTTAATGATTATGGCAAAGACTTTACTTTGGGGACCACCTATGAAACCGGATCTTTAATTCATGGTCATTTAGGTTATGTTTTTCCTTCGGAAAGCAAGACAAAGTTTCAGCCTTACATCCAATTTGATAATCGCCAAATTGATGCTATTAATGATAGTGCAACGTCCTTTGGAATAGGAACTAACGCTTATTTTAGCGGTCATAATTCAAAACTAACCTTGGAATATTTCAATACAAAATACGCTAATAATGATGCTGTTGGGACACTAACACTTCAAGCTATGATATATCTATAAAAACTAACGATTATGAGTGAAAAACAAAAACATGCAACTGCTTATTGGAAAAAAAACTTAAGTTATTTGGTTATATTATTGACCATTTGGTTTTTAGTTTCTTATGGAGCAGGAATATTATTTAAAGATGAATTGAATAATATAAAATTAGGCGGATTCAAACTAGGATTTTGGTTCGCGCAGCAAGGGTCAATATATGTATTCGTGATTTTAATTTTCGTTTATGTAAGATTAATGAATAAACTAGATAAAAAATTCGGTTTCGACGAGTAAGCCTTAACTAAAAAATAAAAATTATGAGTGTACAAACTTGGACATGGATATTAGTAGGGGTTACTTTTACCCTTTATTTTGGAATTGCATTTTGGGCCAGAGCTGGTTCAACTAAAGATTTCTATGTTGCCGGTGGCGGAGTTTCACCTTTGGCAAACGGCATGGCAACTGCCGCAGATTGGATGAGCGCTGCTTCATTCATTAGTATGGCTGGAATCATATCATTCGCAGGATATGATGGGTCTGTTTATCTTATGGGATGGACAGGAGGTTATGTGCTTTTAGCACTGCTTTTAGCACCTTATTTAAGAAAATTTGGAAAGTTTACAGTTCCTGATTTTATTGGTGATAGATATTATTCAAATACTGCCAGAACCGTAGCTGTAATTTGTGCTTTAATAGTTTCTTTTACTTATGTAGCAGGACAAATGCGTGGCGTAGGAATTGTATTTTCTCAATTTTTACAAGTTGATATCAATTTAGGAGTAATCATTGGTATGGGAGTTGTTCTTGGATTTGCGCTTTTAGGAGGAATGAAAGGAATTACATATACTCAAGTTGCTCAATATTGCGTATTGATTTTTGCGTTTATGGTACCCGCAATATTTATTTCCTTTCAAATGACTGGCAATCCAATTCCACAGATTGGAATGGGTAGTAAAACACATGATGGTGTTTTTTTACTGGATAAGTTGGATACGCTTCACACGCAGTTAGGATTTAAAGAATACACCAGTGGCACTAAATCCACTTGGGATGTTTTTGCTATTACATTAGCATTAATGGTAGGAACCGCTGGTTTGCCACATGTTATTGTTAGATTCTTTACCGTGCCAAAGGTAAAAGATGCAAGAAAATCGGCAGGATTAGCCTTATTATTCATTGCTATTTTATATACAACAGCACCTGCAATTGCTGTGTTTTCAAGAACTAATCTTATAGAAACAGTAAGTAATAAAGAATATACTTCAATTCCAGAGTGGTTTAAAAACTGGGAAAATACTGGATTAATTGCTTGGGATGATAAAAATGGTGATGGAAAAATTCAATATATTGAAGGAGCTTCTACTAATGGAAAACCTGTTTACATAAAGGAAAGAGGTGTCCATGGGGAACGATTAATTTCCAATGGTAATGAAAATGCTAATGAATTGTATGTTGATAGAGATATTATGGTATTAGCAAATCCAGAGATTGCTAATTTACCAAACTGGGTTATAGCATTAGTTGCAGCAGGAGGTTTAGCCGCTGCTTTATCTACGGCAGCTGGTTTGTTATTAGTGATTTCAACGTCTATTTCTCATGATTTAATTAAAAAGCAGATAAAACCAAACATTTCAGAAAAGGGAGAATTATTGGCTGCTCGTATTTCCATATTTGTTGCAATTCTTATAGCTGGTATTTTTGGTATCTATCCGCCAGGGTTTGTCGCCGCGGTTGTTGCCTTAGCTTTTGGTTTAGCCGCAGCTTCTTTCTTTCCTGCTATTATACTTGGAATTTTTGATAAGCGCATGAATAAAGAAGGAGCTATTTCAGGGATGATTGTTGGTGTTACAATTATGTTGTTTTATATGATACGATATAAAACCGGATTAATTGGGATTATGGATGCTAGACCAGCTAGTGAGTGGTGGTTTGGTACATCTCCAGAAGGTTTTGGTACTTTAGCGATGATTTTAAATGTAGTAGTATCTGTAATTGTTTCAAGATTAACACCTGCACCACCATTACAAGTTCAAGAAATAGTGGAAAGTATAAGAATACCAAGCGGAGCTAGTGAAGCTTCTTCACATTAATAACGTATTGTTTATTTTTAAAAACAGTATTGCATGTATTTGCAATACTGTTTTTTCTTAAATTTAAAACAATTTTAAACAGGTATCATGAAAAAGCGTCACGAACAAAAACTTGTTGTTCTATCAATAATTTTATTATTAATTTTAAACGTTCCGTTTATTTTGATTTTTGATTTAGGTGGTGAAGTTTTTGGATTTCCAACATTTTATTTTTCAATATTTTCAATTTGGTTATTTTCTGTAATCATTTCTTTTATCATTTTAAGAAGGCACTATGAATAACTATGCTTTAATAAGTATAATCATTTGTTATTTAGGGATTTTATTTTTCATCGCTTTTTTGGCCGAGAAAAACTCAAAAAGTAAGTGGGTAAATAATTCAATTGTTTACAGTTTATCATTAGCAGTTTATTGTTCTGCGTGGACGTATTATGGTAGCATAGGTATAGCGGCAAATTCAGGAATTAGTTTTCTTCCAATCTATTTAGGTCCTGTGATTGCCGCACCTTTATGGATTGTTGTTCTTAGGAAAATCATGCGCATTTCAAAGCAGCATAAAATTTCTTCTTTAGCTGATTTTGTTTCACTTCGGTATGGGAATAATCGTTTTCTGGGTGCTATAATTACAGTGATTTGTGTTTTTGGAATTGTACCCTATATTTCATTGCAACTTAAGGCTATTTCAGAAACATTTGAGATTATGACTGATGATGCCAGTTATGTTTCTAAGTATATTTTTGATGATTCTACTTTTTATATAGCGGTTCTATTAGCCGTTTTTGCCACCTTTTTCGGTACTCAATCTACTGATGCTTCTGATAAGCATAAAGGTATTGTAGTGACGGTTGCTTTTGAATCAGTTTTGAAATTGGTGTTTTTTTTAATTATTGGAGTGTATGTTACTTTTTTTCTTTTTAATGGTACTTCAGATATTTATGATAAAATTTCAATGAATCCAAATTTTGAAAATTTAACTAATATAAGTGGTTTAGAAGCTGGTTTTGATTGGTTTTTTATGATGATGATTTCATTTGTTGCTATTTTTTTATTACCCAGACAATTTCAGGTTTCAGTATTGGAAAACAATAGAGAAAAACATTTAAAACAAGCCATTTGGATGTTTCCTTTATATCTCCTTCTCTTTAATGTTTTTGTCATTTTTATAGCATGGGCAGGAAAATTAACATTTGGTAATGAGGTAAATGGAGAGTATTTTACTTTGTTACTACCACTTCAACACAATAATGTTTTTTTAGCATTATTGGTTTTTCTAGGTGGGTTTTCTGCAGTTATTTCAATGGTTGTTGTTTCAACTCTGGCACTATCAACTATGGTTAGTAATAACCTAATAATTCCATATGGCTTTTTAGATAAGTTTATAAAAGGACAACCCGACAAAAATTCGTATTATATTAAAAATATTCGTCGTATTTCCATTTTTTGCATCATTATTACTGCATACATTTTTTATATTAATTTTTCAATTGAATTGTCATTGTACTCTATTGGATTAATTTCATTCGTTATCATATCACAGTTGGCACCATCCTTTTTCATTGGCTTATTTTGGAATAGAGGGTCTTCAAAAGCAGCAATTATAGGCATGATAGCTGGATCCTTTATTACGTTTTACACCTTAGTTTTACCATTCACAATTGAAGCTTTTACGGGCATCACGGATTTTACAAATCAAGGCCTGTTTAATATTTCAGTATTAAAGCCATATGCCCTTTTTGGTATCGATTTTTTATCTCCACCGGCACATGCATTTTTCTGGAGTATGTCTGTAAACGTGGCTTGTTATCTTGTTTTTTCTTTGTCTTCAAAAGGAAACTATCGTGAAAGAAATTATGCTGAAATGTTTGTGGATAGTCGTAATTTTTCTTCATTGCAAGACAGTGCTTTAGTTTGGAAAGGTGAGGCGTATGTTTCAGATATAAAAAATGTCTTAAATAAATTTTTAGGAGAAGAAAGAGCGCAACGTGCATTGAATTTATTTTTTATGAAGTATAAAATTTCTCCTAACACACAAATGGCTGATGCCAGATTAATCAATTTTTCTGAAAAATTACTTACAGGAAGTATTGGTAGTGCTTCTGCAAAAATATTAATTGCAAGTGCTGTTAAGGAAGAGCAAATTAGTTTGGTTGAAGTATTAAAAATACTGGAAGAATCAAAGGAAACGATTGCCAATAATAAATTGCTTCGTGAAAAATCTGAAGAATTATCTGTTCTGGCTTTAAAACTAAAACAGGCTAATGAAGAACTTATAAATAAGGACAAACAGAAAGATGAATTTTTAGATACGGTAGCACATGAATTAAAAACGCCCATTACTGGTATTAGAGCATCTACCGAATTGTTAATTGATGAAGATGATATGCCTTATGAGATAAAAACTGAGTTTTTAAAAAACATGCTTAATGATTCAGACAGACTTACGAGGCTTATAAATAATATTCTGGACTTTGAAAAGTTAGCAAAGGGCAAACACAACTTAAATATAAGACAAAACAGCATTAAAACAACTATAAAATATGCCATAGCTAGTGTTCAACAATTAGCAATCAAAAGGGGAGTGTCAATTATAAACGATAATTTGATAGACTTCCGTTTTTCATATGATGAAGATAGAATAGTTCAGGTAATAACAAATTTACTATCGAATGCATTAAAGTTTACAGAGTCTGGAAAAGGTAAAATAACCATTGAATATAAAATGATAAACAATATGTTTGAAGTATATATTATTGATAATGGAAAAGGAATTCATGATGAGGATTTTGAGCATATATTTAATAAATTTTATCAATCAAAAAATCAAAATACAATTAAGCCTCAAGGTAGTGGATTAGGTTTAGCTATATGCAAACAAATAATTGAACAGCATAATGGAAAAATTTGGGCTAAAAAAGGCAATAAAAATGGCACAACCTTTGTTTTTAAGCTGCCTTTTAATTAAATTGTACAAGATTATATGAAGAAGAAAATTTTAATTGTTGATGATGAGCCAAACATAGTAATGACTCTTGAATACACATTTAAAAAGCAAGATTTTGAAGTGTATATTGCGAGGGATGGAAGTGAGGCATTATACATTTTAGAAAATAATTTTCCGGATATTGTATTACTGGATATTATGATGCCTGACGTGGATGGTTATCAAACATTAAAATATATTAAAGAGCAAGACAGTTTAAAGAATACCAAAGTGGTTTTTTTAACTGCTAAAAATAAAGCTTCGGATATTGAAAAAGGCTTAAAATTAGGAGCTGATAAATATTTAATTAAGCCGTTTTCAGTAAAAAAAATAGTTTCAGAAGTACTTGAACTACTTAATTAATTTTGGTTTTGTGTGCAAACAACCAATGTTTAATTTAAGTAAGTTAATATGAAATTTCAGTTAAACCCTTTGGCATCAGATATTTTAATAAGTATCTATGTTGTTGTTACCCTATTCTTTCGTTTTAAATTAGAAAATAATACAGAAGTCAGTTATTTGAATTCCATCGTAATGGGAGCTGCTTTTGTTATTATTCTATGGGCTCTTATCAAATTAAAAGTTCTAAATCCAAATTGGTTTGGTTTATTTAATAAAAAAAACAATTAATTATGAGTTATCAAAAACATTACGACCGTAGTATTGAGAGCCCGGAACAATTTTGGGCAGAACAAGCGAATAACTTAAAATGGTATAAGAAACCAACCACAATTTTATCAAAAGATGAAAATGGTTTTGACCGTTGGTTTGCCGATGGCAAACTAAATATTTGTTATTTGGCAGTTGATAAACACGTTGAAGCTGGTTTTGGAGAACAAACCGCGATCATATATGAATCGCCAGTTACGCAACAAAAAGTTTTGTATTCTTTTAATGAGGTAAAAAGGAGGGTTGAACGTTTGGCTGGTGGACTTCGTGACTTGGGTGTGAAAAAAGGTGATACCGTTATTATTTACATGCCAATGATTCCGCATGCCGCATTTAGTATGCTGGCTTGCGCTCGCATTGGAGCCATACATTCTGTGGTTTTCGGAGGTTTTGCACCTCATGAATTAGCTGTTCGAATAGATGATTGTAAACCAAAAGTGATCATTACCGCAACGTCAGGAATGGAAATTGATCGATTGATAGCGTATAAACCTTTGGTTGATGAAGCTGTACAATTAGCAATTCACAAGCCTGATAAAGTTATTGTATATCAGCGTAATTTAGGTGCAGTAAACCCAAAAACGGAACGCTATATCAGTTATAAAAAATTAGTAAAAAATTCAGAACCTGTTGATTGCGTCGAGATGAATTCAACCGATCCGTTATATATTTTATATACTTCTGGGACTACTGGAAAACCAAAAGGTATTTTACGTGATACAGGTGGTTATGCAACAGCTTTAAAGTATTCAATGAAAAATATTTACGGGGTTGAAGAAGGAGATACTTTCTGGGCAGCATCAGATGTTGGCTGGGTTGTGGGGCATAGTTACATTGTGTATGGACCACTTTTAAATAGAAATACTACCATTGTTTTTGAAGGAAAACCTATAAAAACACCAGATGCATCTACATTTTGGAGAATTATTAGTGAAAACAGTGTGAATGTTATGTTCACGGCCCCAACTGCTATTCGTGCCATTAAAAAAGAAGATCCGAATGGGGACTTGTTGAAAATGTACGATTTAAGTTGCTTGAAATATCAATTTTTAGCAGGTGAGCGTTGTGACGTTGCTACTTTAAATTGGTTAGAAGAGCAATTAAATATTCCAGTAATAGATCATTGGTGGCAAACCGAATCTGGATGGCCAATGGTATCAAATATGATGGGTGTTGAAGCACTTCCAGTAAAACCTGGTTCTGCAGGAAAAGCAGTTAGTGGTTATAACATTCAAATTTTAAATAATGAAGGCCAAGAAGTTGGTCCAAATGAAGAAGGTCTGGTTGCTGTTAAATTACCATTGCCTCCAGGAAATTTATTAAATATTTGGGGGAATACGGAACGTTATGTGGAAGGTTATTTGAAAAAATTTCCAGGATATTATTTTTCAGGTGATGGTGGTTATAAAGATGAAGATGGTTATGTATTTATTACAGGAAGAGTAGATGACGTGATTAATGTGGCTGGTCACAGACTGTCAACGGCTGAAATGGAAGAAGTTGTTGCATTAAATCCTTCAGTAGCAGAATGCGCTGTTTTTGGAATTGCAGATGATTTAAAAGGACAAGTACCGCTTGCTTTAGTGGTATTAAAATCAGGTGATTATGTTTCTGGATTTGAATTAGAATATAAAATAGTTCAACAAGTTAGAAAACAAATTGGAGCCGTTGCTTCCCTGAAAAGGGTGTTGATTGTAAGTAGATTACCGAAAACACGTTCAGGGAAAATTCTTCGAAAATTATTAAGAAATATGGCGGATGGTGTTGAATATAGCATTCCTTCAACCATTGATGATCCTGAAATTGTAAATGAAATTACTCATGAATTCAAACTTAATAAAATAGGCGTATTTGAACATGCAACTGAAGAAGAAAAAGAAACTCTTGAAGATTTAAGAATTAATTCCTTTATAAAATATTATAAATCATATCAACACAGTGTAAACGACCCTGAAGGATATTGGGCTCAAATTGCAGACACCTTTACTTGGCGTAAGAAGTGGGATAAAGTGCTCGAGTACAATTGGGAGACTCCAAAATTTGAGTGGTTTAAAGGGGCTAAATTAAATATAACTGAAAATTGTTTGGATCGCCATTTAGAGAAAAGAGGTGATGCCACTGCCATAATTTGGGAGCCTAATGATCCAAATGAAGCAAATAGAACTTTAACCTACAATGAGTTACATGCTGAAGTGAGTAAATTTTCAAATGTACTTAAAAAAAGAGGTGTAGTTAAAGGGGATAGAATTTGCATTTATATGCCAATGGTTCCTGAATTGGCTATTGCGGTATTAGCTTGTGCACGGATTGGAGCGGTTCATTCCGTTGTATTTGCAGGGTTTTCTGCAGTTGCACTTTCAACAAGAATTAATGATGCTGAGTGTAAATTGCTATTAACTTCAGATGGTGTTTTTAGAGGGAATAAAGCGGTTGATTTTAAGAGCATTGTTGATGAAGCCTTGGAGACTTGTCCAACTATTGAGACGTCTATTGTATTAAACAGGGTTAATGGTAACATTAAGATGAAAGAAGGACGCGATGTTTGGTGGCATGAAGAATTAGCACAGGTTGATGCGAATTGTCCGGCTGAAGTAATGGACGCTGAAGACATGTTATTTATTTTATACACTTCGGGTTCTACAGGGAAACCAAAAGGAATGGTGCACAGTTGTGCAGGTTATATGGTGCAAACAGCCCATAGTTTTAAAAATGTATTTCAATATGAACATGGAGACGTGTATTTTTGTACTGCCGATATTGGCTGGATTACTGGTCATTCATATATAGTATACGGTCCATTGGCAGCAGGAGCAACAACATTAATGTTTGAAGGAGTTCCTTCATACCCAGATTATAGTCGTTTTTGGCAAATTGTTGAAAAGTATAAAGTGAATCAATTTTATACGGCACCAACGGCAATTAGGGCCTTGGCTGCACAAGGGAATGAAATGACAGAAAGAAACGATTTAAGCTCCTTAAAAGTATTAGGAACGGTTGGTGAGCCTATTAATGAAGAGGCTTGGCACTGGTATGATGAAAAAATTGGAAAACAAAAATCACCAATTGTAGATACTTGGTGGCAAACCGAAACTGGAAGCATCATGATTTCTCCACTAGCTGGTGTAACACCGACTAAGCCAACTTTTGCAACCAGACCTATGCCAGGAGTCCAACCTTGCTTAGTTGATGAATCAGGAAATGAATTAAATTCAAATCCGGCAGAGGGCAGGTTATGTATCAAATATCCATGGCCATCAATTGCACGAACTATTTATGGAGACCATAAACGGTATAAAGAAACCTATTTTACAGCCTTCCCTGGGAAATATTTTACAGGTGATGGTTCTTTTAGAGATTTAGAAGGAAATTATAGAATAATAGGCAGAGTAGACGATGTAGTTATAGTTTCTGGTCACAATTTAGGAACAGCACCAATTGAAAATATTATTAATGAGCACAGTAATGTAGTTGAATCTGCTATTGTTGGGTTCCCTCATGACATTAAAGGAAACGCATTATATGCCTATGTTATTGTTTATGAAAAGCCTGAAAATGAAGATTTTCTGCGTCACGAAATAAACGATTTAATAAGCCGTTCTATAGGACCAATCGCTAAATTAGATAAAATTCAGTTTGTGCCAGGATTGCCAAAAACACGCTCAGGAAAGATTATGAGGCGTATTTTGAGAAAAATAGCTGAAAATGATACTTCTAGTTTAGGAGATATTTCAACCTTATTAAATCCGGAAGTTGTTAAAGCTATTATGGAAGGATCTTTGGTTAAATAAATTACATTATGTTAATAAAAAAAGCCTTCATTTATGAAGGCTTTTTTTATATCAACCCTTTATTATTCGAAGCTCTAAATAAATCGGAATAATGAACATATCGTTCTTGTTTTAATTTTGAAACAATTTTTAAAAATAGGAGTGAAGTAATAAATGCATCACCCGAAGCTGTATGTCTATCGTGTTTTGGAATATTGAATTCAATGCACAACGCATCTAAAGAAATATGAGATTCTTTTTTCCCATCTAATTTTTTATACAAAATTCCAGTATCAATACTTTTATTCTTCAATTTTGGAAGGTTTAATCTTTTTAAAGCATTATTTATCATTTCAATATCAAAAGCAGCATGATGAGCCACTAAAACAGCGTTTCCTACATAGTTAATAAATTGTTCAATAGCTTCATTTTCATTCATTTTAAGTAAGTTTCCTTCTTTTAGTATGCCGTGAATTTCGACGGTTTCAATTTTAAATTCATCTTGTTTTAAATAAACTTCCAAACTATCTGAAACGTCTATTATATTATTATAAATACTAACAGCGCCAATAGATAAAATCCGATCTGTTAAAGTGTCAAAACCAGTAGTTTCTGTATCAAAAACAACAAATCGAATGTTTTCAATACTTTTAGGTTGGGAAGTTTTAAATTTCTCTAGATAGTCATTCCAAAAAACAGGATATTTCTTCTTTTTAAACCAAAGCATACTATAAAAATTGTGATAGGTTGAATCTAACTAAGATTAATTCTTGTATTTCTTTGATGGCTTTAAAACAATTTTTTAATTCTAATCGATTAGCTTTGCTTAAAGACTTTAAATCAATAAAGCGTCCTGAATCATGATGCTTTAATCCTTGTTCTGTTCTAAAATGCAGCAAATTTTTAAACGCAATTAAACAATCATTATACAATTCTTTATTCTGTGGTTCAATCTCTATCAGCTTCTCATAACGTAAAATGGTATTATTATGAGCTTCTATATTATTTGAAAGAATTAATAGTCTGGCAGCATCTACTAAAGGCATCATGGCTCTGGCTTTAATATCAAACTGGTCTTTATGTTCTCCACTTTGTTCAACTAAAAAGTGTCTAAAGAAACTTAAAGGGGGTGGGTTTTTTAATGCATTAGCTCCTAGATGATTCAAAAATATTTCATGGTTAATGATTGATTCAAATATACCTTCAGACATAGTTTTAACCAATTCTTTATTACCATAAATAGGTTCAAAATCAAAAAAGATGGTACATAACATCAAATTATCTTGGTCAGGTGAAGTTATCCATCGTTTAAATTGTTGTTTCCATTGAGATAATGACAAACACCATTTAGGATTGCTGGCCATCATATTCGCGGGACAGAATTCAAATCCAACAGCATTTAAATCTTGGGTTACTTTTTTTGAAAGTTTTAAAAAATAGTCTTTAGTTTTTTTGAAATCTTTTTCGGGAACATCGTGAAATACTAATGCATTATCTTGGTCTGTTAGCAACAACTGTTCTTCTCTGCCTTGACTTCCAATTGCTAACCAAGTAAATGGCGTTGGTAAAGGGTGATTCATGAAATTGATGGCATTTTCAATTATTTTAATGGTAATACTGTTATTAATTTCAGTTATAATTTTTGAAGCAAATGTAATAGGGATTTGTTGTTCAATATAGCGTTTAAGTAATTTTTGAGCACGTAATCGAATTTGTTTTAAATCTTCGATGGATTTAGATCTTTTTACTTCTTTAATTAAAACAGTCGCATTATTTTCTCTTATAACAATGATATCGTGTTCTGAAAGAATTCCTGTTAATTCAGAATTCACAGTACCATCCTTTGTAATGCATAAGTGTGTTATTCTGTGTTTTAACATGGCTATTTGAGCTTCAGCAACGGTAATATTTGTGTGATATGCAATAACAGGAGAAGACATTATTTTAGTCACACTTTCTTCAATTGAAAATAATCCTGTTGCAATTTTTGTTCTTAAATCTTTATCAGTAATTATCCCAAGTGGCTTGTTTTTTTTTGTAATAATAATGGATCCAACACGTTTTTCTGTCATTAATTTAGCAGCGTCTTTAATACTAGTTTTAGTAGCGCATGTTACAGGATTTTTTGAGTAATCAGCAGTTTGTTCTTCTAAAAAATCCTGCAATACAGGTGCTGTATGATGTAAGGAAGTAAAAACATTATGGTTTTGTTCTTCAATATTAGATTTTCTATAATTAGAAACTAAATTGGCCATTAAATATTTACTTGCTTCTGAATTTGACGCAATATAATTATCAAAAAGTGTTGATGAAATACAATAAACAATACTTTCTTCAATAGCTTTTGCACTTAACAAATAATTACCTTGTCGCATTAAGGCACGTAACCCAAAAATATCTCCTTCATCACACTCATCAATAAGTTCATTAGATGCAGTAAATAAGCCAATATCCCCATCTTTAACAACATAAAATTTGTTATTTACTGGCTCATTTGTTTTAAATATAAAACTATCTTTTTCAACATATTGAACTTCAATAGATTTACAAATGGACAACAAGTTTTCAGGTAAAAGCATATCAAAAGGAGGAAACGCTTTTAAAAAATCATAAATACGGACGGCAATGGTGTTCATACGAGCAATTTAGTGAAAAATTGATGTACGTTCTATGAATTATATCATCTTTTATGCTAAATAAGTAAAGTTCTAAAAGTGATCATTAAACTATTTTAAAATCTAAAAGCAATTCACCCTCAATAGAAGCTTTTAAGTGATCTCCTTTTACATTTAATCCTGACCCTAATGCTGGCGTCCCCGTAAATATAAGGTCACCAACTTCTAATGTCATAAAAGTGGAAACAAAAGTTATAATTTCACTAAAATTATAAATCATAAAAGAGGTGTTTCCAACCTGTTTTTGTTCACCGTTGATAACTAAACTAAAATTGATGTTATTTAAATCAGGAAAATTTGAAACAGGTATATAACCTGAAACAGGTGAAGCGCCATCAAACCCTTTTGCTAAAGCCCAAGGGCCTTTACTGGTTCTGCTATGTTCAAGGACATCTTTAGCTGTATAATCTATGCCAACCGCAATTTCAGAAATGTGAGAAGCTGCATTTTCTAATGCTATTTCTTTTCCTCTTTTACCAATTTTCATTACTAGCTCTACTTCATAAGCTAATTCATTAGTAATTGAAGGATAAACAATATTTTTATTATCAGTAACTAAAGTGCTTTCTGCTTTTAAAAATATTAATTGGCAACCATTTTTACTGGATTTAATTTCTTCTTTGTCAACAACATAGTTTTTGCCAATACCAATTATTTTCATGAGTTGCTATTTAAATTATTAACTTTATAAAAGTAAGTAATTGGTTCTTTCAATTTTAAATATATTTTAATGGCTTCTTAATAGTTAATCAACTCTTTTTTTATATCTTTTGGGTGAAAATATAAAAATAGGGTTATGAATAAAATTAATGCTTATGCTGCCAACCAAGCAGGAGCTAATTTGGAAAAATTTACTTATGAATTACCGAAAATCGGTAATGAAGAAGTAGATATTAAGGTACATTATTGTGGAATATGTCATTCAGATTTAAGTATGATAAATAATGATTGGGGCATGTCGCAATATCCTTTGGTCCCTGGTCATGAAATAGTAGGAGAAGTCATGGCGTTTGGAAGTGAAGTCAAAGGCCTTAAAATTGGAGATAAAGTAGGAATGGGATGGAATTCTGCTTCCTGTATGCATTGTAATCAATGTTTAGATGGAAAACAGCATTTATGTGGAAGTTCAGAGGCTACTATTGTTGGCCGCCATGGAGGATTTGCAGATGCCGTTAGAGGTCATTGGTCTTGGGTAATTCCATTGCCAAAAGGATTAGATATGGCAAAAGCTGGGCCCTTATTTTGTGGTGGTATTACAGTATTTAATCCTATTGTTTTGTCAGGAGTAAAACCAACTGATAAAGTTGGAGTGATTGGCGTTGGGGGATTAGGTCATATGGCTATTAAGTTTTTAAAAGCTTGGGGATGTGAGGTTACTGCTTTTAGTTCAAACCCAAATAAGAAAGCGGAAATTTTAAAAATGGGTGCTCATCATGTAGTTGATTCAACCAAACCTGAAGATTTGCAAAATATTGCAGGTACTTTAGATTTTATTTTGAACACAACTAATGTGACGCTTGATTGGAATTCTTTTTTAACTGCTTTAGCTCCTCAAGGCAAATTACATACCGTCGGGGCTGTATTAGAACCTATGGCCATTCCAGCATTTAGTTTAATTATGGGAGAAAAATCAGTTGGTGGTAGTCCAATAGGAAGCATCGCCTTAACAAAAAAAATGTTGGAGTTTTGTGTTAGACACAGTATATACCCAACAGTGGAGGAATTTAAAATGACAGATGTTAACAATGCAATCAAGCATCTGGAGGAAGGGAAAGCAAGATTTAGAATTGTACTAAAAGCATAAAATTGTTTAATTAAAATTTATGAAACATGGCAAAATCACAAGACGCAAAGAAAAATGTTAAAAAGGAACCACTTTTAACGCCAAAGGAAAAAAAAGCAGCTAAACTCGCTAAAAAAGCAAAACGAGATTAGCCGATAATTAATTATTAAACATTTAAAAACCACTCCTAACTTTGGGTGGTTTTTTTGTTTTATGTGTGACTTAAAAGTAATTTAATGATTGCTTCCAGTTCTAACCTAAAGAATCATTAATTTTACGCTTCAATTTTAAAATTTAAATTAGGCAATGCAGCACCTAAAAGAAAAAAATAAAACGAAATCAAAAATAACCATGACCCAAGCGTTTAAAACCATTATTTGGCCAAGACGTAACCTTGTTTTTATTGGTTTAATATTAATTGTTTTTAGCAGATTATCAAGTCTGGTATTGCCTTGGAAAAGTAAAGCCTTGTTAGATGATGTAGTTCCAAATAAAGATTATGATCAATTGTATAATTTATTGCTATTAGTAGGCTTGGCTATCTTAGTTCAGGCAGTGACTTCTTTTCTGCTAACAAAAATTTTAAGTGTTCAGGCTCAATATTTAATTAGTGAATTGCGTGCAAAAGTGCAAAAAAAAGTATTGTCATTGCCTATCAGTTTTTTTGATAATACAAAATCTGGCGCTCTGGTATCAAGAATTATGAATGATGTGGAAGGTGTAAGAAACCTTATTGGAACCGGCTTGGTTCAAATGGTAGGAGGCACACTTACAGCTGTCATATCATTGGTATTATTAATTAGAATTAGTCCGTCAATGACCTTATTTGTTTTAGTTCCTGTTGCCATTTTTGGGGTTATAGCTTTAAAAGCCTTTGGATACATAAGGCCCATTTTTAGAACACGTGGCGTCATCAATGCCGAAGTTACCGGTCGATTAACTGAAACCTTAGCCGGTGTTAGAGTTATCAAAGCATTTAATGCTGAAGAGCAGGAAAATATAGTTTTTGAAAAAGGTGTTCAAAGATTATTTCAAAATGTAAAAAAAAGTTTAACAGCAACTGCTTTTATGACAAGTTCATCCACTTTTTTGTTGGGGATTGCTTCCACTGGTATCATGGGAATTGGTGGTTATAAAATAATGATGGGCGATTTAACTGTTGGTGATTTCCTGTCATTTACATTATTTCTAGGTTTCATGATTGCACCCATAGTTCAGATGAGTAATATTGGCAGTCAGCTAACAGAAGCATTAGCCGGTTTGGATAGAACGGAAGAACTTATGAATATGACTGCTGAAGAGGATAATGCTGAGCGTACTATTAAATTAGATAAAATTGATGGAGATATTGAGTTTAATGATGTATCATTTTCATATGAAGCGGGCAAGGAAGTGCTGCATCATATTAGTTTTAAAGCACCAGCGGGTTCTGTAACAGCTTTAGTAGGAAGTTCAGGTTCTGGAAAATCGACCATTGCTGGATTATCGGCTACGTTTTTAAATCCCAAATCTGGAATTGTATCTATTGACGGCCAAGATTTATCAAAAGTAAATTTAAATAGTTACAGACAACATTTAGGCGTGGTTTTGCAGGATGAATTTTTATTTGAAGGTACCATAAAGGAAAACATCATGTTTCCTAGACCAAATGCCACAGAATCTGAATTACAAAATGCAGTAAAAGCAGCTTATGTTAACGAATTTACAGATCGATTTGATGATGGTTTAGAGACGTTGATTGGTGAAAGAGGTGTTAAACTGTCAGGAGGACAACGTCAAAGACTGGCTATTGCCAGAGCCATTTTAGCGGATCCTAAAATTATTATCTTAGATGAAGCCACTTCTAGTTTAGACACGGAAAGTGAGGCATTAATTCAAAAAAGTTTAACAGAATTAATAAAAGATAGAACGACCATTGTAATTGCACACAGATTAAGCACAATTAGAAAAGCAGATCAAATTTTAGTCATTGAAGCGGGTCATATTATTGAACGCGGAAATCATGACGAATTAATTACGAAACAAGGAAGATATTATGATCTATATACGTATCAGGCGAAAATTTAACTATTAGTGATATGACAACAAAAGATTTAAATGCATCAGAATACAATCTATTTTACAGCACCTATATTGATCTGATTCCCAAAGAACTTGAGCTCATTAAAGGTTTTAATTTGGGTTTGCAACATGTTACTGATTTTTTTAAATCTATATCTATAGATAGACTCACTTATAAATATGAAGAAGATAAGTGGACCATTAAAGAAATATTTCAGCACATAATAGATACTGAACGTATTTTTATGTATCGATGTTTACGTATCGCGAGACATGACCAAACGCCCTTAGCAGGATTTGAACAAAATGATTATATTTTACCATCTTTAGCCAATAAGAAATCTATCGAATTGTTATTGGAGGAATATGAGTCGGTGAGGCAAAACTTTATTGTTTTGTTAAAAAATTTAAGTGAAACCGATTTGAAATTTGTTGGAAATGCCAACGGTAGCAGTTTATCTGCAAGAGCTGCAGCATTTATTATTCTGGGTCATGAACTTTGGCATATAAAGATAATAAAAGAGCGATATCTTTAAACAGTAGATAATTTAAGATGCTTTTTAAGCAATAGAAAGACTAGAAGAGAGAGCAAACCAAATATTGAAAACCCTATAAATAAAGGTAAAACAGAATCTTTTACAAACCTCCCAATATAATTAGCAACCGGAACCGCTAAAATGGTGGATGCAAATCCATTAAGGGCAGCGCCAATGCCTGCAATATGACCTAGTGGTTGCATAGCCAAAGCACGCAAATTCCCAAATAAAAATCCAACTGCAAAAAATTGTAAAGCAAAAAAGGTAATTAGCACATAAATACTTGGATTGGTTCCTGACCAAAATAAAATCACATATAAAATGGAAACCGCACAATAGCCTATTGTCGAATAATAAGCCATATTCATCATGCCAAATTTAACCACAAAAACACTGTTTAAATATGTGGCTAACCCAATAGAAATAGCTAAACTGGCAAAAATATATGGAAACATCTCAGCTAAATTATATTGCTCTTCGAATATTTGTTGTGAAGTGCTCAAGTAAACCATAAAGGAGCCTGTTATAAAACCAGAAATTAAAGTAAAACCAATAGCATCTTTATATTTTAAAAATTCTCTGGTACCATCAATAAAAAGATGAGAGGAAAGTGGAATGCGTTTTTCTTTTGGTAAACTTTCTTTTTGGCGGTACCAAAACCAAATCATGACAAGGGTGCTATATATTATATTCACATAAAAGATTGATTCCCAGTCGTAATAATTAATTAAAAATTGTCCTAATGTGGGCGCAATCACAGGGACTAATATAAATACCATGACAACAATAGAAACAATTTTTGCCATATAGTCCCCACTATAAAGATCCCTAACAATCGCAATGCATAGGGTTCGTGGAGAGGCTAGACCAATCCCTTGCAGTATTCTGCCAAAAATCATCATTTCAAAACTTTTTGTGGTGACACATATAATACTGGCAATAATAAACACCCCAAAGCCAATAAAAACAATAGGTTTTCTTCCAAAACTATCTGATAAAGGACCAAAAAGTAGCTGACCTAAACCAATACCCAGAAAAATCATAGTAATCAAGAGTTGATTATTATTTAGGTTTACGACACCTAAATCATGACCAATTTGCGGTAAAGCCGGTAGCAGAGCGTCTATAGATAGCGCAACAATAGACATTAAGGATGCCATAAGGGCAATAAACTCAAGCTCAAAGGTATTTTTGTTTTCCATCATGTAAAAATAAAGGAATAAACATTTTATTAATTAATTTATTAGACTTTAAAATTTTTAAATTTGTATGAACAATTAAAGTTCTGGCTAAACACCCTATGGAATCACTCTTAAATTATATAAGAAAACAAATCATTCTGACAAAAGCAGAAGAAGAGTTTCTATTATCTAAAGTATTTCTAAGAAAGTATTTAAAAGGACAATATGTAGTTCAACAAGGAGATATATGTAAACATGAATGTTTTGTATTGTCTGGTTGTACCAAGATGTTTTATATAGATGATGACGGTCAGGAGCATATTATTTTATTCTCCATTGAAGATTGGTGGACTTCAGACCTAGGAAGTTTTATAACCCAAACACCTTCTGATTTTAATATTCAATGTTTAGAAAATACAGAATTAGCTATGTTTCCTCATGATATTATTGAAGAGTTATATGCTGAAATACCAAAGCTGGAGCGCTTTTTCAGACAAATTATTGAAAGAGCTTTTGTGGCATCTCAAAAGCGTATAGTTAGAAATTTTGCCCTTACAGCAAAAGACAGATATCTTTATTTTAGAAAACAATACCCAAAAATAGAACAACGTATTCCCCAATATATGATAGCCTCTTATCTTGGAATTTCTAAAGAATTTCTAAGTAAAATTAAAAGCCAGCTAAGTATTGAATAGCAGATGTTAAACTAGATTAACATTATTTAGTAAACTACTTCATTTTTATTCAACTATTTATTCTTCATCTTTGCATCTGATTTCAATTATTATTTAAATAAATAATGAATAATTTGATTTACTAAAGGATTTAAAAGAGTTTTAAAGTCTTAAATAATTACAAAACATAAAATAAAATGAAAAACAAAATGAAAAAAATAATACTTGCAGGTTTAGTAGCATTTGTAGCATTCTCTTTTAAAGCAGTTGATGTTGAAAAGAAAGAAGTTAAAACAAGTGAAAGTAAAATAGTTTGGAAAGGTTATAAAGTAACTGGTTCTCATGAAGGGACTATTATTTTAAAATCTGGTTCATTAAGTTTTAATGAAGACAAATTAATCGGTGGAGAATTTGTTATGGATATGACAAGTCTTAATGTAACCGATTTAGAAGGTGAATATAAAGGTAAACTGGAAGGTCATTTAAAGTCTGATGATTTTTTTGGAATTGAAAATTATCCATCAGCATCTTTAGTATTTACTGACGTGAAGGCTACAGGTAAAAACTCTTATTCTGTTACTGGAGATTTGACTATAAAAGGAAAATCAAATCCTATTACATTTTCTATTTCTATTTATGGAAATAAGGCAACAGCTTCTTTAAAAGTTGACAGAACTAAATATGATGTTAAATATGGTTCGGCTAGTTTTTTTGATGGATTAAAAGACAAGGCCATCTATGATGAATTTGATTTAGTGACTGATTTACAGTTTTAATAGTAATTACAGATTAATAGCTTAAAAAAAAGCGTTCAGAAATGAACGCTTTTTTTTATATAAATAAATAGCCCTTTTAAAAGAGTATCTTTGCTACGTATTATTATAAATAGATATGTCTTTTAAAAAAATCATTGAACCTTTAAAAATTAACCTTCAGGAAAAAGGTTTTGAATCTCCATTGCCTTTGCAAAAATTAATCTGGTCAAAAATAAAAGGTGGATTAAGTATGTTTTGTATCGCCCCAAAAAACTCGGGAAAAACAACGGCTATTATTTTAAGTGTCATTCAAAAATTAAATGCTCAGGCCTTTGAAGAGGCCCCTAGAGCCTTGATTTTTGTTAAAGACAAACAAGCAGCCTTAGACTTAGAAACAGAATTTAAAACCTATACCAGGGGTACTGATTTAAGAGTGTATTGTGCTTATGAAGAGCATAACATTGAATTGCAAAGAGAAGATTTATATTTAGGAACGGATATTGTCATAGCAACTCCAAAGCGCTTGAATAAAATATTTTACCTGAATGGCATTAATTTAAACAAGCTTCAAATGTTTATTGTGGATGATGCTGAGTTTCTTTTTAGAAACAGCAATTTTGAAGAAGTTTCAAGAACTCCCGAAAGCTTAGAAAAGTGTCAGTATTTAATTTTTTCTACAAAATTTGATACTCGGTTTGAAAGATGGAAGGATTCATTTATGTTTAATTCACAAACTATTTTATTTAAATAATTGCGCAATTAATCGCCCTATTTTATTATTTGTAATAAGTCTATTTTTGGTCTCAAAATGAATTTTACATTTGAATAATTATTGTATATTTTATAGTGTTTTTTTATTAAAAAATAAAAACCCAAAAAATAAAGTATTTGCTGATTAATTTTGTTAAAAATTTAGTTGCTATTACTTTTAAAAACTAAGCAACAATTGCTATGAAAAAATTATTTCTTATTATTTTAATTTTCCTTTTATCCATTGAAAACGGCTTTTCTCAAAAGATAAGTAACGAGAAAATCAGGGATCAAATTATCAGTTATAAAAATAGTATAAGAGGTCCCTATAAAGATATTCGTTGGTTTTGCACAGATGGAAGTTTAAGGCAGCCCAAAGATCCTTGCCCGGAAAATATAGGTCCGGGTGTGCAGCATGCGCGTTATAAGGATGAAGTCATATCATTAGGAAAAACAAATCATATTTTTCTTGGTCAAATTTTGGCATTTACTCAAACAGAGGAATTTTGGGATGCAGAAAATAACCATTCACGATTAAAACAATATCAATTAGATAAATATTTAAGGTCAGTTGATGATGGTTGGATCAATAGAAAAGGTCAGTTTTATAGAGGTTCTGTGCAATCTGAAGACGAAGAAGCATGGGGCATAAATTTTTATAAATGGTTATTGTCAGATGATGATAATTTAGAAAAAAATTATTTTTTAATACGTCAGTCGTTGAAGGATATTCCTCATAACGGAGATGATAATATGTCTCAATTAATACGAAGTCAATCAAAAGTCATATCTGATACTTTCCCTCCATTTATGGATTTGCGAGTCAAAATTCATAGCCAACCTGAATTTACAGACATAGAAAAGATTAAATCCTTTAAAGTCAAAAATACTTCAAAGTTAAATAAAACTCTCAATATGAAATTGGATGAGTTAATTGAAAATATGACCAAATTTTATAAACCTATTGATATTTCAACGCTTTTATCAAAAAAAACATTGGTTTCAAAAACTGAAATTGGTCAAAAAATAAAGACTTATATATCAAACCAATCTAAAAATACTTCAGTTTCAGATTTAATTACAGGAACTTCTGAAATTCTAATGGAAATAAGAATGTCTTTATTAAAGGAAAAGGACCCTCTGGCTCGTTTAGAATTGCTAGATATTTCAATTAAACTAGAAGAAATTATCTTTAAAAATGCTCCAAGGTGGGAGCCCGTAGATGTACAAGATATACTATCTAAAATTTGCTATTTAGGAATGGCTACGGTGGGGGCTGGTTATATTGAATTAGGTGAATGGGATAATATTAATTTAAAAACACCATTTAAAGAAGATACCAGCATAGCATTAGTAGAACTTACTTCTATATTAGAAAATGCCAGAAGTTTAGTTGAGTGGAGTTCGTCTATGGTCAAAGCAAATTATCAAGATGTCGTGAATATCTACACCGCATTTGAACCAATAAGCTATGGTTTTATTGACGATAGAATACGCGGTTCCATAGCATTGTATTTAGGCATGTCAGTGGGTGATTTGGGTGATTTTATAGCGAAGGAATCTGCTCTTACTAATAAGGTTTTAGACATACCTAACCAAAGCTCTTTTAGAGGACTTAATCCTGGGTATGCCTTTGGTGAATTAGTAGTGGTTGCAGGATCACCTGATGCTGTTGAAGTATCTTCTGATAAGATATATATATTTCAAAGACCACCATCAGATTTAAAACCAGTTGCAGGTATTGCCACTGTTTCTGAAGGGAATATGGTTTCTCATGTACAATTATTGGCCAGAAATTTGGGAATTCCAAACGCGGCTTTGTCTGATGAAAATCTTCAGAAATTAATAGCGTATAGTGGTCAAAAAGTATTTTACGCTGTTTCTAATAAAGGAAATGTTATTTTAAAATTGGAAAGTAGCACGACCGAGGTAGAAAAGGCTTTATTTAATAAAACGGAGCGCAAATCTGATCAGATAGAAGTTCCAATAGCAAATGTACGGTTGGATGTTCATGAGGTTCTTAATTTACGTTCAATAGATGCCAGTGATTCAGGTAAACTATGTGGTCCAAAGGCTGCTAACTTAGGTCAATTGAAAAAGATGTTTCCCGAAAAGGTAGTAGAAGGCTTGGTGATTCCATTTGGTGTTTTTAGAGATCATATGGAACAGGATATGCTTGATCAAAACAAGTCTTATTGGAAATTTTTGAATGATATGTTTGATAAGGCCGAAATTATGCGTAATCAAAATATTCCAGAAGCTGAAGTTGAAAAATATCAATTAGACCAATTAGAAATTCTTCGAGAGGCCATAAAAAAGATGCCTTTAAAAGCTGAATTTATCAGTCAACTTGAAACTGATTTTAAAAATATTTTAGGAAAGGAGTTGGGTAATATTCCTGTGTTTTTAAGAAGTGACACCAACATGGAAGACCTTAAAGATTTTACGGGGGCAGGATTGAATTTAACCTTATTTAATGTGGTTGAAAAAGATAATATTATTGACGGTATTAAAAGTGTTTGGGCTTCACCTTATACCGAGCGCAGTTTTAAATGGCGTCAGAAATACTTGTTAAATCCGGAAAATGTATTTCCTTCAATACTGGTAATACCCAGTGTAGACGTTGATTACTCAGGTGTTTTAATTACAAAAGGTATAAGTAATGGTGTCGATGAAGATTTGACCATAGCTTTTAGCAGAGGTGCAGGCGGTGCCGTTGATGGTCAGGCAGCCGAAACCTATCTCATATATAATAAAGGTGGTATGCGGTTTTTAGCGCCATCTCGTGAAATGTATTATAATAGATTGCCTCAAAAAGGAGGTACAGAAAAATTGATATCCAGTTTTGAAAAACCTATTTTAAATTCCGGAAACATTAATGAAATAAGAGCTTTGGCAGCATCTATTAGAGAAACCTTACCCAAGGAAACACATTCTGATTATAATGGCGCCTATGATGTTGAGCTTGGATTTCAAAACAATAAGTTGTGGTTGTTTCAAATTCGACCATTTGTTGAAAATAAAAAAGCGTTGAGTTCTGATTACTTGCAATCAATAACACCCACAATAGATAATAATAAGCAGATTTCACTATCTGAAAAACTATAAGTCGTTATGAAAAGAATACTTCCTATACTCATTTTAACTTTAGCTTGTTTCGCCTTTACGGTTTCAAATTACTATCCAATTGATGGTTATGAGCGCACGGGTATAAAAAGATTAAAACGACTAGAACTTATAAAAAGCGGGGAAATAGTTGAAACCTCAAAACTTCCAGCCGGCGCGATGAAATCATATATGGATATCAAATTAAATTTAATATCAAAAAAGGAGGATAGTCTTATTTGTTTTTTAAAAGTAGATCCGAATTTTCAAAAAGATATTAACGTCTTGTTTAAAGGTCTAGATAAAAGTTATTCGTTAACGGTTATAGATATTTCTGATCCTGAGCATCCAAGATTTGCGCAAAGAAATGAGACGGCAGGGTATCAACCTGGAAGCGTTGGCAAATTAGCTGTTTTAACAGCCTTATTTACTGAGTTAGCCACTATCTATCCAAATGATTTTGATAAACGCTTAGACTTGTTGAAACATAAGTCTGTGAAAGCCGGTGTTTGGGGTTTAACCGATGAGCATACTGTTCCAATTTATAATATGGAAACAAAAAAATTAGTAAAACGGCAGGTTATTGCCAGTGACGTTTTTACCTTGTTTGAATGGGCAGACCACATGCTTTCTGTAAGTAATAATGGTGCAGCAAGCATTGTGTGGAGAGAAGTGATGTTGATGCATGCTTTTGGTAAGGACTACCCAGATTTGACGCAAGAAGGGGCCGATGCTTATTTTAAAAACACGCCTAAAAAAGAATTAACCGATTTGGGAAATGAGGTTGTGAACCTGCCATTAAGAACCTTGGAAATTACTCCGGATGAGTGGCGCTTAGGAAGTTTTTTCACTAAAGGAGCCAACACATATGTAGGCGATAAAGGAGGGAGTATTGGTACTCCTGTTGGATTAATGAAATTCTTAATTCAATTAGAACAGGGAAACATCGTTGATGAAGCTTCCAGTTTAGAAATGAAACGATTAATGTATATGACTGATAGGAGAATTCGATATGCACAATCGCCGGCCTTAAAGGAGGCAGCAGTTTATTTTAAATCGGGTAGTTTGTATAAATGTGACAGAACAAAAGGGGAGACTTGTGGAAAATATATGGGCAATGTAAGTAATTTTATGAATTCTGTAGCTATTGTTGAGCATCCTGAAAATTGCAAATATATGGTGGTTTTAATGACCAATGTTTTAAGGAAGAATTCTGCTACAGATCATATGATGTTGGCAGCAAGAATAGATAAAATTATCAGGCAATAGTATGGTAAAGCTTTAGAATGTCTTTTGCTTTTTCTCTTATTTTGTCATTTGTGTCATTTAAAACCATTTCCAGCAACGGAACAAATTTATCATTGCAGGATTTTTCAATAAGGTACAATACAGCAAATTTAAGTTTAATATCTTTTCGCTTAAGTAACTCATTAAAGCATTCAACTTCACTTAAAATAGTTATGTTTAAATTTTTTATTTTTTCTTCCGTTTTCGTGTCGAACAACATGGATTCAGCTACAGGAATTAGTTCTTTTTTAAGATGAATATTCAAAATATTATCTAAAAACTCAATTGCATTAATGCGCTGTTCTTCTTCACCATTTAAAATAGTATGAAAAATAGGGTCAACATCATTTGGATGGTATTTTATCCCCAATAAGCTGAAAATCCGCTGTAATTGCCTTTCTAAGCGTTGTTCAAGTAAATTAATAAGTCCATTTCTGGCTTCATTAACTTGCTTCGATTCAGTATTTTGTTCTTTCTTTTTATATTGGACAATAATTTGTGAATGTATTACCGATAAAGTGTTTTGGTATAAATTGCATTCATCTAATATCTGATCCACAATAAGTTGATCTTTTATTTTAAGACTAGGGTGCTTCCATTTGAGCCGTTTAAGAGATTCAATGGTCTCAATTTTAATTGAGTGCTCTGAGTTTTCCAATAATTTCATTAAAGTATTGACTGCTTTTTGAGAGGCGAATTTTTCAATGACTAAAATGGCAAAGGAAGCATCTTCCAATTCAATGGTATCTGAATTTATTTTTTCGTACAAGATTTCAATAATTGGTGTTCCATAAAAGAAAAGTGCCTCAATAGCGGTTTTTCTAGTTTTCTTTCCAGATAAATGTGAAATAATTGAATCCACAAATTGTACATCCAGTGTATTTGAAGCACTTAAAAGTGCATTATTTAAAATAAGGGTGTCTTTAGAATTTAGTTGCTCTTTAATAATGCTATAAAATTTTTCCGCTTTAGAATGGCCTATAGCTTCAAGAATAGCTTGCATTTTATTTGTTTTGTCTTTTTTGAGTTCTAGGACTGCATACCGATTTAAGGCTTTTTTTATCCAATTTTCCAAATTAAATCTGTTTTGTAGTAACTGATTGTTTCGAAGTTCTAATGATAAACCAATTAAAGAAGCGTTTGCTATGGTTTCATCATCACTACTCAAATATTTATTAAAAAGATCAACCGTGTTTTGCTCATATCTTTTTAACAAATATCTAAAAGCCGAAGTAGTAACTTGCTGGTCTTTATGATATATCATAGACTCAATTTGAACACATAAATTTTGGGTTTTCAAAAAATAAAGATTTTCAATGGCTAGCGCTTGAACTTTTGGAGAGGAATGTGCTAAAAGGGTTTTTATTGCAGAAAAAAAACGTTCATCTTTTACTTCCAGTGTTTTTTGAAGCATATGTAATATTTGGTTTTCTGTACCTGTTTTAAAAATATTTATAACAGTATCTATAATAGAAGTTATTTTAATTTCATTTTTATTAGATTTTTGTTTTTTTAGGTTTGAATATTCAAATAATGCTTTAAAGGATATTATATATTCATTTCTAAGATGATAAATAAAGTATAGCCAAACTGAAATTAAAATAATAATGATCAAACTAATATATGTTGAGGCAATATCTAATCCGTTAATAAAGAAGATTAATATAAAACCTGCTAAACCTGTCGCAATACTGTCAACAACAACATCGGTAAAGGTTTTTGTTTTCTTTTTGATATCAATCGGAATAGGGATTGAAAGTAGTTCGGTAGCCGCTTTATTGACAGATTGTTTTAAACTACCATCCACTATTTTAATAAATATAATGACCCAAAGTTGTGGTATGATCAGTAGTAAAATGGAGCCAATAAGAATTCCTGAAGGTAGCCATAATAAGGATTTGCCCACCCCAAAAGTACCAACAATGCGTTTAGTTAAAAATAACTGTATTAATAATGAAAGGACACTTAGCGTAGAAAACCAGAAACCAAAAAAAGAAGTCAATCTATCTTGGTCTTGAATAAGTCTAGACGCATAGTCACTGTATTGGTAATCAACTAGCTTGGCTATTAAAACACTTATTCCTATAACAATGGCAATATGGCTTAAAAGTTTGGATTGCTTTATAAGTCTAAAGGGAGACTCTCCCTGAGGGGTTGTTCTTATTGATACCTGAAAAGGGTTGAGCTTTACAATTTCATGTTTCCAAATATAGCGCGTTATTGGGATGCAAAATACAAGTAGTACAGCAGCGACGAACAGTAAGTCTTCTGAATATAATACCGTAGTTAATAGGGAAGTTAAATAACCTCCAAAAATGCCGCCGCCGATGGCACCCGCACCAATAAAACCAAAAACACGTTTTGCTTCTCTAACATTATAAACTAGGTTGGCTAAAATCCAGAATTGGGAGGCTGTCAATAACCCAAAGATGGCAACCCATATATATGGGATATATAATAGGAATCCATTTGCAAGATCAAATTTAAATGCAATTGCAAATAAAATGAGCGAAATAACGGATCCAATTAATGTACGGTCAATAATTATGTTCAACGCATATTTTTCTAAAGCTCTATCGTAAAAATAGGAGCCAAAAATGGCCATTATGGCTGTTAATACATATCCTAACGGCAAAGCATTGGATGTAAGTTCAGAAAGGAATAAAGAATTAATTGTAGGTTTTATAATTAATAGAGTAGTAATAATTATAAATATATTAAGCTGAAGTAAAAGTGTTTTGGTTAGCTCTTCCTCTTTTAAATCAAAGGCTTTGAGAAGATATAATTTTAATGTATTAA
The DNA here is from genome assembly GCA_036525815.1 of Yeosuana sp. Taxonomy (GTDB): domain Bacteria; phylum Bacteroidota; class Bacteroidia; order Flavobacteriales; family Flavobacteriaceae; genus Yeosuana. The sequence goes on along the minus strand of DATCZQ010000185.1, from coordinate 3,027 downwards.
TAATAGGGATGAGGTAATTCAATATTAATTTTTTAGGCTGTGTGATGAAAACTTTATATCACAAAGCTAATACATTAGGTTTTCATAATTTCTAAAACAGCTAAATAACATAATTTAAATAAAATAATTTAGTGCTTTGAAGTTTTTAGTTTGATGCAATACTTGGTGCAGGTAATTTCATTTTTAGCACTTTTTCTACCGGTTTCACCAAATTCCGTATAATTTGTTCACCATCGGCATCATCAATTAATGCAACTAAAATGTATCGTCTACTTGGATCATTTCCCCAAACTAAAATTGAATCTGAATGGAAGGTCTGCCACGATCCCGATTTTCTGAATAATAATGCTTGTGGCGCTATTTTTTCAATCGCATTAACAAATTTATGATGTAAATCTGGGTTTCCCATAATATCTAACATTTGTTTAGAACGATCATAGTTAACCAATTTCCCATTAGCAAGCAAGTAATAATATCTGCAAACCTGATTTACTGTAGCAGCATGACTTAAATGTTTCAGAGGTTCTCTATTAGTATCACCTCCAGAAGCATAACGCTTACCGACCCATAGCCCACCACCATGGTTCTCATCATAAAACATATATTTTGGATCTGTCATGACAGATTCAATTTTTTTATATCCTAATCTATCTATCATCCGCGTTGATGCTTGATTATTAGATTTACTGATCATTAATCGCAGATCACTCTTAATAGTAGGAGTTTCCTTTAATTCACCTTTATCAAAGGCGTCCATAGCGGCCAGAAGGATGGCAATTTTAGGTAAACTGGCAGCATACATCATATTATTGCCATTAATACTTCCATATTTTACGTTTTCTGGGTCTCTTAAATCTACAAGACCAACAGACATTTTTTTCTGGGCTATTAAATGCTTCCATCGAGGAATGGCATTTAATTCTTTTTCCAGATTATTTTGTAAAGCACTATTTCCTAATGAAGTTAAAGGTATTATTTTCGTGTCACTTATGTGCATAGGCAAACCATTCTGACAAAATAATACTGAGTTGAAACTTAATAAAACAATAAATAAAAGTGATTTTGTTTTCATCGAAAATTCAAAAAAAAATAATTTAAGCAAAGGTATTTAAATTACTCATTATTAAAATGTTAAATTTTTAAAATAATGGTTTTGTTTATAATTCATAATATACGTAAGTTTGACTTCAGCAGACTTCTAGGCATGTCAATAGATAATAAAAATATAATAATATTTTAATTATTAAAGGAGGTCTTCTATTTAACTTAATCTTTTTTTATAATGCAAACAACATAAATCATGAAAAATCTTTTATTTCTTCTAATTCTGGTATTAATTTTTAACTGCAAGCCGAAAACAAAAAATGATGATGTTATTCTTGAAGTTAATCAGGCTACGATTGGAAAACATCTTGAGCGTTTATCTTCTGATGAATTTATGGGAAGAATGCCTTTTACAGAAGGAGAGGTTAAAACAGTTAATTATTTAAAAGATGAATTTTCAAAACTTGGGTTAGAACCGGGAAATGGAAAAAGTTTTTATCAAGATGTGCCACTGATTGAGATTACTAGCTCAGTATCAGATAAAATGATTATTTCAGGTCGAAATGGAGATTTTAATTTATCTTATTTTGATGATTTTGTAGCATCAACTACAAACCCATTAGAAGAAGTAAATCTTAAGAATTCTGAATTAGTTTTTGCAGGTTATGGCATTGTAGCCCCTGAATATGGTTGGAATGATTATGAAGGCATAGATTGGAAAGGAAAAACAGCAGTTGTATTAGTTAATGACCCAGGATTTAAATCGGGAGATTCAACTTTGTTTAAAGGCAATGAAATGACTTATTATGGTCGTTGGACCTATAAATATGAAGAAGCAGGACGCCAAGGAGCAGCAGGTGTAATTATTATCCATGAAACAATTCCCGCTTCCTATGGGTGGAATGTAATACAATCTAGTAATACTGGGCCCCAATTGAATCTGAGTAGTAATACTCCTGTAACGGATATACAAGGTTGGATAACATATGATTCAGCAAATAAGTTGTTTGAGGCTTCAAATACGGAAATAAAGGATTATAAAAAACTAGCAGGAAATAAAGACTTTAGGCCAGTACCCTTAGGATTAAAGGCATCCGTAAAAATAAGGAACACGATTAAACGTGATATTTCAAAAAACGTCATAGCCATTTTACCGGGAACAGATTTAAAAGATGAGTATATTATTTATTCAGCCCATTGGGATCATTTTGGAATTGGAAAACCTGTAAATGGTGATTCAATTTATAACGGAGCAGCTGACAATGCTTCAGGAACGGCAGCACTTTTGGCCATAGCAGAAACCTTTAAAAAAGGAATAGTTCCCAAAAGGTCTCTAGTTTTTATTGCCGTTACTGCAGAAGAGCAAGGTTTACTGGGGTCTGCCTATTACGCTGAACATCCTATATTTTCACCTAACAAAACAGTTGCCAATATTAATATGGATGGTGTTTTAAGTCCGGGACGAATGAAGGATCTAACCATAATAAGTTATGGACATTCCGAAATGGATGATTATGCAAAAGTTGCAGCCGAAAATCAGGGACGCCTAGCAATTAAGAATCCTACTCCTGAAAAAGGAAATTTTTTTAGATCAGATCATTTTAATTTTGCCAAAATAGGAATTCCACCGCTCTATGCCAAAGGATTGTTCGAACATGAAGAAAAAGGTATCGAATATGCAAAAAAAATGGAGGATGATTATCGCAAAAATAGGTATCATCAGCCATCTGATGAGTACTATCAAGGTTTAGATTTAAGTGGTATTCAAATGGATTTGCAACTTTATTATGAAGTTGGGTTACGATTGGCTAATGAAAGTTATTATCCCAAATGGCATGACACTAGTGAATTTTATTCAGCAAGAGGCACTAAATAATGGTCATATTATAAATTAAGGCATTGAATTTTTCAAGATCTTAATTTAATATTTTTAGATTATAGTGGAATATTGCCATGTTTTCTATTAGGCTTATCAACAACCTT
>DATCZQ010000184.1:0-124336 GCA_036525815.1 Yeosuana sp. | reverse complement strand
TCATCAGTAGTACGTTTATCAAACTTTTTGGGCTTATTTTTTCCATTAATAATAAATCCTCCAAAACTGCCTTCATCACCACCAATGCTAATCCCTATTTTAGAATTATCAATATCATCATAATGACTATAATCTGCTTTATTCCGTTTTAAAAGAGCTATTTTATTATCAATAATGGCTAATCTGTTTTCAATGTTTAAGGCGCGTTTTTTAGCAACTTCCATTTTTAAAGTTTCAGCTTCGGCACTTGTAATCTCAGCTTTTTCTAATTTCAAATTAATGGCTTCAACTTCAGCTTTTAAAAACGCACGCTCTTCAGCTTTAATTCTATCTTTAACATCCTGTAAGGATTCTATTTTATCCTTGTTCAAAGGATCTTGAATGGTGTCTTGTGCCTTGATGATTTGCACACTTAGCAATAACGCTAAAAACACGAAATACTTGGTAATTGTTTGCATAACTGTTCGTTTTTTGATTTAGTAATTAATATATAATTGATGATTTATTTAGTCATTACGCTGCGCAACAGCTGTTTTAACAAAATTAAAATTAGCTCTCAGTGCTTCAAAAACTTTGTCTCTAAAGGTTCGGTCTAGATCAGCCTCCACATCTTGTAGTAATGATCTTGCATCCACAATTCCGGAATTTTCACGATATAATTTTTCCTGCTCTATGTCATTTTGAGCTTGATTTAATAAGGCATCCAAATCGGCATCAGAAATAGCACTATCTTGATCCTTTAAAATTTGAACATGAGCGATTACTTGTTGAATTTTTAGCTCTTCAAAACTTAAATTTTGTAGTTGTAATTCATCTGGTTCTGCCTCTTGCCCTTCAATATTATTTTCCGCTTGAGCAACTTCATTTGAAACTGCCTTAAATGGTTCTCGTTTGGCTTCAGAATTAATAGTATATTTTACAGCAATTTTAGTGGTTTGCATTTCAGTAGTTGGTTCCTCTGAACTACTTATCGGTTCCTCAACAGTGCTTTCTTCTTTCGCTAATTCAGTATTATCATTTTGCTTAATAGCCTCTGGCGTTACTACCAAAACAGGGGTACTATTCTCTAAAGGTGCCTCATTAAAAAATTGTGAAGCAACCAATAATATTCCAACAATACTTGCCGCTAAACCTATCCAAAAAATCGTTTTATTTTTACGCCTTTTATCAGTTGAATCTAATCGATTTTCTAACTTTGCCCAGGCATCTTTAGATGGCTGAATCGTTCTTTTTTCAAGCTTATTTTTTATGTTTTCCTCAAATTTATTTGGTGCCATAGCTTGTTTTATTTAATTTATTAATTTTTTGTTGTAACAAATTTCTTGCTTTAAATAACTGCGATTTTGATGTCCCCTCTGTTATATTCAGCATATCTGCGATTTCATGATGTTTATATCCTTCAATGGCATACATTATAAAAACCATTTTATAACCTTCCGGTAGTTCATCAATAAGCTGCTGAATTTGTGCCACATCTATATCAGATTGAATGTTATTGGCATAATCATTTTTAAAACCAACCTCTTCCAATATGAATTCAACCTGCTTTTGCTGCCTTAAAAAAGAGAGGCATTCACGTACCATTATTTTTCGAATCCATCCTTCAAAACTTCCTTCAGCCCTAAAACCTTTTAAATTAGAAAATACTTTAAAAAACCCGTTAAGCATAACTTCTTCAGCATTTTGAATATCCTTTATATAATACCTGCAAACACTTAACATTTTTGGAGCATGCATTTGAAATAAGACGTGTTGTGCCTCACGGTTATTTTTTGCGACTTTCTCTAAAAGCGTATTTTCGTTTTTATAAAACTGAATGACTTTCAAAAGCGGTTTCATTTTGTTTTCTATTTATATAGACGTAAATTTTATATTAATGGTTGCCTAAAGATTAAAAAAAATAAATTTATGCGTGACATTTTCATTAAAAATAGGTATATTACAGCATAGACTGCATGAATAATATTTCAGTCATTTTTTTGATACCTTTTCAAAGATTTGAAAATACTAATACTGAAATATAATTCAACATTATTGTCTAAAACCATAATTTTTTTCATTAAAATATCAATATCAATAATTTATTGTCAGTGAACAGTTAAATAATATAAAAATTATTTAGCAATTGTTATATTTGATACTTACACTAAAACCATATGAGTAAAGACCATCTTATTTCTTCTTATGACCAACTACCCAGCACTTGGGATGAAATGTATACAGCCAATGCAGAGATTAGGGACCAATACAAGACCATCATTGAGATTTTAAAAAACACATCGACAGATACACTTACTAAAAAAGAAGAATTGTCCAAACAGCTTTTTATGACGCAAGGGGTAACATTTACGGTGTATAGTGATAATGAAGGTATTGAAAAAATATTTCCCTTTGATATTGTTCCTAGAATTATTACTGCTAAAGAATGGGATAAAATAGAAAAAGGGATTAAGCAACGCCTAAAAGCTTTAAACCTATTTATAAAAGACATTTATAATGAGCAATTTATTATCAAGGACGGACTTATACCGGCTGACTTAATTTACTCATGCCCTAACTTTTTACGTGAAATGAAAGGTGTCAAAGTACCTTATGATGTCTATGTACATATTTCAGGAGTCGATTTAATACGTAATAGTGATGGCGAATTTTATGTATTGGAGGACAACTTAAGAACTCCTTCTGGCGTTAGCTATATGCTAGAAAACAGAGAAATTTCCAAACGATTGTTTCCGGGTATTTTGCCAAAAAGTAAAGTGAGATCGGTTTCAAACTATCCAAATATGCTTTATAAAAAGCTAAAAGAACTTTCGGACCTGCCAAATCCAAATATTGTACTTTTAACTCCAGGCATCTATAATTCGGCCTATTACGAACACACAACCCTTGCGAGACTCATGGGTATTGAATTGGTGGAAGGCAGTGATTTAGTTGTTAAAAATCATTTCGTTTACATGAAAACCACTACGGGTTTAAAACAAGTTGATGTCATTTACAGACGGGTTGATGATGACTTTTTAGATCCCTTAGAATTTAATGCGAAAAGTGTATTAGGCGTTGCTGGTATAATGGCAGCCTACAGAAAAGGCAATGTGAATATTGTAAATGCACCTGGTACCGGAATAGCTGACGATAAGGCCATTTATATTTACGTTCCGGATATGATTAAATATTATTTAAATGAAGAACCTATTTTAAAAAATATAGAAACCTATCAATTAGGTAGACCTGATGAATTTGACTATGTGGTTAAAAACATTAAAACCATGGTCATTAAAAAAACTGATGGTAGTGGTGGTTATGGTATGCTAATGGGACATGAAGCCACAGAGGCTGAAATAAAAGACTATATAGAGAACGTCAAGAAAAAACCCGAAAATTTTATAGCTCAACCTATCTTGAGATTATCTACAGCCCCTTGTTACATCAATGGTGAATTATCACCCCGATGTATTGATTTACGCCCGTTTGCCTTATCTGGTAAAGATGGGATTGACATTTGTCCTGGCGGACTTACTCGTGTGGCCCTAAAAAAAGGCTCATTGGTTGTTAATAGCTCCCAAGGTGGCGGTAGTAAAGACACCTGGGTATTACAATAATTTAGAAAAATATTAAATATGTTAAGTAGAGTAGCAAATAATCTTATTTGGTTAGACAGATATATGGAACGAGGCAATGGTATTTTAAGTTTACTTAAAGTAAACTTTTATGCTAACCAAGACTCTCCAGAACTATTTTCATGGACACCCATTATCAAAAATTTTACAACCTCTGATAACGAGTTTTATACAGAAGATGCTATAGAATGTATTGATTTTATGGTGTTTAATTTAAATAATTCAAACTCTATCTTAAATATTGTTACAAAAGCAAGAGAAAATGCCAGGAGTGTACAGGAACATATTTCAAGAGAACTTTGGTTATGCATCAACAACTATTATCTGTATCTCACTAAAAAAGATTTACCAAAAAGACTAAGAGAAGAAGACCCTGTTGAATTTTTAGAAGATTTAAGAAAACATCATTTAATTTATAACGGCACTTTTGATGTAACGCAAGAACGCGGGCCCTCATATTACTTTATGAATGTAGGAAAGTTTTTAGAAAGAGTAATCCAAATTTCCGATTTTACGGCTCTTAAACTCATTGAAATTGGTAAAACTTCTGATAGTTTGGAGCAAAGTTTTTACTGGAAAAACTTGTTGCTTTCTGTTGGCGGCTATCAATACTACTTAAAAACACATAAATCCACATTTAACGAGGAACATATTATAAGAATGGTATTCCAGGATAAATTGTTTCCCAGATCGGTCTACTATTGTGTTAACAAATTAAACAGACAAATCAACCAACTTATTGAAGCCAACGAACTTGAAAAAAATAATTTAGAATTTTTACTTGGCAAACTTGAAAGTGATATTAAATACACCTCCATTGAAAGTATCAATACACAAGGATTAAATAATTTTATTAATGGCATTAAAGAAGATGTTAGAAACATTTCAATGAACATTAATTCGGTTTATTTTTCTCATATCAATTGATCTTAAAAATCATTATGACAACATTCTATATTAAACATATCACTAAATACAGTTATAGTAATCCCGTAATTGATGGGGCTACTTTAATTAGATTGCATCCTATTAATGATGAATACCAACAGGTTATATCTCATTTTATATCGGTTACAAATAATTCGCTGGTAGAAACCTATGATGATTTTTATGGCAATAAAATAGGTACCTTTTTAATTACAGAGCCTCATGACGAATTATCAATAATATCCGAAGTTGAAGTCAATAAAACAAGTAGATTATTTCCGGATGACAGCAATGATGTTAAAACGCAATGGGCGGAATTAAAACTACGAAAATATGATGCTGACATTATTGATTTTTTAAAACCTGCATCATTTAGTGGCTCTGAAGAAGTTTTAAATTTAATTCAGTCAAAAAAACTCAACGAAAAAACGCCTTATAAGGCGGCATTAGAACTATGCGAATATGTTTATTCCAACTTTAAATACATTCAAGGGGTTACCAATGTAGACTCTACTCTAAACGAGGTTTGGGATTTGAAAGCGGGTGTTTGTCAAGATTTTACAAATGTTTTATTACAAATGGTAAGAATGAGTGGTATTCCTGCACGTTACGTGAGCGGTTATATTTGTCCTTCAGATGATATTACACGAGGTGAAGGTGCCACGCATGCCTGGATTGAAGCCTATATCCCTTTTTATGGCTGGCTAGGCATAGACCCGACAAATAATGCCATTGCTAACGAGAACCATGTGCGTTTGGCAGTTGGAAGGAATTATGAAGATTGCTCTCCGGTAAAGGGAGTTTTTAAAAGAAAAGTGGAATCAGATTTATATGTTAAGGTAGAAATTAGCACCACAAAACACAAAGAAAATATTGAAGTACCTCCCAATACCTTTACTGGTTCAAAATATAATAACAGTTACCAACGTAATCTGGAACGTATTCAGCAACAGCAACAACAACAGCAATAGAGCTGATTTTACTTCATATACTTTACTGTTTTACTAAGCAGAAAATTGACTTTGTAAGATTTTTTTTAACTTCATTACAGTTCTGATATAGACTATTGAAACAATCTATATGTTTACATTAAAGGAAACCCATAAAGAAAATATCTATTTCTTTCTATCAATCACATAATTCACCATCAATTCCAGTGAATTTCGATAATCTGATTCTGGATAGGTTCTCAGTATTTGAAGTGCCTCGTTTTGAAACTGTTTCATTTTTTGAACAGCATAATCTAAACCGCCGTTATTTTTTACAAACGCAATAACTTCTTTAACACGAACTTTATCTTTATTGTGATTTTTAATAGAATTAATCAACCAGTTTTTATCTTTTTTTGACGCATGATTTAAGACATAAATTAGAGGCAAAGTCATTTTTTGCTCTTTAATATCAATTCCGGTTGGCTTACCAATCTGGTCCTCGGTATAATCAAACAAATCATCCTTAATTTGAAAAGCCATACCAATAAGCTCTCCAAACTTTCGCATGGTTTCAACATGCTGTGATTCTGGTTTTACTGAGGCGGCGCCTAAACTACAACAGGCTGCAATTAATGTGGCGGTTTTTTGACGAATGATTTCATAATACACCGCTTCTGTAATATCTAGTTTCCGTGCTTTTTCTATTTGAAGTAATTCGCCTTCACTCATCTCTCTCACAGCAATGGAGATGATTTTAAGTAAGTCAAAATCATTATTATCAATGGATAAGAGTAAGCCTTTTGATAATAAATAATCCCCTATTAAAACGGCTATTTTATTTTTCCAAAGGGCATTAATTGAAAAAAAGCCTCTGCGGCGGTTACTATCATCTACCACATCATCGTGCACCAAAGTGGCCGTATGAATCAATTCTATAACGGCAGCACCTCGATACGTACGCTCACTAATTTCACCATTCGACACCATTTTTGATACCAAAAACACAAACATCGGACGCATTTGCTTCCCTTTGCGGTTTACTATATAATGCGTAATTCTGTTTAGCAGCGCAACTTTACTAGACATGGAGAGTTGAAACTTTTGTTCAAAAAGTTCCATCTCATAAGCGATAGGTTGTTTTATTTGTTCTACAATCTTCATGTGAAGAACCAAAGATACTATTTAGATTGAAATTATTAACGATTGTTTTATAATCCTAAAATAATTAATATTTCGGATTTATTTGTTAACTGCCCGCAAGCAACATCAATATACTTACCTCTGCTACGGCTCACATTCTCTTCAATTCTATTTTTTTAAATATATGAATGTATAATAATAAAGGATTTTTCGTAAACGATGGGCTGTTTTATTTGATCTTCAATTTCAAAAGAGAATACCCCTGTTAAAAAAACCAAACCTACTGCAAATGAATTAAAAATGCTATTATAGATTATACTATGTTGAAAATCAAAAAGTTAATTAGGAAAAATGACATTTTATTCGTACCTTATAAATCTTTTACTCGAGTAACTAAAGTTTGAGAATATGAAAAAAATTACTTTATTACTTTTATTATCTATATTTTTCTCTTTTAGCATTTATGCCCAAGTTTTGCAATCAGAAAATTTTGACGGATTAACTATAGGAGATGTAAATGCAGATCTTACTGGTGCAACACCGGGTCAAGGAGGATGGTATACATTTAATAACTCCATTCCTCCATTAAGCTCTGACTTTCAAATTATAAATGAGGGAGGTTCCCAAGCTCAAGTACTTCAAATTACTGGCCCGGCAAATGACTCAGATGTTAGAGCCCTATGGCAAAATGGGTTAGATACCGACTGGGCAACTCGTACCTCAGGGAATGATATTATAGAAATTGAATACGACTTATTTACTGGTCCCAGTACTATTAGTTTAGGAGAATCAGATGTATTTTTATTTAATGGTAATAATGATCTTATTGCTGGTTTTAGTTTTAATTATAATACAAAAGAAATAGCAGGTTTAGCGCGTTACGACAATGCTGGAAATGTTGGTGTTTTTCTTTTTACTTTAGGTACTGCTCCAATAATTTTATCTCCTAACACATGGCATAGAGTTGGGTTTTCTTTTAATAAAACTACAGGTGTTGTTATATGGAAAGGGCCTGGTTTTTATGGGGGTATTACAGGTGCTGCTGCAGGAACTGATCCTTTAGAAGTTGACTTTGTGCTTTATACATCTGAGGGAAATACCACTTCGGCCGTTGTGAAATTTGATAGATTTACAACTAGAGCTACTGCAATTGAGAATTTATTAGATACCAATGTTATACAATCACGGCTAGCAAATATTAAATTATATCCTAATCCAGCAAAAGACATTGTTAACATTGATACAAATTTGAAAATTGATGATATTGCAATTTTTAACCAACTAGGACAAACTGTAATGCAAGTTAAAGGTGCACAAATTTTTAACAATAAAGTTGATATATCCGGATTATCAAGTGGTTTATATTTTATGAATATAAAAGCTGCAGATAAAGTGCAATCAATAAAGATTATTAAAGAGTAGTTTCTTTACTTAAATTTATAAGAAGAGTCGTGAATTGTGACTCTTTCTTATTTAACTTTTATTAGCTAACTGCCCGCAAGCAGCATCAATATCCTTGCCTCTGCTACGGCGCACATTCACTACAATTCTGTTTTTTTCTAAGTGTTGAATATACTGTTGTATGGACTCTTTTGAGGCTTGTTTAAAATCCCCGTCATCAATAGGGTTGTATTCAATGATATTAACCTTACAGGGTACATATTTACAAAACTTAATTAAAGCATCAATATCTTTTTGAGAGTCATTAATACCTTTCCAGACCACATATTCATAACTTACGGCCTCTTTGGTTTTAGCATACCAATACTGTAAGGCTTCTTTCAAGTCTTCCAGCGGAAACGTTTCGTTAAATGGCATAATGGTAGTACGCACCTCATCAATAGCTGAATGTAAAGACACTGCCAAATGAAATTTAACTTCATCATCTGCCATCTTTTTTATCATCTTAGGTACACCTGATGTAGATACGGTTATTCTCTTAGCTGACATTCCTAAACCTTCTGGTGAGGTGATTTTTTCAATAGCTTTAATGACGTTATTATAATTCATGAGAGGTTCTCCCATACCCATAAACACAATATTACTTAATGGTCTTTTAAAATATAATTTGCTTTCTTTATCTATAGCCACTACCTGATCATAGATCTCATCAGGATTTAAATTGCGCATACGCTTTAATCTTGCCGTAGCACAAAACAAACAATCTAAACTGCAACCAACCTGACTGGACACACAAGCTGTAGTGCGTGTGGCCGTTGGAATTAATACCGACTCTACTATTAAACCATCATGTAATTTAACAGCATTTTTTATGGTCCCATCACTACTGCGTTGCATAGTGCTCACCTCAATATTATTAATAACAAAATGAGTTTCTAGCATATGTCTGGTTTCTTTTGACAGATTGGTCATATCATCAAAACTATAGGCTGCTTTTTGCCATAACCATTCATAGACTTGATTTCCACGAAACGCTTTATCGCCTTGCTTTTCAAAGAAGGCCCTTAGTTCTTCTTTTGTTAAAGCACGAATATCTTTTTTTGTTGTTGCCATAGATGTTGCAAAAATAGTAAATCACTTTACTGTAATACCTATTTTGATTGAAATTTGAAATGCAATAAAAAAGCCTTGTTTTAACAAGGCCTTTTCAAAATTTATATTATTAGCATGGCGTCACCATAACTATAAAATTTATACTTTTCTTTAATAGCTTCAGCATAGGCCTTTTTTATCAGATCATGACCAGCAAAAGCAGATACCATCATTAAAAGTGTTGATTTTGGTGTATGAAAGTTAGTAACCATGCAGTTTGCAATACTAAATTCATAAGGTGGAAAAATGAATTTATTAGTCCATCCTTCAATTTCATTTAGTAAGCCATTGGAAGATACAGAACTTTCAATAGCTCTCATAGCAGTTGTACCAACAGCACAAACACGTCTTTTATCTTTAATTCCTTTATTAACAATCTCAACAGCTTTAGAATTAATTTCTAATTCTTCGCTATCCATTTTGTGTTTTGACAAATCTTCAACTTCAACAGGATTAAAAGTTCCTAAACCTACATGCAGTGTGACTTCAGCAAAATTCACGCCTTTAATCTCCAATTTCTTTAATAAATGTTTAGAGAAATGTAATCCTGCCGTTGGTGCCGCTACAGCACCTTCGTTTTTTGCGAAGATGGTTTGATATCTTTCTTCATCTTCAGGCTCCACCTTTCTTTTAATATATTTTGGAAGTGGCGTTTCACCTAACTCCGTTAATTTTTTACGGAATTCCTTATAAGATCCATCAAAAAGGAAACGTAAAGTTCTACCTCTTGAAGTGGTATTATCAATAACTTCAGCAACTAAGGTATCATCATCACCAAAATATAATTTGTTGCCAATACGAATTTTACGAGCCGGATCAACCAACACATCCCATAAACGTTGTTCTTCATTTAACTCTCTCAATAAAAACACTTCAATCCGTGCCCCTGTTTTTTCTTTGTTACCATATAATCTGGCAGGAAACACTTTAGTATTATTAAGTATTAATACATCATCTTCATTAAAATAATCAATAAGGTCTTTAAACAATTTATGCTCAATAGTTTGCTTTTTTCTATCAATGACCATTAAGCGAGACTCATCTCTATGTTCTGACGGGTATTCCGCTAATAATTCATCTGGTAAGTTGAAGCCAAAGTGTGATAATTTCATTTGCTCTATATTAGTATTATTGTTTTTTTGAAAGGGTGCAAATATACAATCTCAAAGTAGGCCTTGTCAAGTATTTACGTGATTATTATTGAGTAATTTTAAAACCTATAGATTTTAAGTCTTGCCAGAAGCTTGGATATGATTTTGAAACTACTTCGGCATTTTCAATAACCAACTCTGTTTTTAAAGCTAAAGGGGCAAATGCCATAGCCATTCTGTGATCATTATAGGTAGCTATTGACACCATTTTCTTAATGGCATGCCCTTCCGAAAGCTTTAAAGAATCATTTGTAATAGTTACTTGACCCCCAAGTTTTTCAATTTCAATTTTTAAGGCTACCAATCTATCTGTTTCCTTAATTTTCAACGTATGAAGACCGGTCAATTCACATGAAACGCCTAAAGCGAAACAGGTTACAGCAATGGTCTGAGCAATATCAGGCGCCTTTTGTAAATTCAGAATTAATGGATTCAAGGTATTAGATTCCTTTTTTAATATCACCGAATGGTCACTAAAAATGGTTGATACACCAAAATGTTTATAAATATCTGATAAAACTGAATCGCCTTGTAAAGAGTTTTCTTTATATGAAGACAAGCTTATTTGAGTACCAATTTTACTCAATGCAGCAATGCTGTAAAAATAAGATGCTGATGACCAGTCTGATTCTACCACTAATGTTTTAGCCTTTAATTTTTTCTCATTTTTTTGAACGGTGATGACATGATCAATAAATGTTGATTTTACGCCAATCTCATCTAGTAAACTCAGTGTCATTTTAATATAGGGAATGGAAGTAATGTCACCTTCGAGTGTTAACTCTAACCCATTATCAAGCTTTGAAGCAATAAGCAATAAAGCCGAAATATACTGACTACTTACATTAGCCTGAAGGGTTACTTTTGATTGTGTTAAGTTTTGACCAGAAATTCTTAATGGCGGATATCCATCATTTTCCAAATAGTCAATTTGCGCACCCAAAGATTGCAAGGCATCTACCAATATCTTGATAGGTCGTTCTTTCATTCGGTCAGATCCGGTTAATATGATCTCTCTACCCTCTTGAATGGCGAAGAATGCCGTTAAAAAACGCATCGCTGTGCCTGCGTGATGAATATCAATAATCTCAGAGGTTGATTTTAAGGCATTCATCATCAATCGGCTATCATCAGAATTTGACACATTCTCTATTTGAAATTCAGGGTACAATGCCTGGAGTAACAACAAACGGTTTGATTCACTTTTCGAACCGGTTATTTGAATGGCAGATTTCCTTTTTATAGTTGACTTTTGAAGTATAATATTCATAGAAAAAATTAAAAACGCTTCATAAAAGAAGCGCTAATATACTTAATATTTATTTTAATTTTTCGTTATTATGATGCCTATCATGATCCCGTTTACCCTTTTTATACATGCGTTGATCAAAAGATTCTTGTAAATTAACACCGGTTTGGTTTGCTAAACATAAGACTACAAATAATACATCAGCAAGCTCTTCACCAAGGTCTTTATCTTTATCACTTTCCTTTTCACTTTGCTCTCCATAACGTCGGGCAATAATACGTGCTACTTCACCTACTTCTTCAGTAAGTTGTGCCATATTGGTAAGTTCATTGAAATACCGAACACCATGTTCTTGAATCCAGTCATCAACTATTTTTTGTGCGTTTTCAATATTCATCTTGATTTTTTAAAGAGATATAAAATTAATAAAATAAATAAGCACGGAAGCAGCACATATTTAATTTCTGAAAAAATGACCTGCATCCCCCATTCAGAGAAAAATTTTTTAAATCCTAAGGGTGATACTTTAATCACTTGGAATGGAAAGAAAAAACGCTCATTATTAAAAGGAATGAAAAAGCCAATACCCCGGCCTCCTGTGGTCATAGCATCTAAAATTCCATGCGAGGCCGTTGAAAGAAAAATAACCAAAAACCATATTTTCTTGTTTTGTCTTCCTAAAATACTCAACAAAAGCAAAGCCCATAACAAGGCAAATAAGATAGAATGGGTAAACCCTCTATGGCCCAAAGGATGCAAGTACGGAATCCCCAATTTAAAAGCAATAATATCAAAATCGGGTAAAATAGATGAAATAATAGCGGCTAACAACAACCATTTTAGGTTCTTGTTATCAATTAGTTTTGAAAATGTATATGCAACTGCACTATGCCCAAATATGGAAGCCATTAATAAGTGTCTTTATACGACTTTAACGTTTGGAAAGATAGAAAACTTAAATTAAATAAATGTTAGGCCAAAATTAAATTCCAGCCATTTTAGATGAAAAACTTGAATAAAATATGTAATTCATTGACTATCATAAAAATATATGTTAAAAAGTTAATGGTATGTTAAATTTTTATTTATATTAGGCGCTGTATTAACCAACCAAACCAACTAAAATGAAAAACATCAAAACGCGCTATGAGTTTATTAGAGCTTTAGATTTCCTTACTTTATTCGGCTTAATTTGTATTATTTTATTATTTGTAGGCTCCACTTTAGACATTGCATTGTCTGTAAAATCGGAAGTTTATACCAATATGCTTGCTAATTTACAATTTTCACTGAGATAATTATTTTTTAGAAAATAATAAATTTCATGAAAGAAGAATGTTCTGAACTTTTGTTTAGAATGAGCGTTTATTCTCTATTCTTAGAATCAATAATGATGGTCACTGGTCCGTCATTTATTAAATCTACTTTCATATCAGCTCCAAATTGACCGGTTTGAACTTTTTTTCCCAAATCAAATTCTAATTGCTCAATAAACGTGTCATATAACGGTATTGCCGTTTTAGGTTTTGCTGCTTTTATATAACTTGGCCTGTTTCCCCTTTTGGTTGAGGCATGAAGCGTGAACTGACTCACCACAATAATATCAGCTTGAACATCTAATAAAGACTTATTCATAATATCATTCTCATCCCCAAAAATGCGGAGATTTATAATTTTGTTTGATAGCCATTTAATCTCTTCTTGAGTATCATCTTCAACAATTCCTAGAAGTATTAAAAGCCCGTTACCGATGGATGCCACTTTATTCCCTTCAATGGTAACACTTGCTTTAGAAACACGTTGTATAACTACTTTCATCTATTCCTGCTCCCAGTTATCTGTTCTGTAATGCTCATCTTCTCCCTCAATTATTTGCAAGTAACTGCGATATCTCGAAAAAGCGACCTCATCATTATCAAGCGCTTTTTTAACGGCACAATTTGGCTCATGAACATGTAAACAATTGTTAAACTTGCAATGTTGTTTCAACTTAAAGATCTCAGGAAAATAATCTCCAACTTCTTCTTTGTCCATATCAACCACCCCAAAACCTTTTATCCCTGGCGTATCAATAATTTTAGCACCAAAGCTTAAATCAAACATTTCTGCAAAGGTGGTGGTATGCTGTCCTTGCATATGGAGAGAAGAGATCTCTTTAGTTTTAATATTTAAATCGGGTTCAATGGCATTCACTAAAGTAGATTTACCTACTCCGGAATGACCTGAAAACATGCTCACTTTATCATGCATCAAAGCCTTCACTTTATCCACGTTTTTACCTGTTGCTGCTGAAACACCGATGCATTCATAACCTATTTTTCTGTAAATGTGCGCCAAATACTTGACTTCATTTAAAGTCTCCTCATCATAAGTATCAATCTTATTAAAAAGCAAAACCGTTTTTATAGAGTAAGCATTTGCAGTTACTAAAAACCTATCAATAAAACTGGTTAACGTTGGTGGGTTATTAATGGTGATCATTAAAAAGACCTGATCAATATTAGCCGCTATTATATGCGTTTGTTTTGACAGATTGACCGACTTTCTGACTATATAATTCTTGCGGTCATGAATATTATGAATAATGCCGGACACTTGATTATTATCTGTTTCAAGCTCAAAATCCACAATATCACCGACAGCAATAGGATTGGTACTTTTAATGCCCTTTATCCTAAACTTCCCTTTTATACGGCATTCATAAACATCCCCTAAATCTGTTTTTACGATATACCAACTTCCTGTAGATTTATAAATAAGTCCTGTCATTCAACTAAAAT
Organism: Yeosuana sp.; assembly: GCA_036525815.1. Classification (GTDB taxonomy): domain Bacteria; phylum Bacteroidota; class Bacteroidia; order Flavobacteriales; family Flavobacteriaceae; genus Yeosuana. The sequence continues at coordinate 109,987 of DATCZQ010000184.1, read as the reverse complement.
AATTTCATAATACAAATTAACAACTTTTCAAGTTAACAAATTGTGTATATTGCACGCTTAACAATAAAAACCAACAACATGAAAAAAACAATTTTAGTCATCACCTTAACCTTAATTTCTTTTATAGAGGCACATGCCCAAATAGAATTTAAAGTAGTTACAAGTGTAGAATCTATTGTCCCTATGGGATTAGGTCGTTCCAGATTAATTAGTGCAAACGAAGAAAAAGACTATAAAGAATTTACCAGTACACAAACTGAAGAAGATAATGGCAGAAACAAATCTGACCGGTCGGAAATTCGTGTTAAGGATTTTGACGAAACAAAATTATTAAACTTTTATAATGTTGCGGGTATTCGTTTTCAAAACATTGCTGCCAATGATGCCCTTATTACTTCAAAAATAAATACGATGATCATAGAAGGCTGGGAATTAGCTTTTGTGACCAGTGCCGTTGAAAGTGATTCAGGAAAAGGAGATGGAAATGGTATTTTTATTACCCGTTATATTTTCAAAAGAAATAAGCAATAGTAGAAACTAAAATAAAAAAAAGCCTCGCAAATGCGAGGCTTTTTTTATCCATTGATAATTTTTTCCTGATGGTTTATGGATTCCTGATGAATTGCTTTGAACATTTTCAAAATAAACTCCTCACTTAAACCTCTGGATTCTCCTTCTAAAACCATATGGCCTAAAATCTCGTTCCATCGCTTACTCTGCAATACGGCTACATTTTTTTGCTTTTTAAGCGCCCCTATACCATCGGCAGCTTTCATACGTTTGCCTAATAAATCAATAATTTGATTATCAACTACATCAATCTGTGCTCTTAAATTATTTAATTTACTATTATATTCTGCTTCCGGCTCCGTTTCTTTTCTGATTTTCAAATCTTTCATAATTTGAATCAATGTCTTTGGAGTTACTTGTTGAGAAGCGTCACTCCATGCATTGTCCGGATCAAAATGCGTTTCAATCATCAATCCATCAAAATTCAAATCTAATGCTGTTTGTGAAACATCAAAAATCATGTCTCGCTTTCCAGTAATATGTGATGGATCATTAATGACTGGCAAATCCGGAAATTTTGTTTGCAATTCAATAGCTAGTTGCCATTCCGGATTGTTTCTATATTTTGATTTTTCATAAGTTGAAAAACCTCTGTGAATGACTCCTAATTTTTTGATGTCAGCTGTTGCCAAACGCTCAATTGCTCCAAGCCATAAAGCTAAATCAGGGTTCACTGGATTTTTTACCAAAACTATTTTATCGGTTCCATGTAAAGCATCTGCAATTTCCTGAACTATAAAAGGGCTTACTGTAGAACGTGCACCAATCCAAAGTAAATCAACATCATGCTCTAAAGCCAATTTTACGTGAGCAGCATTTGCCACTTCAGTAGCTGTTTTCATGCCCGTTTCTGCCTTAACCTTTTGTAACCATTTTAAACCCAAAGCACCAACACCTTCAAACATTCCCGGGCGTGTTCTTGGTTTCCAGATACCCGCTCTAAAATAACTTACATCTGTGTTTTTCAATTCATGAGCAATCTTTAAAACTTGCTCTTCAGTTTCCGCGCTGCAAGGTCCTGCAATTACTAATGGGTGATTTAATTTTAAATCATCTAACCAGGCTCTTAAATCTTTCTTGTTTTCCATAATTTTTCTGCTTAAGCAATTCCTTTTAAAATATCTTTTATGTGGTTTGTGTTTTTCATCTCATTATAAATAGCTTCAAAATCATTTTGTTTCATCATGTCTTTAAAATGAGTGAGATTGATAATATATTCTTCTAATGTTTCAATAACATTATCTTTATTCTGTTGAAAAATAGGCGTCCACATTTCCGGTGAACTTTTTGCCAATCTTACTGTAGAGGCAAATCCACTGCCCGCCATATCAAAAATATCACGTTCATTCTTTTCCTTTTCAATGACTGTTTTACCGAGCATAAAAGAACTAATATGTGATAGATGGGATACATAGGCAATATGTTTATCATGAGATTCCGGATTCATATATCTAATGCGCATTCCAATAGATTCAAACAATTTTAATGCTTTTTCCTGAAGCTTAAAAGTTGTTTTTTCAACTTCACAAATAATGTTTGTTTTATTTTTAAATAACCCATAAATGGCTGCCTTAGGTCCAGAAAATTCCGTACCGGCTATGGGATGCATTGCCAAAAAATTTCTTCTTTTCGGGTGCTCAGATACTACTTTACATATATCCATTTTTGTAGAACCTACATCAACCACCAAAGTGTTTTCTGAAATAATATCCAGTATTTGAATTATGGCATTGACTGAAGCGTCCACTGGGATTGAAAGAATAACCAAATCTGCATTCTTCAAATCAGAAAATTCAGCTTTTTTATCAATAACCTTTAAACTAATAGCTTCTGCCAAATGTGCTGGGTTATGATCAATTCCATTAATAATCACCTCTGGATTCAGCCTTTTTAAATCTAAAGCTAGACTTCCACCAATTAAACCAACGCCTATGACAAATATATGCTTCATCTGATTCCCTTTAATGTTTTAATAATGTCAGATGTAATTCGCACAGTCTCATTTTTTTTTTCAATATTAAAATTCTTTTTCTCATTTCATCTAACTCTTGCAATTGCTTCTTCTAAAGTTTCTGTTGACGCACATAAAGAAAATCTTATATAACCTTCTCCCTTACTTCCAAAAATAGTTCCTGGAGTAATAAAAATATGATTGTTTTTAAGTACTGCATCTATAAAGGCTTCTGATTTTAAATGTACCGGTAATTTTGCCCAAACAAAAAGCCCCGTAGCCTCCTTATCATAAGTACAATTTAAAGCATCTGCCAACTGCCAAACTAAATCCCTGCGCTTTTGATATACATTATTTAAAGTAACATACCACATTTTGGTACACTTTAAAGCTTCGATAGCCCCTTTTTGAATGCCATAAAACATGCCCGAATCCATATTACTTTTAACCTTTAAAATATTACTGATATGCCTGCTATCTCCAACTACCATACCTACTCTCCAACCAGCCATATTAAAGGTTTTACTTAAAGAATTAAGCTCTAAACAAACCTCTTTAGCACCAGGAATACTTAAAATACTCTGTTGGGTCTCATTTAAAACAAAACTATAGGGGTTATCATTTACTATTAAAATGTTATGTTTTATAGCAAAGGCCACTAAGTCTGTAAACAATGTTTTTGCAGGAAGTGCACCTGTTGGCATATGGGGATAATTAACCCACATAATTTTAACCTTACTTAAATCTCTTTTAGACAATGCTTTTAAATCTGGCGACCAATTATTGATAGCATCCAATTCGTAAAATAATGGTTTAGCACCAATTAATTTAGTTACAGATTCATACGTCGGATAGCCAGGATTTGGAATCAAAACTTCATCGCCTTCATTTAAATAAGCCATAGAAATATGCATTATCCCCTCCTTGCTGCCCATTAGTGGCAATACCTCGTTCATAGGACTTAGCACAACATGAAAATGCTCTTTATAAAATGTCGTCATAGCTTCTCTAAGTTCAGGCAAACCCTGATAACTTTGATATTTATGGGCATTAGGATTTTGAAAACTAGTGGCTATAGCATCAATTACTTTTTGTGGTGGCTGCATATCCGGACTACCGATCCCTAAATTTATAATTGGCTTTCCGTTTGCTATAAGCATATTAACTTCCCTCAACTTTTTTGAGAAATAATATTCTTCCACGGTATGCAATCTATTGGCTACCTCAATCATAACTTTGCATTTTTATATTCACCCAATATTTTCATGCCTTGAGCCATAATTTTCAAAATGGATTTAGCCTTTGAAAAGTCTTGATAAGTTTCAAAAGTAACATCTACAAAAAAAGAATATTTCCAAGGGGTTTCAATGATTGGCAAGGATTGAATTTTTGTTAAATTTAATTTACAATCACTCATCACATTTAGAATGGCTGCCAAACTACCACGCTTATGATCTGTCTCAAACTTTAAAGAGGCCTTATTGATTTCATTCTCCGGAATTTCAGAGTTTTGTCTTTTTACAATTGCAAACCGTGTTTCATTATGTTTAATCGTTTGAATACTCTGCGCCAATATATCTAATTCAAATATGTCTGCAGCCATAACGCTAGCAATGGCACCAACATTTTTTAATTGATGTTTTTGAATCCTCTCTGCAACTTCAGCAGTATCCTTATCCTCTACTAATTTAATGTGCGGATACTCTTTAAAGAAATCCATACATTGCAACAATGCCATAGGATGCGAATATACTTCTTTTATATCTTCAATCTTTTGATTTGGCAAGACCATTAAATTATGCTGAATATCTAAATAATGTTCACCAACAACATGTAAATTAAATTTGTTGATTAGAGCGTAATTAGGAATGATGGACCCTGCGATAGAATTCTCTAAGGCCATAATAACCGCATCACTCTTTTCACTAATTAAGGATTCAACAACTTCATCAAAAGTTAAACACTCAATGACCTCAACAGGATTTTTAAAATACTCCTGAGACACAATATGGTGGAACGATCCTTTTACTCCTTGTATGGCGACAGTTTTTATCATATATAAAAAAAGTCCCGATTTCCATCGAGACTTATATTCAAATTTATTTCTTATAAATTACACATACAACGTCTCGATTTCTTTGCTAAAAAAGAAATAAAACCAGTTGCTAAAATATGTGTAACCTACTATTGTTTTCATAATTGAGTGGCTAAAGTAAATAATATTTTAACAAATCAAAATTGTACTAACCATTTTTTATATTTTATTCAAAAGTTTTAAAGAATTTAAGGTAAATCTTCGTTTAAATTATATAATCATTATTTTTGAGCAAATAATTTTAATATGTCAATAGAAGTTAGTGGTGTTTCAAAACTTTATGGAAGCCAAAAAGCTTTAAATAACATCTCTTTTAAAGTTTCAAAACCAGAAATAGTTGGTTTTTTAGGTCCGAATGGTGCTGGAAAATCAACCATGATGAAAATTTTGACTACTTATATAAAGGCCTCTTCGGGCAATATTAAGGTAAATTCATTTGATTTAAACGAACAGGCAAAAGATGTTCAAAAAAGTGTAGGATATTTACCTGAAAACAACCCCCTTTATCTTGAAATGTATATAAAGGAATATTTAAGATTTAATGCTCAGATTTATAATATTTCAAATGAACGCATTCAAGAGGTTATTGAACTTACTGGATTAGCACCAGAATCGCATAAAAAAATTGGACAACTCTCAAAAGGGTACAGACAGCGTGTTGGTTTGGCCTGTGCTTTATTGCATGACCCAGAGGTATTAATTCTTGATGAACCTACAACTGGATTAGACCCCAACCAATTAGTGGATATTAGAAATTTAATAAAAAGCATTGGTAAAACAAAAACGGTCTTTTTATCAACACACATCATGCAAGAAGTTGAAGCCATATGTGACCGTGTCATCATTATTAACAAAGGTGAAATTGTAGCTGATAAAAAATTAACAGAACTTCAGGAAGGGAAAGAACAAACCGTTATTGTAGAGTTTGATTACAGAGTTGAAGATGCTTTTTTACAGAAATTACCCAAAGTAAAAAACGTCATTAATTCTTATGGTTTTGTATATGAAATCACTTTTAAAACCTCTAAAGACATGCGCTCTCATGTGTTTGACTTTGCTCATGACAATCAACTTAAAATATTGCAATTAAGTCAAAAAAATACCAGTTTAGAAAGTATGTTCAGAGAATTGACAAGTAGTTAATTATTCAAAAATAAGACGTCCTTTATACTGCTCTTCCACTTCAACTATTGGTGGCTGGTTCACACAAATAACATTACCGGTTCCTGATATTTTTCCTTTTATTTCTATAACAGGATTGATTATCATATCGTTTGAACTTCTATTCCATATATAAACATTTTGAGCCATCAAATTTCTCCCTTCAAATCTGGAAGTCCCAGAAGCATAAGTCACATTTAAATAATCGGTTTTTCCAGTGATATAGGCATTTGATAAATTGTTAAACAACACATTGAATCTTGAAGTATCAATATCAAGTATGAAATCACCAACAGTAAAGGAATCTGGTACGCTATAATCTTCAGACAAAATAGTTAAACTTGGATAGGTTAAAACGCCATCAGAACTGACATCATATTGTGTAGAACTTCTAATTTCCAATATGTTTGGCGAAGTAACATATACTTTTGTAATGCCATACTCACGCATATAATTACAACTGTTATTATCACTTAAAATCAATTGACTGTCGGCTACAATGGCTTCAACATCATTTAATAAATTTTTTCCTGTTTCAATTACCACCTTTTGCTTATTGCCAACTTTTAATATTAATTCAACATCTCTGTTCACCAAAATTTTGTCAAATGCATCTAAAGCTACTTCTTGTTGAATAATATTTCCAGTTGTTTGAAAACAATCCCCAGCATTTTCACCATGACATGAAAATAATAAAACTACTATAGTTATGTAAAATAATTTCTTCATAATCTAACCCCAACTCCTAATTCAACCGCTTCTGCCTTTGCTGCATGAGATTTTAAGCTTACTGCTCCAAACCATTTTTTTCCAAAATAGTGCTTTAAACCAATTCGAATATAAGTTCTTCCTTCAAAATCAAATGGGTAATACACGTAATATCCTAACTGAGTTATTAATGACATCTTATTTACGAAGAGTTCATGTCCAACCACCAAACCAACACGCTTATAATCTTCATCTCCAGTAGTTGCTTCTTCAGGAAAAGAAACAGATCTATAATAAATATATTCCTTTAAAAAATCAGAAAAGAAGATATCTGTACCAAACTGAAAAGCACTTTTTCTATTGAGGCGTTTATCGGCATAAGCCGAAACGACGTAAAATGGAAATTGACCACTGCCAACCACATCGCTCTCATTAATGCCACTTCTAAAAATAAGATTGTATTTAATGGGTTCTTTGAATTTTTTATGTATTTCTGAGCTCTCTAATAATACATATTCTGGTTCCTCTTCATCCAAATTATAGATAAGTCCTAAATTAAGGGTTACGGAATTAATACTCTTATTTGGTGATTTTACACTGGCATTTGAATAATGTAAAAATGAAAAACCTGTCTGCAAACCAAACCGATCAAAAATATGTTCCTTTTTATAATTAAGCATTATATAAGTGGCGCTCATTATTTTAGAGCCAAAGGCATTATTTCTGTAGTTGGTTTCTCTGTTATAAGGATTAGTAGTTAATGCTAATCCCTGACCTATGCGGAACATTAAATTTCTTTTTAGAAAATAAAAATTATAATGTCCGTATAAAGAATAGTTATTTCCTAAAACATCATTTTTTAAATTCTGATAAGCAAATGAGACCCCATAATCTGGATAGTTAAACCGCTGTTCCCATTCCTTAAAACCATAGGTCTTTTTATTCCAGCTTAAAATAACGCCTTCAGGATGACCCGTTATTAAATGTAAAATATCATTGTTATGAAGTGTAATATTTCCTTTAAAATAGTTAACATCAAAAGAGGACGCATACTGTTTTTCTTGAGAAAAACAGATCCCAAATAATAAACAAAAAACTAGTGCGCATAATAACCTCATTAAATTGTTGGCTTAGCCAGCAAAAATAACAGATTATTAAAATATAAGTGCATGTATGCTCTTTTAAATTATACGCCTTGTGTTACCTTAATTAAAGTATTTATTAAATCTTCTGCTTTGTAGGGTTTAGGAATATAAGCATCCATACCGGCCTTATAACATTTATCTATTTGATTTTTAAGCAAACTTGCTGTCATTGCTACAATGGCTATTGGCTTTATGATGTTATTGTCTTTCTCAAACTTCCTTATTTTTCTGGTAGCTTTATAACCATCCACCTCCGGCATCTGAACATCCATTAAAATGATATCAAAATCGAACTTTTTAAAGGTCTCAAAAGCCAATTTCCCATTTTCAGCAACGGTCATTTTTACCTCAGGAATATACCAAGTGAGATCATCTTTTATAACCATGACATTAAACTCATTGTCTTCCGCGACAAGAACCCTCAATCCTTTTAATGCATTTCCCAAGGATTTCAACTCAGACACCCCTACCAATTTCTCAGTGGCCTCAGTTTTCTCACCAACGATTAAAGGCAATTCAACATAAAATATACTGCCTTTATCTTCCTCACTTTCCACCCACATTTTACCTCCTTGTAATTCAATAAGTTGCTTACTAATAGTAAGTCCCAGCCCCGTACCGCCAAACTTTCCTTTTGATTTGCTTTTTCCTTGTTTAAATGAATCAAATATGAGTTCCTTTTGATTGCTTGATATACCTATGCCGGTATCTTTTATTGTAAATCTTAAATTATCATCCTTTTGTGACAGGTTGATCTCAACATATCCCTTTTCAGTAAATTTTATAGCATTACTCAACAAATTCATTAATATTTGATGTAACCTGTCCGGATCACCAATAATAGTATCTGGAAAATCAGGGCTAATATTCATTTTTAGTTCTAGTCCTTTTTCCTCTGCTTTATACTTACAAACTGCAACAACCTGTTCAAGAGATACCTTTGCACTCATGTTAACCTGCTCAATATCCAAATTACCTGATTCTATTTTCGACATGTCGAGCACATCATTAAGCAGTACCAGAAGATTATCGGCACTAATTTTCATAGCATTAAGAAAATCATTCTGTGATTCTGGATGTGGTTGCCGACGTAATGAGTTTAGCATACCAGAAATAGCATGCATGGGCGTGCGTATTTCATGACTCATGTTAGCGAGAAACTGTTCTTTATAACGTTCAGATTGCTCGGCACGAAGTTTTTCCTGGGCTATAATTTTATTTTGGCTTTGAATTAATCTTAAACGGTTAAAAATGTAAAACAATCCAATCGCCAAAAGCAATAGAGTAATCGAAACTATCCAAATAATCAATCTTTGATTGGATAATTTTTGTGAAGCCAGAGCTTGTCGGATACTAGCCTCTTGTCTTTCACTTTGAAGATTTATTTTCCCAATGCGTAGGGCATTTCCAAAAGATTTTTGTTTTTGCTCCAGCTGATAAAATTTTTCAAAATAATAATATGCTTTTTTATCGTTTCCTAATTTGTGATATGTTTCCCTTAAAAGGTCATATGCATATTTTTGTTCCTTTTCTAGACCTGATTCTAAGGCTATTTTCAATCCCTTTTCTCCATAATAAATAACAGAGTCCATTTCCTTTTCCAAAATAAAAAAACACCTTCCGACAAGAATTAGGCGAAATACTCTTTGATTCGATGGAGAAAAGTCATCAATACTTTTTTTAGAATAAAATAAAGAAGAGTCTATTTTTTTTTCATTAAAATAAAAAGTAGCCATAACCTCATAAAATCTATTTCTAAAAATAGAATCCTTACTTAAAATGGCTTCTTTTTCCAATTTTCTTAAATAGTTGACACCTTCTTCTCTTCTTCCGATTCTAGCAAGTAATTGGGCTCTATCACAACTCACTTTTTTGTAAAATTCAGTTTTATTATACTTTTTAGCAAGCATCAGAGCTTTCTCATAATGGTATAGTGCTTCTTCCAAATTGTCTTGATCATTCAATATCCATCCTAAAAAAACATTCAGTTGTGCTTCTATTTGTATTATAGCCGGTTCATTTGGGTTGTTAGCTACTAACTTTTCTAGGTAACGCATATCTTCATAAGCGCTTGAGTAATCTGCAAAATCATTTAGCTCAACAGAGATCAACTCCATCATAACATTCATTTCTGTGGATAAATCACCATTCTTTCTGGCGCTTTCAATCTGATTTTCCCATTGCTCTATTTGGTATAGCTTTTCTTTTTTAATTTGATTTATCCGAATAGAATCCATGTTACCTTGTGCTAAAGCAATTGGAGTAAACCAGACTAAAATTAAAATTAGAGTTAGTTTTCGCATGACTGTTTTATAGATTAAACCAATCTTTAAACATCTCTTTTTTTCTTCTAGATATAGGAAGGGTGACATTATTGGTTAATGTCAGAGAAAATTGTTTTGGCTTAGTAATTATATGATATTTATTAACTAAATAAGATTTATGGCACCTAAAAAACCCTTTGTTTTCCAATAAATCCTCCAAATCGCTCAATGTTTTTGATACCAATTCCTTTCGCTCTTTGTTTAGATGAATGATGCTATAATTACTGTCTCCTTCAACATACATGATATGTTTTAGTTTAAGCTGTAAAACACCCTGCTGTGTTTTCAATGTTAAAACCTGATTATCAGTGTCTTCAGACTTTATATTAGCTAATGCCAGTGGTACACGATCTGTATTACTGATTAATTTTTCCCATTTCCAAAAACGTTTTATGGCGTTTTTTAATTCTTCAATATCAAACGGTTTTAATAAATAATCCAAAGCATTAAAGCGTATGGCTTTTATGGCATAATGGTTATAGGAAGTTATAAATATGGTTTTAAAATCAATATTATTAAGTCGGCTTAACATTTCAAAACCAGTCATATCTGTCATTTCAACATCTAAAAAAATAAGATTTGGCTGCAATGACTTTATGCTCTCAATACCTTCATTACCGGAACTGGCGATTCCTAAAATTTGAATCTCTGGAAAATAGTGTGTGAGCTTATCTTGAAGCAAGTCCTGTATAAAAGGATCATCATCAATAATAAGGCATTTTATGTTTTTGGTAGATTGAGAGATACTATTCAAAATTTGATTCAATTATTTTAGACACTTCATTAACTGCTAAATCTAATGTAGCAATAATATTGTTCACTAATTGTTCCAATTCCATAACTGGCATGGTCTGATATTCAAATTCCATACGTTGAATAGGTGTTGTGATATTCTTGATGCCAAAAAATTGTAATTGCGGACTCATTTTATGAAGTATCTGCCGTATCATCCTTCTATCACCCTTCAGCAAACTTTCTTTTAAATAAGCCATACGTTCAGGTATCAATTCTTTAAACTGAGTCAAATACTTCAAAACCCGTTCAGGATCATCTCTTGAAATAATGATAACATTTTGAAGATCTATAATGGTGCTATCAGTCCATTTTGCATCCATATTATTCTATTATCTATACAATAATACTTTAAAAAATATTGAAATACTAAAATTTTACAACGAACTGATTTACCGGACGAAGGTCAAGACAATAAACCGTTAAATAAACCGAATAATCAATGAATGGTCACTAAATAAAAATGTCTTGTATTTATAACCATCGTGAGTTAATATTGAATCATGTAAAACCAACTAGTTGAAAAACACTAATTAAAAATTTAATCCATTATGAAAAAACAAGTAGTAATTATCCTAGGCTTAGCTTTATTAAGTTTTAGCTGTTCTACAGAAGAGGTTGCAAAATCCCAAGAAAGAAATTTAAAATTAGAAAAAGATACTTCGTTATCAATTGTGATGAAACAACTTTTATTAAATGTCGAATTTCAAAACAAACTTAACAAAACTCTTAAAGTAAATGAATTTTCAAAGGGTCAAGATAACGGAAATGGTGTAATATTTGTAGAAACTCGTAACGGATCAAATTATGCATTTGCAACACCTGAAGGCATTTTTTGGTTATCCAGCTCTAATACAGAAGATCAAATAAAACTGATGCCAGATGGAACAGCAAAATTTTCTACAAAATCCAAAAATCCTTCTGCTTCATTTACAGATTGGAATTGGAATACTATTTATTCAAATGACTGTATCGAAAATAAAACTGGAACATTTACTGTTAATTTGAGAGCTGCATATTTCTCTTTTACAATAGACATTTATGATCCTGTAACTTGGGAACCTACGGGAGAAACAGCAACAATTTATTTCGCTGATTTAGGCAACCCTCCTTACGATTCAGCTTTTGTTATTCAAGGTTCTAACATTAAAATCAACAATTCATTGTATACTGATCCTGACACTTGGGAATCATCATGTAATGATGCTACTGAAGAATATGATTTTTTTATAAAAAATATTACATCTAAAAGTGGACAAAATAACTTTAGTATTGAATTGAGATAAAAATTTCCTTAAAAAACCTAACCAACCATTTAAATTTTAAAATTATTTTTTTGAATTAGTCAAAGCGCATTTTTTTAAATGCGCTTTTTTTATTAAAATATCTGTGACGCTATGGCTTTTATATTATCGCTTTTTCCCATGGAATAGTAATGCAGCACAGGGACTCCAGCTTTCAGTAATTCTTGCGACTGCTTAATAGCCCATTCTACACCTACTTGACGCACCTGATGATTATCTTTACACTTTTCCACTTCGTGAATCAGGGTCTCAGGAATATCAATTTTAAAAACTTGTGGTAATAATTGTAAATGCCGCTTGACTGCAATAGGTTTTATTCCTGGAATTATGGGCACATTGATTCCTGCCTGTTTGGCCTTTTCAACAAATTCAAAATACTTCTCATTATCAAAAAACATTTGTGTGACCACATAATTGGCGCCTGCATCTACCTTTTCTTTAAGCCGCTTTAAATCGGTGTTTAATGATGGGGCTTCCAAATGCTTTTCCGGATAACCAGCTACTCCAATGCAAAAATTGGTTTTATAATCTGACTCAACAACCTCATGCAAATATTTACCTTTGTTTAAATCACTCATTTGATGCACCAGTTCGGAGGCATAAGTATGTCCCCCTTCAGCAGCTTCAAAATACTGTTGATGTTTCATAGCATCTCCACGCAAAGCCATGACATTATCAATACCCAGATAATGACAATCTACTAAAAGATATTCTGTTTCCTCTTTGGTGAACCCACCACATAACACATGAGGAATAGTATCCACATTATACTTATGCTTTATGGCTGCGCATATGCCCACAGTACCGGGACGCATACGGGTAATTTTTCTGTCTAAAAGGCCCTGCCCTTTATCAATATACACATATTCTTCTCTTGAAGTAGTTACATCAATAAACGGTGGTTTAAACTCCATTAGTGGCTCTATATTATCATATAATTCCTGAATGTTTCTACCCTTTTGTGGTGGAATAATTTCGAAAGAAAATAATGTTTTTCCTTGAGCTTTTTTTATGTGTTCTGTGACTTTCATTAACCTCTTTTTTATTCTTCAGCAATATTTGGGCTTAACCATTTTCTTGCTTTATCATTACTAATTCCCTTTCTAACCGCAAAATCAACTACTTGGTCATCTGTTATTTTTCCCAATCCAAAATACTTCGCTTCAGGATTTGCAAAATAATATCCTGAAACGGCTGCTGCAGGCCACATGGCTAAACTTTCTGTGAGTGTGACGCCTATTTTGTTTTCAACATCCAGAAGATTCCAAATAGTTTCTTTTTCAAGATGATCAGGACATGCCGGATATCCCGGAGCTGGTCTGATCCCTTTATAACTTTCATTTATCAATTCCTCATTTGATAGGTTTTCATCAGATGAATAACCCCAATGTTTAGTTCTTATCTGTTTATGTAAATACTCAGCAAATGCCTCTGCAAACCGATCGGCAATAGCCTGAACCATAATCGCATTATAATCATCTTCTTTTTCTTTATAAGTCGTCGCCAATTCTTGTGCTCCAAAAATAGCGACGCAAAAAGCACCCATATAATCGGTTAAACCCGTATCCTTTGGTGCCACAAAATCAGCCAAAGCCATAGTCGGAACCCCCTCTCTTTTACTTAACTGCTGACGTAAAGTTCTGAATACGGCTATTTCTTTTCCTTTTTTATGAATGACAATATCATCATCATGAATGGCATTGGCTTCAAATAAACCAAAAATTGCTTTGGGCTTTAAAGATTGTTTTGCAATAATCTCTTTAATCATTGCCTGCGCATCTTCAAACAGATGTGTTGCTTGCTCCCCAACAATATTATCGGTTAAAATATCCGGATACTTACCATGTAAATCCCAACTCCTAAAAAACGGGCTCCAATCGATAAAAGGTACTAGCTCTTTCAGACTGATTTGTTTTAACACCTGAACACCTAATTCCTTTGGCTTACTAATGTTGGTTTTACTCCAATCAATCTGATACTTCCTTTTTCTGGCTTCAATAATTGAAATATATTGTTTTGTTTTGCCTCGTTTTAAAAACTTCTCTCTAAACGCGTCATAATCCTTTTTCATGGCAGCTACATAAGATTGAGAGCTCTTCTTATTTAATAAATCGCCCACTACTGTTACAGCTCTAGAGGCATCATTTACATGAACTACAGCATTTTTATATTGTGAATCAATCTTGACCGCTGTATGTGCTTTTGAGGTTGTAGCACCTCCAATAAGCAATGGAATGGTGAATTGTTGACGTTCCATTTCTTTGGCTAAATAGACCATTTCGTCTAAAGAAGGCGTAATTAATCCTGACAACCCAATAATATCCACCTGTTCCTTTTTCGCCGTTTCAATAATTTTTTCAGGTGGTACCATGACTCCTAAATCAATGATTTCATAATTATTACAAGCCAATACAACACTCACAATATTTTTTCCAATATCATGCACATCTCCTTTTACCGTGGCCATTAAAACCTTACCAACGGGTTCATGTTTATCCCCTTTTAGAGCTTCAATAAAGGGGTTTAAATAGGCGACTGCCTTTTTCATCACTCTGGCTGATTTTACCACTTGAGGTAAGAACATTTTTCCCGCTCCAAACAAATCACCTACCACATTCATTCCTATCATTAAATGCCCTTCAATGACATCAATAGGCTTTTCTGCATGCATTCTCGCTTCTTCAACATCTTCTATAATATAGGCATCTATACCTTTTACTAAGGCATGTGTTATACGTTCTTGAAGCGTGTTTTCGCGCCATGACAAATCCAATCCTTTTTCAACTTTAGAACCTTTAACAGTTTCGGCAAAATCTAATAGTCGCTCTGTGGCATCTTCACGTCTGTCTAAAATAACATCTTCAACCCTTTCCAAAAGATCTTTTGGAATATCATCATATACTTCAAGTAGTGCCGGATTTACAATCCCCATGTTCATGCCTGCCTGGATGGCATGATATAAAAATACAGAATGCATGGCCTCACGAACACCATCATTTCCTCTGAAAGAAAAGGACACATTACTAACACCGCCACTCACACTTGCATTGGGTAGATTCTGGCGTACCCAACTTGTGGCTTCTATAAAATCAAGAGCATTTCTACGGTGTTCTTCCATACCCGTAGCCACTGGAAAAATATTTAAATCAAAAATAATATCTTCACAAGGAAAGTTGACTTTATCAACCAATATATCATAAGAGCGTTTTGCTATCTCTATTCTTCTTTCATAATTATCAGCTTGTCCGAGCTCATCAAAGGCCATTACAATGACTGCGGCTCCATACCGTTTGATTTGCTTAGCTTCCCATATAAATTTTTCTTCCCCTTCCTTTAAAGAAATGGAGTTAACCACACATTTTCCCTGCACTACCTGTAAGCCCGCCTCAATAATTTCCCATTTCGAACTATCAATCATTATCGGAACTCGCGAAATATCGGGTTCTGCAGCAATTAAATTTAAAAAACGAACCATGGATTCTTTGCCATCAATGAGGCCATCATCCATGTTTACATCAATTATTTGCGCACCACCATCCACCTGATGCCTAGCTATATCAAGGGCTTCATCAAATTTTTCTTCTTTAATAAGTCGTAAAAATTTACGAGAACCAGCAACATTGGTTCGTTCACCAACATTAATAAAATTGCTGTTTTCATTAAGGACCAGTGGTTCCAGTCCAGATAAACGCATGTATTTAGTTTGAATGATTTTCATAACTATTTAAATTGCAGCTTGCAATATTTTTCTTGGTTTGTATTTTGCAGCAATGCTGGCAATTACTTTTATATGATCTGGAGACGTTCCACAACAGCCTCCAATAATATTGATTAAATCTTTTTTTAGATATTCCTCAATTTGCGCTCCCATTTCTTCAGGTGATTCATCATATTCACCAAAAGCATTAGGCAACCCTGCATTGGGATGGGCAGAAATTGCGAAATCTGTTTTGCTGGCAATAGCTTCTAAATGCGGCTGCAATAAATGCGCTCCCAAAGCACAATTAAAACCAACTGATAATAATGGAATATGTGAAACTGAGATCAAAAAAGCTTCTGCTGTTTGGCCTGATAAAGTACGCCCGCTTGCATCTGTAATGGTTCCACTAAGCATTACAGGGATATCCACATTTCTTTCTTCCTTAACCTCTTCAATAGCAAACAAAGCAGCTTTTGCATTTAAGGTATCAAAGACTGTTTCTACCAAAAGTAAATCAACGCCACCATCAATTAGAGCTTCAACTTGTTGCTTATAAGCAATACGGAGATCATCAAAAGTTACTGCCCTAAAACCAGGGTCATTAACATCTGGAGACATACTTGCGGTTTTATTGGTTGGCCCTATAGATCCAGCAACAAAGCGGGGTTTATTTGGTTCTCTTTTTGTGAATTCATCAGCAACTTCTCTAGCTATTTTAGCGGACTCATAATTCAATTCATATACCAGATTTTCCATTTGATAATCTGCCATAGCAATGGTGGTCCCAGAAAATGTATTAGTTTCAACAATATCCGCTCCAGCCTCAAAATATTTGGCATGAATGGTTTTTATGGCTTCTGGTTGGGTAATGGACAACAGGTCATTATTCCCTTGTAAAGAAGTTGGATAGTCTTTGAATCGGTCCCCTCTAAAATCAGTTTCAGTAAACTTATATTGCTGCAACATGGTGCCCATGGCACCATCCAACACTAAAATACGTTGTTGTAAGGCTTGTAGTATGTTTGACATTTGATATTATTTATATCAATATATCATCAAGAAAAGTAAAAAAACTTTTCGTTATCTTTCCAATATTCGAAATAAAATATCAGTAGAACGTAGCACCTTCTTTAATAGAATAAAGGGTTGCCAAGGTTTCACAGGGTCTATTCCCTCAACCTTTCTTGATAACAATATTAATACGTTAATGAACTTGCGAGCAAAAATAACACATTATTTATTCTATAAACAGTATTTGATGAAAAAAATTGCCAAATTAATCAAATAAATCAGACGATAAATACCTGTCACCTCTATCACAAATTATGGCGACAATTACCCCTTTCTCAATTGATTCGGCTATTTGTAAGGCACTATAAACGGACCCTCCACTACTCATCCCTGCAAAAATCCCCTCTTCTCTAGCAAGCCTTTTTGTTGTCTCCTTAGCATCCATTTCACTCAATTCTATGATCTTATCCACTTTTGACCTATCAAAAAACTTAGGAATGTAATCTGGTGACCATTTTCTGATACCAGGAATTTTAGCACCATCTTCTGGTTGAGCTCCAACAATAATAATATTTCTGTTTTGTTCCTTCAAATAAGTAGAAACACCCATAATAGTTCCAGTAGTACCCATGGCGGAAACAAAATGTGTTATTTTTCCATTGGTATCTTTCCAGATTTCCGGCCCAGTAGTTTTATAATGTGCTCTCCAGTTGTCGTGATTTTCAAACTGATTCAACAGTGTATATCCTTTTTCATCTCTTAATTGAAAGGCCAAATCTCTAGAGCCTTCAATGCCCTTTTCCCCTGAAGTTAAAATAACTTCGGCTCCATAAGCACGCATTGTTTTGACACGTTCTTCAGTAGAATTTTCAGGCATCACAAGAATCATATTCAACCCAAAAAGATTGGCAATAAAAGCTAAAGCAATACCTGTATTCCCACTTGTTGCCTCCACCAGATAGCCTCCTTTTTTAATATCACCTCTTTTAATCGCCTCGTTAATCATATTAAAGGCCGCTCTATCCTTAACACTCCCGCCCGGATTATTCCCCTCTAATTTTAAAAAAAGCTTGACCCCTTTTTTTGATATTAAATGACTTGCTTCTACTAGCGGGGTATTTCCTATTTGACTTAAGATGCCTTTAATGGATTCCATTTTTTTTGAGTCTTATTTTAATTTCTGTTTGGTAGGTAACTAATGAGTTTTCAGGAACAGATTGTGTAATCCACACATTGGCTCCTATGGTACTGTTGGCACCTATGACAATATCGCCACCTAAAATTGTAGCGTTAGCATAAATGGTGACATGATCTTCAATAGTGGGATGACGTTTGGTAGACTGCATATCTTTTTTAACCTGAAGACCACCAAGGGTAACTCCTTGAAATATCTTCACATTACTTTTGATAACAGATGTTTCACCTATTACAATACCTGTACCATGGTCAACAAAAAAAGATTCCCCAATTGTGGCGCCTGGATGGATATCAATCCCCGTAATCCCATGCACATATTCACTCATCATTCTTGGAATGATTGGGACTTTTAAAAGATGTAGTTGATGACTTAATCTGTATATTGAAATGGCATAAAATCCCGGATATGCCAAATAAACTTCTTCAATACAGGTGGAAGCCGGATCATTTTTCAAAAAGGAGGCTGCATCTAAATCTAGTTTCCTTCTTATGGTTAAAAACTGCTTTTGGAACGCATCCCATAAATTTTCAGCGTTTTCAACAGACAGTTTTGATGAAATTTCTAAAAAAGTATTTTTTAAATATTTAGTTTCTTCTTCCAATTCATCAAACAGGTTATAAAACAAGCGTTTTGTAAATGGTTTTATATCCTCTTTTAAGCGTATATTGTAATTTTTCATGGATTCACATCTCGTTCAGAAAAACAAAATTAGGCAATAAAACTTTATTTTATTGATTGAATGACAACTTTTGGGGCTTCTTTACGAGTTCCGTCAAAACCATCAACTCCACTTACGGTCGTATATTTTAAAACATACTTTTTTCCAGGATTGATAATTCTATAGGCCGCTTGACACATTAAGGTTGCTTCATGAAATCCACAGAGAATTAATTTTAGTTTTTCAGGATACGTATTGACATCTCCAATAGCAAAAATACCAGGTATATTGGTTTGATAATTTAAAGTATGATCAACTTTAATGGCATTTTTTTCTATCTCTAACCCCCAATTAGCAATAGGACCTAATTTTGGAGATAAACCGAATAAAGGGATAAAATAATCTGTATCTAATAAGATCTTTTCATCCTCTTTGGTAATAGTAATACCTTCTAACTTCTTATTCCCATATAAGGCCGTTACCTCAGCGGGCGTAATGAGGTTAATCTTACCTAAAGCCTTTAATTTGCTTACTTTCTCTACAGAATCTAAGGCGCCTCTAAACTCATTCCTTCTATGAATCAGCGTCACTTCAGAAGCCATATCAGCTAAAAAGATACTCCAATCCAATGCCGAATCACCACCTCCAGAAATAACTACTTTTTTATTTCTATAAACTTCAGGATCTTTTATAAAATACTCTACTCCCTTTTCTTCATAATAAGCTATATTTTCAATTAATGGCTTTCTGGGCTCAAAAGAGCCTAAGCCACCTGCAATTGCCACTACCGGCGCATGATGTTGGGTCCCTTTGTTGGTAGTTACTATAAATGTTTCGTCTTCCAACTTTTCGATGGTTTCAGCGCGCTCTCCGAGTGTAAAACCTGGCTCAAATTGTTTTCCTTGTTCTAAAAGATTTTTTGTTAAATCACCAGCCAATATTTCTGGAAATCCCGGAATATCATAAATGGGTTTTTTAGGATATATCTCAGAACATTGACCTCCAGGTTGTGGTAAAGCATCAATTATATGACATTTTAATTTTAATAATCCTGCTTCAAAAACGGTAAATAATCCCGTTGGTCCTGCGCCAATAATTAGTATATCTGTTTTAATCATATTGATCTTCTTTTCTTGCAATTAATCCTTTAGTGAATTCGTTTAAAGCATCTACTTTCTGTTCAAAATCACCTTTAATTGTTTTTCTATAGTCATTTAAATTTTTAACCAAATCATCCACATTCTCTGGAATCACATCTTCAAAAAACTGACGTAATCTTTTGGCCGTTGTCGGTGACTTTCCGTTAGTCGAAATTGCCACTTTTACATTACCTTTTGTAACGATTCCACCCATATAAAAATCACAAAAAGGAGGATTATCGGCCACATTTACCAAAACACCTCTCTTCCTACAGTGTTTATATATTTTTACATTGACTTCAGGAACATTGGTAGTTGCAATAACTATATGATTTCCTTTTAAATATTTTTTGCTATAAACGTCATGTATCAAAGTTATATCTCCTTTTTTAACTAAATCCAAAGTGCCTTCTCTAAACATAGGAGACACCAGTGTTATATGTGCATCTGGACTTGACTTTAAAAGAAAGGTAAGTTTTTCTTCCGCAACAAAACCGCCTCCTACAATAAGTACTTTTAAATTGTTGAGTTTTAAAAAAACCGGGTATAAATTATTTCTTTCCATTCCTTAAACCGCAATGGATTTATTTTTATGATCATGAATCATAGACGATAAAGCTACTCTTTTATTTACAACATCCCCTATTATGATAATAGCAGGTGAGGATAATTGTTTTTCTTCAACGACCTGAAGTATGTTTTTAATCTTACCATACCCAACTTTTTCCTTTTTAGTAGTTCCATTTTGGATAATGGCAACCGAAGTATCATATTTTCCTAAAGATTTATAGATGTCAACAATTTCATTCAATTTCCCCATACCCATTAGAATGACCACCGTGGCTGTTGATTGCGCAGCTAAAACAATATCTTTTGATAGTTCATGAAATTGAGTAGTCCCAGTAAGCACCCAAAAACTTTCTGACGCATCTCTCTTGGTCAATGGAATACCTTGATAAGCCGGGACGGCAAACGATGATGAAATACCGGGAACCATATAGGTTTCAACATCAAATTGCTGGGCATAATCAATTTCTTCAGCACCTCTACCAAAAATAAAGGGATCACCCCCTTTTAGTCTAACCACATGACCATGACTTTTTGCTCTGCTCACAATAAGTTCATTAATTTGTTCCTGCTGAAAAGCATAACATCCTTTTCGCTTTCCAACAAAAATTATTTCTGTATTAGGCGACGCGTATTTAAGTAACTCTTCATTAATAAGGGCATCATACAAAATGACATCAGCAGATTCAATAGCTTTTATGGCTTTAAGTGTCATCAGATCCGGATCTCCTGGCCCCGCACCAACAACTGTTAACATGGGTGTTTTAGTAATTAACTCCATATAAAAAATTAAATAATATGCCTTTTACCACTATTACTTTCTTGTTCTTTCGTCCTAAAAGCTTTTACATTATTTAAAAAATGATTTGCATTTTCAATGTATTTAAATGCAAAAGCTCCTGTAGGAGCATATTCTTTTATTTGGTAAATCATCTCTGAAAAAGGAACTCCTAAATCTAGTTTTCCACTTGACACAAAAGTGTCATCAAACTGACTGATAATGTTGGCTTGAGTATTCGTGCTTATATTTTCAGCTAACAACAGTGCTTTGGCCGAATTGACCATGGAACTATACGCATGATAAATGGCGCTAGAATAAACTTTATCCTCAAAAGAGGATTTTGCCTCTTCAATTTTTTCTTCACTTTCTAAGAATAAAGTTGAAATCAAATCGATGACCACACCAGCGCATTCCCCAACACCAATAGCTTTTTCATATTTTTCGGAGGTTCCCCAATCTATAAAATCTTGTTGGGTAAGATTTGTTACATCTTGTAACTCATTTAATAAGTCATAGAAGTAACGTTCTCCGGTAAGTTTATAATACTCAACAAAGGTTTTACCTTGTGCATTGGCTTCAAAATCATTTAAAATTTTGCGTAAAGCTTCCGGACCTCTTCTGCTGGGAATTTTCACAACTTTATCAGCAAACAAACCGTTTCCATCACCCAGATTACCTCCCCCTAATAACACCTGCAATGCCGGAGCAACTAATTTATCCGGTGTACGAACTGACATACCCTGAAACCCAATGTTGGCCATAGTATGCTGCCCACAGGCATTCATACAACCACTAATTTTTATAACTAAATCCTTATTTTCTAAATACTGTGGATATTCGGTTTTAATAACCCGCTCTAATTCTGCGGCAATCCCGGTACTACTGGCAATTCCTAAGTTACAGGTATCTGTACCCGGGCAAGCCGTAATGTCTACTGCTTTATTATAACCCGCTTCAGCAAAACCCAGTTTATCTAATTCAGAGTAAAAAAATGGTACCAACTCTTCCTTCACAAATGGTATTAAAATATTTTGTCTCAAGGTTAATCGAATTTCTCCAGCCGCATATTTTTCCACCAAATCAGCCAACAGTCTTGCTTTATCTGTATAAAAATCTCCTAATAACACTTTTACTCCAATGGCAACATAACCTTCTTGCTTTTGAGGGATGAGATTTGTTGCTTTCCAAGTTTCATATGCCTTATGGTCAATAATCTGAACTTTTGGTGCAGTTACTGTAACTGGTATAGAAGGCTGGTAAGATTCAAAATCAATTGGTACTGATTTAAATTCAATGGCCTTTTGTTCTGCTTCTACTAATGTCTTAAAAGCTTCTAAACTAATGTCTTTTATTAAGAATTTTATTCTGGCCTTTGCTCTGCTTCTGCGTTCTCCATGACGATCAAAAATCCTTAAAACACCTTCCATGACCGGAATAATTTTATCTGAAGGCAAAAATTCATATAACTCGTCGGCATGACGTGGTTGCGAACCCAATCCACCACCAAGCATCACTTTAAAACCCCGTTCGCCCTTTTCAATTTTAGCAATAAAACCCAAATCATGCATGTATGAAAGTCCGGTATCTTCATCTGATGATGAGAATGACACTTTAAACTTTCTTCCCATTTCCTGGCATATGGGATTTCTTAAAAAGAATTTGAAAACGGCCTCCGCATAAGGCGATACATCAAAAGGCTCCTTAATATCGATGCCTGCAGTTTCGGATGCTGTGACATTTCTAACCGTATTCCCACAAGCTTCTCTTAAGGTGACTTCATCCTTTTCTAAATCCGCCCAAAGTTGTGGTGTACTGTTTAAATCGACATGATGAATTTGGATATCCTGACGTGTCGTGATATGCAATCTTCCACGAGAATATTCGTCTGAAACATCGGCTATTCTTCGCAATTGATGACTTAAGACTTTTCCGAAAGGTAATTTGATACGAATCATCTGAACACCTTCTTGGCGCTGACCATAAACACCCCGCGCCAAACGAAGACTTCTGAATTTTTCTTCATCAATTTTACCTGTATTGAACAACTCAATTTTTTGAGCTAATTCAATAATATCCTTTTCGATAATAGGATTTTCTATTTCCGTTCTAAAACTTTGCATGACCGTACCTGACCTTTCCTGAAACAGGAAAGCATTTTTTAATTATTTTCTATTGAATAAACCCTGCTCCAACAGTGTTATTTGTTTGTGTATCAATTAAAATAAACGAGCCATTGGTTCTATGGTTTTTAAACTGGTCATAAAAAATAGGCTTGTTTAATTTGAAGGTTACCTGAGCAATATCATTTACATTCAGCCCTGTAACATCGGTTTCAATTCCTGAATAGTCAGGATTGATTTTATAATGAATTTTATCAACTTTCGCTAAGACTTTATTCACGCCATGTTGTACTATATATTTACCGCTTGTAGTTAATTGCGTAGCATCCATCCAGCAAATATTGGCCGTAAATTGTTTATCTATAGTTGGTAAATCTCCATCCTTAACAATCATATCGCCTCTGCTAACATTGATGTCATTTTCTAAGGTGATAGTCACTGATGAGCGTCTTGAAGCCGTTTGATATTTTTCATTATAAAAGTATATATCTTTTATTTTTGATTTTGTTTGTGATGGTAAAACCACAATATCATCACCTACACTTAATTCACCACCATACACTTTACCGGCATAGCCCCTAAAATCATGAAAGTCTTCAGTTTTAGGACGTATAACATATTGCACCGGGAATCTTGGCGTCCCAACATTAAATATGTCTTTCTTGTCTAATGCTTCTAAATGTTCCAATAAACTTTGTCCTGTAAACCAGGGCATCTTATCAGATCTGTTCACTACATTGTCTCCCTTTAAAGCACTCACCGGAATAAAGGTAATTTTTTGATCCTGATAATCTCTCTTGCTCATTAAGGACTCAAAATCGGTTTTAATTTTGTTATAAATGTCTTCAGAATAATCTACTAAATCCATTTTGTTAATAGCGACTACAATATCCTTAATTCGCAATAAATTATTGATGAAGAAATGACGGTTGGTTTGTTCAATCACGCCCTTTCTGGCATCAATTAAAATAATAGAGGCTTGTGATGTTGAAGCTCCAGTCACCATATTCCGTGTATATTCGACATGTCCTGGAGTATCTGCAATAATATAACTTTTTTTAGCCGTTGAAAAATAGATGTGAGCCACATCAATAGTAATTCCTTGCTCTCTTTCAGCCACTAGACCATCCGTTGCTAATGAAAAATCAAGATAATCATAGCCTTTTTGTTTACTGGTTTTTTCAATGGCTTCTAACTTATCGGTAGTTAATGATTTGGTATCATAAAGTATACGTCCAATCAAGGTACTTTTACCATCATCCACACTTCCAGCCGTTGCAATTTTTAATACTTCCATTTTTTATATGAACCTTCTAGAAGAAGGAGTTTTTTTATTAAATATTTTAGAAATAGCCTTGTTGTTTACGTTTTTCCATAGCGGCCTCCGAACGTTTATCATCTATTCTGGCTCCACGTTCTGATATAGTAGACTCTCTAATTTCTTGTACTACACTAGTGATATCAGCAGCTTCCGAAAAAACTGCAGCCGTACAACTCATGTCACCAACCGTTCTAAATCTAACCATACGTTCTAAAACCTTTTCATCTTCTTCCTGGTATACATATTCAGAATGAGACCAAATCAATCCGTCACGTAAAAACACTTTTCGTTTATGTGCAAAATAAATAGAGGGTATCTCAATTTTTTCCTTTTCAATATAGGACCAGACATCTAATTCTGTCCAGTTTGAAATAGGAAATACTCGAACGTTCTGACCATGTTCAATGTCTCCATTTAACATATCAAACAATTCCGGACGTTGATTTTTCTCATCCCATTGCCCAAAATCATCTCTTACAGAAAAAATTCTTTCTTTAGCTCTGGCTTTTTCCTCATCACGTCGTGCACCACCAATACAGGCGTCAAACTTAAACTCTTCAATAGCATCCAGAAGTGTAGTGGTCTGCAATGAGTTTCTACTTGAATATCTACCTGATTCTTCTTTCACTCTGCCTTCATCAATGGAATCCTGAACGTTCCTGACTATTAATTCTAAATCTAATTCCTTTACCAATTTATCCCTAAATTCAATAGTTTCAGGAAAATTATGCCCGGTATCAATATGCATTAATGGAAATGGTACTTTCGCCGGATAAAACGCTTTTACAGCCAGTCTTACCAGGGTAATTGAATCCTTTCCTCCAGAAAAAAGCAGTACTGGCTTATCAAATTGAGCCGCCACTTCCCGCATAATATATATGGCCTCGTTTTCAAGTGAATTAATATGTGATGTATCTTTATTCATTTTATTAATTTTCAATTACTTCAAGAATGTAAACCACACTCTCTGTTTTCTAATGCCTTAGTTGGATCAAAATATTTAAACTCATTAGGTAGATTATACTCTTCTAAATAAGCATCTAAATCAGTGTCTGACCAATAGTAAAACGGACTCACTTTTAAAACTTTGTCTTTACTCATACTAAATATTCCAATGCTGTCTCTAAATGCTGTTTGACCTTTACGCAAGTTTGTGAACCATACTTTAGGTTTATGAATTTCCATAGCTCTCCTAAACGGTTCTAATTTTACTTGCTCAGTAAATAAGGCGTGTTTTGGATCGTCAACATTAGGAATTCCCATCACAACATCTCTATAAGCTGCTGTTTGCTGTGGTACATATAAGGAGACTATTAATTGTAACTTTTCAATAACTTCATTGGCATGTCTATACGTTTGTGGGGTATTATAGCCGGTATCACACCAAACCACATCAACATTTGATTTTACCAGATTAACGGCATGTAAAATAGCCACTTCATAAGGCCTGAAATTAGTAGTTACAACGGCCTCATGACTAAATTCAAATGCTTTTTTAATAATATCGGATGGCTTCGCTTCTTTATAAAGAAGATTCAATTCAATTAATTGCTCTTTTGTAATCATAATAAATTGTATTATCTACCCCATTTAATTGTATTCCATATACGCTCATGAAAAAAATATAAAATCATTTTCGTAACCAGTTCTATGGAACCTATAGAAAAAGCCAATTCTAACTGCCCAGTAATAAACCAGGATATTAAAATGGTATCTACAGTCCCAACAATTCTCCAGCTAACTGACTTGGCTATACTTCTAAAAGGTTTTTCTGTTGCTACATCAATTTTATATGATGACTTTTCTTTTTCTCCTGAATTAGTTAAAACGTGTCCTATCATTTTACAATGAATTATATTATTCCTATCGATTTACTAGGAATTACAAAAGTAACACATTTTATTACATACCAAACAATATTAATAATTTTTTAGAATAATGAAATATTTTTAGTTTAAACAGCAGAAAACTAACTGAAAAATAGAATTTTTTGTGAAATTGTCAAGGCTTATATAGTAGACAAATCTTCCAGTGTAGTATTTCGAAGGACTTCAAGTGTATTATCTCTAACCTGAATCATCAATTTATTGACACTACACTTGTTCTCATCAGGACAGTCATCACACTTTTCATAGAAATTCAAACTCACACAGGGTACCATGGCAATGGGCCCTTCAAGAACACGCATCACATCGGCCATATTAATCTCTGAAGGTTTTTTGATAAGATAATATCCGCCATGTTTTCCCTTTTTTGATCCTAAGCATCCTGACTTTCTTAAGGTCAATAAAATGCTCTCTAAAAATTTCTGCGGAATTTGCTCATTTTTAGCAATTTCACCTACTTGCACAGGCTTATTGCCTTCTTGTCTTGCAAGATAGGTAATCGCTTTTAAACCATATTTTGTTTTTTTAGATAGCATGATGCTAATATACTCAATTTAAGGCTTGCTTCAAATCACTAATAATATCATCAACATGTTCTAATCCCACCGAAACTCTTACTAACCCATCTGTAATACTTACTTCCAACCTGTCAGCTTCACACAATTTACTGTGTGTAGTCGATGCCGGATGCGTTACAATACTTCTGGTGTCGCCTAAATTGGCAGACAATGAACACATTTTTATCGCATTTAAAAATTTTCGACCAGATTCTATGCCGCCTTTTATTTCAAAAGCGACAATATTACCTCCTAATTTCATTTGCTTTTTAGCCACTTCATATTGTGGATGTGATTTTAAAAACGGGTATTTTACCCAATTTACGTTTTTATGACTTTCCAAAAATTCAGCAACTTTTAAGGCATTTTCACAATGCTTATCAACTCTAACCGATAGGGTTTCCAAACTTTTTGATAATACCCAGGCGTTAAAAGGTGATAATGCCGGACCTGTATTTCTGGAAAACAGATAAATATCTCTAATTAAATCAGCGCTACCAACGGTAACACCTCCTAAAACTCTTCCCTGACCATCAATTAATTTAGTGGCAGAATGAATCACCAAATGTGCCCCAAATTTGATGGGCTGCTGTAAATAAGGCGTTGCAAAACAGTTATCTATAATTAAAATTAAGTTGTGTTTTTTAGCAATACTTCCTAAGAGTTCCAAATCAATAATATCTACGGCAGGATTTGTAGGTGATTCGGCATATAATACTTTGGTTTTCTGGGTTATGAAACTCTCAATGGTTTCTGGTTCATTTATATTGAAATAACTTGTTGAAATATTCCATTTTGGGAAATAAGTCGTAAACAAAGTATGAGTAGAACCAAATACCGAACGTGCCGATACAATATGATCTCCACTATTTAATAAGGCTGCAAAAGTAGAAAATACCGCCGCCATACCCGTCGCAAACGCATAACCGCTTTCAGCTCCTTCCATTTTACAAATTTTTTCTACAAACTCACTGGTATTTGGATTTGAAAAACGGCTATAAATGTTACGCTCCTTTTCTTCTGTAAAGGAAGCACGCATATCTTCAGCATCTTCAAAAACAAAACTTGAAGTTAAATACAATGGCGTTGAGTGCTCTAAAAAGTCTGTTCGTTCTAATTGCGTGCGAATGGCTTCCGTTTCAAAATTCTTTTTATCCTCGTTCATAACACTCTAGTTTATATGTTTTGACAACCTTAAAATATCTCCAAAAACACCTCTGGCCGTTACTTCTGCACCAGCACCTGCGCCTTGTATAACAATAGGTTGTTCACCGTAAGATTCTGTAAATATTTCAAAAATAGCATCCGAACCCTTAATATGACCTAAAGTGCTATCTTTTGGAATAGAGACTAATTTTACTTCCAAATGACCTTTATCTTGTGATAAATCACCTGACAAATCTCCAATATATCGCAAAACATGTCCAGGTTTTTGATTGTCCTTTATATTTTGAAATTCACTATCCAATACCTGTAATTGTTTTAAAAATTCAGCCACTGAAATATGCTGGTATTGTTCCGGAATTAAATTTTGAACAGATACATCTTCAAACTCATTTAGCAAATCCAATTCTCTGGCCAAAATTAACAATTTTCTAGCCACATCATTGCCAGAAAAATCTTCTCTTGGGTCAGGTTCTGTGAATCCTTTATCAATGGTTTCTTGAACAATAGTACTGAATGGTTTATCTTGAACAGAAAAATTATTAAATAAATAACTTAATGTCCCAGAAAAAACACCACGGATCCTTGTGATATTCTCGCCAGATTCATGTAATAACTTAATAGTATCAATTAAGGGTAAACCTGCACCAACCGTTGTTTCATATAAATATTGCTTGTTATTCTTTTTGAGATGACTCCTCAAATCCTCATAAAAATCATGAGAAATTGTATTCGCTATTTTATTGGATGACACTAAATCAAATCCCGCCTCTATTAAAGGAATATAATGAGTATAGAAATTGGAGCTTGCCGTATTATCAACAGCAATTAAATTCTCTAAATGATACTTTTTCGCATAAGTGATAACATCGTCAATCGAACTTTCCCCCGTTGACACTTTGATAGAGTCCTTCCATTTTTTATCCACCCCATTCTTGCTTAATAACAATTTTTTTGAATTAGCAATCGCAAAAATATTTAGATTGATTCCTTTCCTTTTTTCAATATCTTCTTTTGATTTTAAAATCTGATTTATTAGTGCTCCTCCAACTAAACCATGCCCGAAAATGGCGATATTAATTTTTTTAGAAACCCCAAAAATCTCCCCATGAATCACATTCATAGCTTTATGTAGCTGGCTCTTTTTAACTACTAAACTTACATTTCTTCCTGTAACTGTATTATTGAACAACAAGGGTGTAATTTGGTTTTTAATAAGCGCATTAAATGGTTTATGGAATGAACTCAATTCAATACCGATGATTGAGATTACTGCAACGTCGTCAACAATTCCTATCTTATTGACATCTTGAGAATAAAAATCATTTTCAAATTCTCGTTCTAAAGCGATCACTGCTTTTGTCGCTTTATCGGCATTAATAATTAATCCAATGCCTCTTTCAGAAGACCCTTGAGAAATAATACTCACACTGATATCCTGTCCCGCCAGGGCAGCAAAAATTCTGGCATCCACACCACTTTTACCCAACAAACCTCGGCCTTCCAAATTCAATAAAGCGACATTATCTAAAACTGATAAAGAAGTTACTTCTTTAGAGTTTGGTTTTGCGGTTATCAAAGTGCCTTCATCTTCAGAATTAAAAGTATTTAAAATACGCAGATTGATGTTTTTTTCCACCAAAGGAATAATGGTTTTAGCATGTAAAACAGTAGTGCCAAAATTAGCAAGCTCATTGGCTTCACTAAAAGATAACTCACGTATTTTTTGAGCATCCTCGACCAAATCCGGGTTAGCGGTAAAAATCCCATTGACATGTGTATAGTTTTGTAATTCATCTGCATCTAAATAATTAGCAATTAATGCTGCCGTATAGTTACTTCCATTTCTGCCGAGGGTTGTTGTTTCGTTTTGGGCATTGCTTGCAATAAAACCAGTAACTATTTTCACGACCTCATTAGGACTGTTTTTATAGAAATTTTTGACATTATCTTTTGATAAATTGGCAATAGGTTTTGCATTTCCAAAATTACCATCCGTCTTTATTAATGCTCTGGAATCAACGGCTAATGCTTTAATATTTTTAGCATTCAATAAACTTGAGATCATTTTTACAGACAGTAATTCCCCTTGAGCCAAAATTTCATCTTTTGTTTTTTGACTGTAATCACCCAGCAAACTGACCCCTTCAAACAATTTGTCTAATACTGAAAATTCTTTTGAAAAATCAATATCTTTTAAAGGTTCTAATTGATATGCTTTGAAGGCTTCTAAATCTTCCTTATATGTTAAACTTTTTGATGCCTTACTCAGAATAGTCTCCAGTTCATCAGTTGCCTCACCTCTTGCCGAAGCTACCACCGTAATTCTCTCACCATCTAATATTTTAGTTTCAATGATATTTAAAACGGCCTGAAGACCTTTTCCATTGGCTAGAGATTTCCCTCCAAACTTTAATACTTTCATTTTTTTTCTTTTAGAATTTGGCACAAAAATGCCTTCTATAATTTTTTCTAATTGTTCATATTCCATTAAAAAAGCATCATGCCCATGTACCGAATGTATTTCATTATAAGTGACATTTGGATTTGTTACCGCAAGCTGTTTGTGTGTTTGCCTGTTTTCTTCTGCCGTAAAAAACAAATCAGAATCAACGCCAACGATGTGAATATTAGCATGAATATTTTCTAATACATTAAAATCTCTGGATCTGTTTTTAGTAACATCGATAGTCTTTAAAAGTTGATTCATTAATTTATAAGCCGACAACTGAAACCGCTCCTGCAATTTTTTACCATGATGCAACAACCAACTCTCCACATTAAAAATTTCCAATTCATCATTTTTTGATCTCTGGAAGCGCTCATTAAAAGATTCTGGTGTTCTATAACATAACATGGCATGCATTCTGGCATCATGAACGGGATTTTTAGAATTCAATAAAAACTGTTCTTGAATCTGGCAATTGGCTATCAACCAATCTGTAGATTTCCAATCTGTGGCAACAGGAATTAAATGCTCTGTAATGTCTGGCGCTAATACTGCCATTTCCCAGGCAATGCCACCTCCTAAAGACCCCCCTATAACAGCAAAAAGTTTTTCTATTTTTAATTCCTTTAATCCGATTAAAAACAAGCGAGCGATATCTCGGGCAACAAAATCTTTGTAATTTTCAATCACAAAACTGTCAAACCCATTCCCAGGAATATTAAAGGCCAGAACCGTATAAATTTTGGTGTCAATAACTTTATCATCACCAATAAGGTCTTTCCACCAGCCATCCTCCCCTGCTACATTACTATTACCGGTAAGAGCATGATTCACCAATACAATGGGTGCTTCACCTAAGGGTAAACCAAATAATTGATAGCTTAATTTTATTTCAGAATTTTCAGTCTTGTTTTCTGTAATAAAATCTTTGACAATAACATGTTGCAACGCCTTTTTCAAGATGGGTCTTATATTTAAATTTTACTGAAAGCTTCTTTTAAATCAGCCTTTAAATCTTCAATAGCCTCAATTCCAACAGACAAGCGAATTAAATCTTTAGAAACGCCAGTAGACTCCTGTTCCTTATCAGTTAATTGTTGGTGTGTGGTACTTGCCGGATGAATAATGAGTGATTTTGTATCACCAATATTTGCCAACAATGAAAATAATGTTGAATTATCAGCAATTGCTTTTGCAGCATCATAACCACCTTTAGCGCCAAAGGTTACAATGCCACTTTGACCTTTTGGTAAATATTTAGTTGCTAGTCCATGATACTTGCTCGATTTTAAGCCTGGATAATTTACCCAAGCTACTTCATCTTGTTTTTCTAACCATTTTGCAAGCTCTAAAGCATTTTCGCTGTGTTGTTTTATTCTTACAGGTAAAGTTTCCAAACCTTGAATAATTTGAAAAGCATTGAATGGACTTAAAGCACCTCCAAAATCTCTTAAACCTTCCAAAATTAATTTAAAAGTATAAGCTGCTGCACCTAAAGCTTCACTGTAGACCAAACCATGATAACCAGCCGAAGGTGTTGTAAATTCGGGAAATTTACCATTGGCCCAATCAAACGTACCGGCATCAACTATAGCGCCTCCTAAAGAGTTGCCTTGACCCCCAATGTATTTTGTCAACGAATGAATTACAATATTAGCACCATGCTCTATAGGATTTAATAAGGCTGGAGTTGCAACAGTATTATCAACAATAAAAGGAACCCCAGCAGCTTTTGAATGTTCAGCAATCGCCTCTAAATCTAAAACATCTAATTTTGGATTTCCTAAGGACTCTACAAAAAAAGCTCTTGTATTTTCTTTAACAGCTTCCTTAAAGTTATCAGGATTATCTGCATTAACAAATGTTGTTGTGATACCTAATCTCGGCAAAGTTACTTTCAATAAGTTATAGGTTCCACCATATAAACTACTGGATGCTACAATATGATCACCTGCTTTTAGTAAGGTTAAAAGACCTGTTGAAATAGCCGCCGTTCCCGAAGCAAATACAACGGCGCCCACACCACCTTCAAGAGCTGCCAAACGCTGTTGTAAAATATCATTGGTAGGATTATTAAGCCTAGTGTAAATAAACCCTAATTCCTTTAAAGAAAACAGGTTTGCCGCATGGTCTGAATCATTAAAAACATACGAAGTTGTTTGATAGATTGGAACTGCTCTCGTTCCGCCATTTGCAGTGACGTTGTGGCCTGCATGTAATGCCTTAGTGGCTAAATTTTGTGTACTCATTTTTCTAGTTTTTTTTGAGTTAATAAATATTAAAACAAAAGTCAAATGCATCAAAATTGATGTACTTAATAGAAAAATGTTAAAAAGAAACTATAAAATTACAACCGGTAATTTTTTTCTAGTTATCTATCTAAAACAGCAATTAATACTATTTAAGTAGAATTTAGCACCTTCTTTACGAATAAAGGGTTGCTAAGGTTTCACAGGGTCTAATCCCTCCACCTTTCTTGATAACATTTCAATAAGTTATTGAACTTTGTGAGTACAAATATTCAGTTAGAAAAATTTAAAATCCTAATTTTTATCGAAAAAAAAAAGAAAAATTATTATTTCCTCAGCAAATTCGCTTCAAATTTTTCTTTTATTACTAATCCAATTGGTTTACTGTCTATTTTTGATTCTAACCATGAAATTATATCTAAATACAAGAAGGCTCTACTTTGATAAGGATCCTCTTCAAACTCCTTCAATTTATCATGAAGTTTAACAAATTCACCTTTAACTTCATGTGGAAAAATATCCCCTAATTTTCTCAAAAATTTGATGATTTCCTTCTGAACCTCATAAAGATCCTCCATTTTAATTAAAAATTTAAAGGTGCTTTTTATAAGCGCTTCCAAATTATAATCCAAACCTGCTTCATAATGAGCCACTAGGTTTAAAATGCGGGCAAAGCACAATAAGTCCTCTCTCATTTCAAGTGACTTATTTTCAATGATTTTTTCTAAAAAGAAGATGCATTTTTTATTTTCGCCTGCCCCAAAATACAGACTCGCAATTTTATAGTAAAATACCATGACATGGTGCTCATCAATTCTATCTTGATATTTTTTTAAATTTTCCAAGACCACATTTATCATTGGTAAACCCTCTTGAAAACTACCTTCAATAAAATGTAAATTAAATTTGTTATTATAAACATACAGGAAGGCTAAACCTTCAACATTGTCATCTAATGGAAACCACGACTCTTTAGTTATGGTTTCTAATTCATTCAAGGTTGACTTAAATTTTTCATAATGCCTTAAATAGAATAAAGACTCTAATAAGTAATGATTCCCTTTTAGAAAAAAAACAGGGTTTAAAACAATCTGGTCTTGATTATCATAAAACAAAGTCACCCATTTTGATGAATATTTATAACATGCCAAAAAATCCTGTGTCAAAAAACTATACCATAAATGTGCTTTATAAAGCCATAATTTCTCTCTAAAACCTAAAGTATTAATATCGTATTTAGGAAGCCTGTCATTAAAATATTTAGTGATTCTTTTGTTCTCTTTGTCATTTTTAACATAGCCTGTTTTTAAAAATAAACCATATAACTGAAGCGATAAATTTGACAATTTACTAGCTAAAACATTTTGCTGACTTAGCTCTTTTGCTTGTATGGTTAATTCATCAGCTCTACTGCTTATACTTCTGGTAATATATTGTGATTCAATAACTTTTTCCAGTTCCACAATTTCATAAGCAATATTTTTTTCTTCATTAGCAATAGCTAAGCTTTTAGCCTTATCTAAAATTTTTAAACTTTGCTTATATAATCCTTTATGATATAGTATAGTAGCAAAATCCAATTGCTCTCTGATCTGAATTCTAATATTTTGATGTGACGGATTAAGTCTTAAACTAATAAGAATTTGTTTGTATAAATGTGCTTTTAAATTTGACAATTGCTGTTTTTTAACAATGCCTTTTTTAAGAATAGTAGATTCATCATAATAAGGAAGTTTTTCTAAAATATTGAAGAGCGTTAAAAATTTTGAATCTTCATTGACCCCTAATCTACCAACATAAAGTTTAAACTGTCGCTTCTCTGATTTTGACAGTGATTTTATTAACACAAACAGATTATCTTTTTGCTCTTTTGTCATAGTTGTAAAAATAAGACTAAATAACTGAAATACAATTTATTAAACTTCTTATAAATAGGTTAAACATCGTAATAAAAACATGTTGAATTCTAAATTCACGAAACCAAAATATACATTCGTAATACAATAAGAAAATTTATTTGAATAAATGTTAGATAAGAACGTACAAATTTTTGATACCACGTTGAGGGATGGAGAGCAAGTTCCTGGTTGTAAACTAAATACAGAACAAAAATTAATAATAGCTGAGCAGCTTGATTTATTAGGAGTTGATGTGATTGAAGCGGGTTTTCCTGTTTCAAGTCCAGGTGATTTCAAATCAGTTGAAGCCATATCAAAATTAATAAAACATGCCACCGTTTGTGGACTAACCAGATCTGTTGAAAATGACATAAAAGTGGCTGCTGAAGCCTTGAAATACGCTAAAAAACCAAGAATTCATACGGGTATTGGCACTTCAGATTCTCATATAAAATTTAAGTTTAAATCAAATCAAGAAGACATTTTAAAACGTGCTTTTGAAGCCGTTAAATATGCCAAATCTTTCGTTGAAGATGTAGAATTTTACGCTGAAGATGCGGGAAGAACTGACAATGAGTATTTAGCCAGAGTTTGTGAAACGGTTATTAAAGCTGGGGCAACGGTACTAAATATCCCAGACACTACGGGTTATTGCTTACCGCATGAATATGGGGCAAAAATCAAATATTTAAGAGAAAATGTGAGAGGAATTGAAAAAGCTGTTTTATCTTGTCATTGTCATAATGATTTAGGTTTAGCAACGGCCAATTCAATTGAAGGGGTCATTAACGGTGCTAGACAAATTGAATGTACCATTAATGGAATAGGCGAACGCGCTGGAAACACCGCTCTTGAAGAAGTTGTCATGATATTAAAACAACACCCATATTTAAAATTAGACACTAATATTAAAACAGAAATGCTTTATGGTATTAGCCACTTAGTCTCTGATAGTATGGGTATTTACACACAACCAAATAAAGCTATCGTTGGTGCCAATGCTTTTGCTCATAGTTCTGGTATTCATCAGGATGGGGTGATTAAAAACCGGGAAACCTATGAAATCATTGATCCAAAAGATGTGGGTGTTACCGAATCATCCATTGTTTTAACGGCCAGGAGTGGAAGAGCTGCTTTGGCTTACAGAGCTAAAAATATTGGTTATGAATTAACGAAATTACAACTGGATGAAATTTATTCTAACTTTTTAGATTTTGCTGATAAAAAGAAAGAAGTAGATGATTCAGATATCCATCAAATAATAGAGTCTAGCATAGTGTATAAGGAAATTATTTCAGCATAAACGTATAATAAAAAAATGACACTACATATTGCCGTTTTACCTGGTGATGGCATTGGGCCAGAAGTTACTTCCCAAGCTGTAAAAGTTTTAAAAGCCATTGCCATGGAGTTTGGTCACATATTTACTTTTGAATATGGGTTAATTGGTGGTGCAGCTATTAAAAACACAGAAACCGCTCTACCAGAAGAGACACTTTCAATATGTAAAAAAGCAGATGCCATTCTTTTTGGAGCCATTGGAGAACCTAAATATAATTTTGACCCCGATGCCAAAGTAAGACCAGAACAAGGCCTTTTAAGATTGCGTAAAGAACTTGATTTGTTTGCTAACATAAGACCGGTTATTGCTTATGAAGACCTCTTAAATCATTCCCCTTTAAAAAATAAGTGCATTAAAGATACTGACATTATAATTTATCGTGAATTAAGTGCTGGCATTTATTATGGCGAAAAAACTTTAAGTGAAGATGGACAATCAGCTTCTGACGTTTGTCAGTATAATCGTTTTGAGATCGAACGCATTGCTCATTTAGCGTTTAAAGCAGCTCAGTCAAGAAAACGAAAACTTACTTTAGTTGACAAGGCTAATGTTCTTGCAAGCTCTAGGCTTTGGCGTAAAGTGATCATGGAGATGGCACCTCAATATCCAGATGTCACTTTAGATTTCTTTTATATAGATAATGCTGCCATGCAACTTATTTTAAATCCAAGACAGTTTGATGTTATTTTAACTGAAAACATGTTTGGTGATATTCTGTCTGAAGAAGCAAGTGTTATTGTGGGCTCTATTGGTTTATTAGCCTCGGCCTCATTAGGACCTAAATATGCTATGTTTGAACCTATTCATGGGGCTTACTCCAAAGCTACTGATAAAGGTATTGCTAACCCTATTGCCTCCATTTTATCCGCTACCATGTTATTGGATCATTTTGGATTGTTAGATGAAGCCGCTTTAATTAGAAAAGCCATTAAAAAATCTTTAAAACTGCATATTACAACGCCAGATCTAAATACAAAATATGATAATATCTCAACAAGTAAGGTTGGTGATTTTATAGAAGATTTTATTAACCACCCTGAAGAAACTAATTTAAATTTCAGAAACATACATCTAGGACAGTCCACAATCATTTAAATATTTGAGTTAGTCACGCAAACCAATAAATATTATGGATTATAAAAGAGCATTCTCAAGATGCTCTTTTCTTATAGTATCCTTTTTACAGAAAAAGGCTGTTTATACAAAGTTAAAAGGGCTCCAATAATAATGACATTCTTAAAAATATACTGCCCTAATAAGGTAAATACCAAAGGTGAATTATTAAATGACTGATTTGGAAAAAATATAAATGGTGTAAATGTCAAAACCATATGTACTAAAGCCAAAATAATTACGGGCTTTCTAAACATATTTAAAATTAAAAAGGCCCCAATAAAAGTTTCCCAAATGGCCAGTAAAATAATGGCAATATTAGTTGGAATAAAGCCAAAAGTCAGGACCTCTATAGTGTTTTTAGCCAAATCTTCAGCCGGACTTAAGCCTGGGAAAAACTTTAAACCACCAAACCACAAATAAACCAGTCCTATGGTGATTGCCAGAATATGGTTGTTTGAAATTTGCTCTTTAATTTTCATATGATATCTATTATTTTATAAGTCAAACTTTTATTAAATTATTGCTGAAATTTATTAAAAAAAATAGTTTTTGGAACTACAGTGGGGTTTATTATTTTTTTTAACAAATTAGGCCCCAACAATCATTCTTGAATATTTCCCAAAAAGTTTTTTAGAAACAACAACCATGACTATGCATATCAACAGGACTAAGGAAAAAAGAATAACAGCTCCCAAAACCACATTCCACGGATTCATGGTATTAGATTTTAAAAGAAATGTAAACCATGGAGATATACCATATAGAATAGACCCATGAATAAAATAAATTGAGAAAGATTCACTTGCTATAGGTTTTAACCATTGAGGTTGTTTATCCTCAAGACTTTTTAACAACAAAATAAAAACGATTGCAAAACTAATTTTCTGAATATAGAAAACCGTTTCTTTAAGAGACACTATTCCTAAATAATCGATATCATGAATATAAAAATAAAACAAGAAAGCCGAACTAATAAACCCTATTAAGCCAAACAGACTTTTATGTTTTTTAAGCCAACTTAATTTCTTGTTTAAATCAACACCCAAAAACATTCCTAAGGCATAAGCACCGGTAAAATAAATCATGGTTTCAATACTTAAACGATACTCCGTCAAATTTTGAATTCTTGATATAAAAAGTGGTGTTATTATAATTAAAAAGAATAGTGTTTTGGTTATTGAATTCTTTCTTTGAAGGAATTCTAACACCGGCGTCACTAAATAAAGAAAAAATAAAACAGGAATGTACCACAAGGCAAAATTGGCTTTTCCAAAAATAAAATTCATCCAGACTTTTGATACCACAAGTTGAAACCCATCTTGAAAACTTGAAATCTGACTCAAATTTATTTTAATAAGCGTCAGTACCACAGTAAAAAACAAATAAGGCAGGACAATGTGTTTTAACTTACTCTTATAAAATTTAAAATAACCTCTTGGTTTTAAAATTTTTGAAAACAACAACCCCGAAATCATAGCAAAGTAAAGGGTGCTATCATGGTAAAACACTTCACTTATTATCAGTATTGGTTTTGAAATATCAAAAACGCCATAAGCACCAATACAGGCTGCTGCAACCGCATGCCCAAATACAATTTTTAAAATAGCAAGACCTCTAAAACTATGCAGGTAACCTAAAAATTCAGCCGTGTTTTTATCAGGCATTTATTTTTCAAAACAAATTAGAGTTATAAAGCAAGTTAACTAATTTTATTACATTATCTTAGTGCATATACGAACTTTACTCAAATATTAAATCTACTTAAATTTGGTTCTAACCTTTAACAAAATCCTCAAAAGCATCGTTGTAGTAAATAGTAATTTCGGTTCCTTTAACAACAGCCGTTTTCGCAATAAAAGTTTGAATTAAATTATCAAAATCTCGCGTTTTAACTTCGGCATTTGGTGAACTGCTATGATTAAAAAAGCTACCCGCATCACTGATACAAATGGCATCATACTCTTCTGTCCATGGAAATTGAAGTGTTGCCAACACTTCTGGTAAATTTTCATTGACATGTATCAGTGCCATATGGCTCTTAACCAGTACTTCTCCTTTTTCAATATTACGCAATGCAAAAACACCTTTTCCATGGAGTAGAGATGGTTTTACTTCAACTAAATCGGTCATTAGTTTATTTAAAGTTTAAAATTCTTAAATGTGAATGAGTCAAAGGTAAAAGGATTATCTCTAACATAACAAATTTGTGATAAGTAAAAAAAATGTTGGCTAGTTATTGTTTTTTGTACAAAAAAAAAGTAAAAAGAACTTAACTATAATGGAAACTTAGCCCTAATCTTATCTAAACATAAGTTATGAATACTGCCTACATGGGTGTGCTTTTTTGAGATATCAGGTTTGTAAGTGCCCTCTTGTACTTGTCCACCAATTTTTTGATAGGCTTCTCTGAAACTTTGGCCTTCAACTACCAAGCTATTTATATTATCTACTGTAAAAAGGTATTTATATAAGTCATTATGAACATCAACATCTTTCACGATAATTTGTTGAATGGAGTAATTAAAAATATCCAGAATGTCTTTTACCTCTTCAAAAGCAGCAATCATATTCTCCTTTAACAACTGAAAATCTCTGTGGTAACCACTTGGTAAATTGTTAGTGATTAATAACATTTCGGTTTGTAAAGCCTGTATTTTGTTGCACTTACCACGAATCAATTCAAACACATCCGGATTCTTTTTATGCGGCATAATACTACTACCTGTTGTTAATTCATCTGGAAAAGAAATAAACCCAAAATTCTGACTCATATACAAACATATATCCATGGCAAAACGTGAGAGTGTATTGCATAAACCGCCTAAACCTGCAGCAATGGTGCGTTCACTTTTACCTCGGCTCATTTGAGCCGCTACCACATTGTATTTTAGGGTTGAAAAATTCATGTCTTTGGTAGTCAATTCTCTATCTATAGGAAAGGAACTTCCATAACCGGCAGCAGAACCTAATGGATTTTGATCCACTGTTTTTAAAGCGGCATTTAATAAATAGACATCATCGATCAGCACCTCAGCATAGGCTGAAAACCACAACCCAAATGATGATGGCATTGCCACCTGAAGATGGGTGTATCCGGGCAGCACTTTGTCTTTATACCTATCTGCTAATCCTAAAAGAGTTTCAAAAAGGCTTTGTGTTTTGAGTTTTACAGTGCCTAAATTCTCTTTGTAATATAATTGCAATGCCACTAAAACCTGATCGTTTCTTGAACGCGCTGTATGGATTTTTTTCCCTACATCTCCTAAGGTTTTAGTAAGCTCGAACTCGATTTTAGAATGTACATCTTCAAACTGTGCCTCAATTACAAAGGTGCCGTTATCTATTTGGTCTTCAAGTTTTTTTAAACCCGTTAGCAATTCTACCAATTCATTTGCCGTAAGAATCCCAATTTTCTTGAGCATTTTAGCATGCGCTCTGGATGCAATGACATCGTACTTCGCGATATGAATATCAATCTCTCTGTCATTTCCAACAGTAAATTGTTCAATTCTTTTATCTATTGATATGCCTTTGTCCCAGAGTTTCATTTCGTTAATGTTTATGTGTTTATTCGTTGAGTTGTTTATGCGATGACTCGATTCAACAATTCAACATAAATTTTTATGCCTTCTTCAATTTCATTGATATAAATAAATTCATCAGCTGAATGTGAGCGCGTACTATCACCTGGACCTAATTTCAAGGACGGACAGGTTAAAACAGCCTGATCAGATAATGTTGGTGATCCATAGGTACTTCTGCCAATGGCTATTCCTGCTTTTACCAACTCGTGATTAACAGGAATTGATGATGAATTCAATCTTAAACTTCGTGGCGTAATACTGCTGCAAGGTGCCAGCTTTTGCAATATTTCAGCAACTTCTTTATTGGTGTATTTATCATTGACGCGAACATCAATTACCAAATCAACTTCTGCAGGCACCACATTATGCTGCGTTCCTCCATTAATCTGCGTCACCGTTAATTTAACATCGCCCAAAACTTCAGATGATTTTTCAAACTTAAAGTCCTTAAACCATTGTAACACTTTAATCGTGTTATAGATACAATTATTTTCGTTTGGATGTGCGGCATGACTTGGTGTACCAGTTACTTTGGCATCAAATACTACCAATCCTTTTTCAGCTATTGCCAAATTCATTAAGGTTGGTTCTCCTACAATAGCTACGTCCACTTTCGGTATAATTGGCAGCATACTGTTTAGTCCATCTGGTCCGCTACTTTCTTCTTCAGCTGAAGCCACTATAACAAGATTGTATTTTAAATCAATTTTATCATAAAAATAAGTAAACAACGCTATTAAAGACACCAAACATCCGCCCGCATCATTACTGCCTAAACCGTATAATTTCCCGTCTTCAACAATGGCTTTAAATGGATCTTTAGTGTAGGCAGCATTTGGTTTTACCGTATCATGATGAGAATTAAGTAATAAGGTTGGTTTCCGTTCATCAAAATTTTTATTAACTGCCCATACATTATTTTTTGTCCTTTTATAGTCTACCTTATAACGTTTAAACCAATCTTCAATTAACAATGCCGATTTGTCTTCATCAGACGAAAACGACTCGGTTTCTATCAACTCTTTTAATAGAAATATAGCATCATTGGTTAATTCAGATAGCGTCATATTATAAAGTTATTCTTGTAAAATTATCATTTTCTTTTGTGAGCATTGAGGTATTACCCATGTTTATTGTTCCAACCCCATTTTTTAAGGCATCAAAACAATTTTCAAGTTTAGGAAGCATGCCTTCAGCAATAATACCTTCTTTTAACAAAGTGCTATAACTGGCCAAATTAATATGCTTGATAACCGAATCTTTATCATTAATATCGTTTAAAACGCCATTCAATTCAAAACAATAATAAATGGCCGTTTCATAAATTTGGCTCATACCCACAGCCACTTGTGAAGTAATGGTATCGGCGTTCGTATTTAATAACTGTCCATGACCATCATGGGTAATCGCACAAAAAACGGGCGTAAAACCAGCTTCAATTAATTTATCAACTGATTGATGATTTACTTTTTTTACGTCACCAACAAAACCATAATCAATATCTTTTACAGGTCTTTTTTCTGAATAAATAGTATTTGCATCAGCACCGGTTAATCCAATAGCATCAATATTTAAAGCCTGTAGTTGGGCCACTATATTTTTATTGACTAAACCACCGTAAACCATGGTAATTATCTCTAAGGTTTGAGCATCAGTAATCCTTCTGCCATTGACCATTTTCGATTCAATTCCTAATTTAGATGCCACACTTGTCGCTCGTTTACCGCCGCCATGAACTAAAATTTTCTTGCCTTCCAAAGCTGAAAAAATGTCAAGAAATGATTTTAATGAAACATCATCTTCAATGATATTCCCTCCAATTTTTACTATCGATAATTTTTCTTTAGGCATTTTCTAAAAGTTTTTTCAACACTAATTGTGCTGCAAAGGTTCTGTTATTTGCTTGTTGAATAACCAGTGAATTTTTACTATCTAAAACAGCATCTTCAACTATGAGGTTACGCCTAACAGGCAGGCAATGCATAAATTTCGCATGACCTAATTTATTTTGGGTAATCATCCATTTTGGATCTGTATTCAACACTTTTCCATAATCTTTATAACTGCTCCAGTTTTTTACATATACAAAATCAGCCTTTTTAAAAGCTTCTTCTTGATTATAAACAACAGGCGTATCTCCAACAATTTGAGGATTTAATTCATACCCTTTGGGATGCGTGATGACAAATTCCACCTCCATTTTTTGCATAGCCTGAACAAAACTATTGGCCACTGCATGTGGTAATGACTTCACATGAGGCGCCCAACTTAAAACTACTTTTGGCTTTTTTGATTGCGCATATTCTGAAATAGTCATAGCATCTGTAAACCCTTGTAATGGATGACCAGTTGCACTCTCCATATTAACTACGGGAACTGTAGCATATTTCATAAATGCTTTTAAAACGTATTCACTT
Organism: Yeosuana sp.; assembly: GCA_036525815.1. Lineage (GTDB taxonomy): Bacteria > Bacteroidota > Bacteroidia > Flavobacteriales > Flavobacteriaceae > Yeosuana. The sequence goes on along the minus strand of DATCZQ010000184.1, from coordinate 66,780 downwards.
TCATCTTTTACTTTATCAGTTAATGTTGGAAATGCCCTGACTGCAATGATATCACAATATTGAGAAACTACAGCTGCCGCTTCTTTTATGTGCTCTGCAGTTGTGCCATTCATAATGGTTCCGTCTTCAAACTCTATACCCCATGCATCTCCAGAAACATTCATAACCATGGTATTCATTCCTAAATTTAAAGCCGCCTTTTGAGTACTTAACCTGGTCCTTAAACTTGAATTAAAAAAGAACAATCCAATAGTCTTGTTATTCCCTAAATTCTTATGTAAATACGGGTTAGCTTTTAGGCTCTTGGCCTCATCAATCCAAGCATTTATATCTTCTATATCACTTATTGAACTAAAGTTTTTCATTTTAAAAATTTAATAATGCTGATTTTAATGCCATAAAATAAGTGTCAATATGCGCTGTTGTCACTGTAAGAGGCGGCAATATTCTAATGAGTTTTTTATTGGAAGCACCTCCTGTAAAAATATGATGCTCATAAATCAATTTTTTTCGAAGCTCAGCCACCTCAAAATCAAATTCCAATCCAATCATTAAACCGCGTCCTTTAATGTTTTTTATTTGTTCAATCTTTTTTGCTTCAGAAATAAAATACTCAGAAACCTGATTAACATTCTCTATCAAGTTTTCGTCTTCTATAGTATTTAAAACGGCCAAACCGGCAGCACAAGCCAAATGATTTCCTCCAAAAGTGGTTCCTAACATACCGTATTTAGCCTCAATACTTGGATGAATTAATACGCCACCAACTGGAAATCCATTACCCATTCCTTTAGCTATTGAAATAACATCAGGTGTTACCTTATAATGCTGAAAGGCAAAAAACTTTCCAGATCGCCCATATCCGGACTGCACTTCATCGGCTATGAAAAAAGTGTTGTTTAATTTACATAACCCATCCACTTGTTCAAAAAACTCAGCCGTTCCCTGATCTAATCCTCCTACTCCTTGAATAAACTCGACAATAACAGCGCAAACATCATCCTTTTCTAATTCTCGCTTTACACCTTCAATATCGTTCAAAGCTAAGAAGGTTACTTTTTGCTGTAGGTTAATTGGTGCATTAATTGATGGATTATCTGTTGCCGCAACTGCCGCAGACGTTCTTCCATGAAACCCATTATTAAAAGCAATAACGCGGGCTTTATTCGTCTTAAAAGACGCCAGTTTTAAAGCATTTTCATTAGCTTCAGCCCCTGAATTACACAAAAATAACTGATAACCAGAACAACCTGAAACCTCTTCCAAACGGTTTGCCAGCTCTACCTGTATTGGGTTTTGTATCGCATTGGAATAAAACCCGAGGTTGGATACCTGGTTTGTGATGGCTTTTACATAATTAGGATGTGAATGACCAATAGATATGACGGCATGGCCTCCATAAAGGTCTAAATATTCAAGTCCTTTGTCATCATAAACAAAAACATCTTTCCCTTTGACTGGGGTTACATTGTATAATGGGTAAACGTCAAATAATGGCATTTTAATTTTTTTTAATTTGATTAATCTTTTCAAAAGAGGTGATTAGACCTTTAATAAGTGATGAACTTAACCCTTGATGCTCCATCTCATTTAATCCTTCTATAGTGCAACCCATTGGTGTAGTAACACGATCTATTTCTTGTTCTGGATGGTTTCCAGATTGTATTAGCAGGCTCGCGGCTCCATAACACGTGTGCATCGCCAATTCCTGAGCTTCTTTGGCCTCAAATCCTAATTGGATAGCGCCTTGTGTCGTAGCCCTAATTAGACGCATCCAAAAAGCAATACCACTGGCACAAATAACTGTGGCGGCCTGCATTTTATCTTCTGGAATTTCAATGGAAGTTCCTAATCTATTAAAAATGGCTTCTGCTATTTTTATACGACCTTTGCCTTTTTCATTACTACACAAGCAAGTCATTGATTTCCCAACAGAAATCGCTGTATTTGGCATGGCTCTGATCACAAATTTATCTTCACCTATAATATTTTCCATTCTAGAAATTGAAAATCCTGTGATGGTTGATATCAAGACATGATTATCATGTAATAATGGCTTTATATTGATCAGTATTTTTTCTAAATGTGCTGGCTGTACCGCAAAAATTAAAATATCTGAATTCTTAACAGCTTCAGCATTATCTGAGGTTAGAACAATGTTCTTATACCCTTCAAAATCCTTAATACTGTCAACATTTCGTCTGGTAAGATATAAGGTAGTGATCGCATTAGTTGTTATCAATCCTTTAGCAATAGATTTTCCTAAATTTCCTGCTCCTATGATGGCTATTTTCATTAATTCGTTTTTTATTTAAAAATAATTGGCCTTTAATTGTAATCCTTCACATTCATTTAATCCAAACATTAAATTCATATTTTGAATGGCTTGCCCAGAAGCTCCTTTTAATAAATTATCAATAACACTCGTTATTAAAAGCTTATTATTATGTTTATGTAAATGGATTAAACATTTATTGGTATTGACCACTTGCTTTAAATGCAATACTTCATCTGATACGAATGTGAACTTCGCTTCTTGATAAAAAGTTTTATACAAAGCCTTTGCTTCTTCAACACTTCCTTCAAAATCTGTATAAACTGTGGCAAATATTCCTCTTGAAAAATTCCCCCTATTTGGCATAAAAAGAATTTCTGAATTGAAAGCATTTTGTAATTGCTTCACCGATTGATTGATTTCTCCCAGATGCTGATGCGTAAAAGGCTTATAATATGAAAAATTATTGTCTCTCCAAGAAAAATGAGTTGTTTCAGATAATGAAGTACCCGCGCCAGTAGCCCCGGTAACGGCATTTACATGAACATCATTCTTAATTAAGTTGTGCTTTGCCAAGGGTAATAAAGCCAATTGAATGGCCGTTGCAAAACATCCTGGATTCGCAATGTAATGAGCCTTTTTTATAAGGTCTCTTTGTAGTTCAGGCAAACCATAAACAAAGGTTTTATCACCGAATTGTTTATCTTTTAATAATCTAAAATCGTTCCCTAGATCAATAATTTTAGTGTTCTTTGAGAAGGTATTTGCTTCTAAAAACTTAATAGAATTTCCATGACCTAAACATAAAAACAACACATCTACATTTGAATTTATACTTCCCGAAAATTTTAAATTTAAACTACCTTCTAAATCTTGATGTACCTTACTTATTAGGTTTCCCGCATTGGATGTGCTGTAAACAAAATTAATTTCTGTTTCTTTATGAAACATCAGCAATCTAATCAGTTCTCCAGCCGTATAACCGGCACCTCCAATAATCCCAACTTGTATCATAATTTATGAGTTTACTTGTTGATAGATTTTATTTTGATTTCCTATAATTTTTATAAACCCTTTGGCTTCATCAGGTGTCCAGCCCTTATTTTCTTCGCCATAACTTCCAAACTCAGCATTCATTAAATCATGCTTAGAGACAATACCATCTAAGGAAAAGTGATAAGGTTTTAAACTTACGGTAACATCACCACTAACTTTGTCTTGACTACTTTGTAAGAATGCTTCAATATTTCGCATTACAGGATCTAAATACTGCCCTTCGTGTAAATGCATCCCATAAAAACCAGCCAAATACTCCTTATGTTGCAATTGCCATTTTGTTAAGGTATGCTTTTCTAATAGATGATGTGCTTTTATTGTAATTAATGCCGCGGCGGCTTCAAACCCAACTCGTCCCTTGATACCAATAATGGTGTCTCCAACATGAATATCTCTGCCTATGGCAAAAGCGGAAGCCATTTTATTTAATAATTCAATATTTTTATAGGGTTCACTTTTCACACCATTTAATGCCAGGAATTCTCCCTTTTCAAACGTAAGTGTTACCTTTTCTTCTCCTTCATTTTTTAATTGGGAGGGATAGGCTTCACTAGGCAAAGGTTTTTCTGAAGTCAACGTTTCCTGTCCGCCAACACTCGTTCCCCACAGTCCCTTATTAACAGAGTATTTCGCCTTTTCCCATGACATATCTATACCATTAGCTTTTAAATAGTCAATCTCTTCTTGTCTGGATAATTTCTTATCACGAATAGGCGTAATTATTTGAATTTTTGGCGCCAAAGTCTGAAAAATCATATCAAAACGCACCTGATCATTTCCGGCCCCGGTACTTCCATGTGCAATAAATTCTGCATCAATGCTTTTCGCATATTCTACTATTTCAATAGCCTGAATAATACGTTCAGCGCTTACAGATAAGGGATACGTATTATTTTTTAAAACATTGCCAAAAACTAAATACTTGATTACTTTTTGATAAAATGAAGGCACCGCATTAATATTTTTATACGTAGAAACACCCATTTTATAGGCATTTGCTTCAATTGTATTAATTTCATTTTGCGTAAACCCACCGGTATTAACGCTAACTGCATGTACATCATATTGTTTAGATAAACTGACTGCACAATAAGAAGTATCTAAACCGCCACTATAAGCTATTACTAATTTTTTCTTTAAAATCATTTCTTATCCTTTTTTAAAAACATGGTTTCTTTGATATGCTTCAATCTTTGAAACACTTTTGACTTCACTTGTTTTTTTTCATTAATATCCTTTGCTTTTGAATCAAATAACATGCCTGTACACAAACACATTTTTCTTTCCGTTCTTGTTAACACATCATAATTTTTACAGGTTTGACAGCCATCCCAAAACGTAGGATCATCTGTTAATTCAGAAAAAGGAACAGGTTTATATCCTAAATCAGTATTCATTTTCATAACAGCTAAACCGGTCGTAATACTGAAAATTTTAGCGTCCGGAAATTTAGTTCTTGAATGTTCAAATATTTTATGTTTAATTTTTTTTGCTAAACCCGCATTTCTGTAGTTTGGATGTACAATTAACCCAGAGTTGGCAACATATTTGCCATGACCCCATTTTTCTATATAACAAAAACCTGCGAAAGTATCCCCATCTAAAGCAATAACAGCATTGCCGTTTTCCATTTTTGTTATGATATATTCCGGAGTTCGCCTAGCGATACCAGTACCTCTTACTGCAGCAGATTCTGAAATGGTTTCGCAAATAATCTCTGCGTACATACTATGTGATTTATCAGCAATTACAATTTCCATGTATTGTATCTATTATTTTTTTATTAAAATTTAAAATTAATCCTTTGGAGATAATGAACTGGACTCACCTAATTCAAATAACGAATAACACCCTTACGGGCGACGGGGAAAAATATAACACATAAAATAGTGGTTAATTGACCTACTAATTATATTTTGAAATGTTATGAATGCTAGTTTATACAAGATGAAAAAAATTAAAATTACGTATGGATTGAGCTAACTAAAGACTAAAAGCGGCGGCGATTACTACGCACGGGCAATCCGGGAGATGAAGGACGTATTTTATTTTTCAATGTATTCATACAGTAAAATTATATTTTTATTTAATACTACTAGTAAAAACTATTACTTTTTTAAAAAAATTATCAAAAGTTATTTAAAAAGAACTATTCATTAGGAATAATGTATTTTTTTGGAAAACTATTAATAATATAAAAAAGGGCATTCAATATTTGAAGCCCTTTGTTAGTAATAGTCTAATGATTAATCCTTTACAATGTCTTTATTTTTATATTACGATAAGAAACCTTGTTTTCATGGTCTTGTAAACCAATGTGACCTGCTTTATGTTTCCCAAAACCTTCCCAATCTTTAAATTTAGAATTTAATACCAGTTCTTCCCATTTCGATCCATGAAGTGGAAAAGTTATAGTTTCTTCTCTATTCATAGTTACTTTCCCCAGGTTAGATTGATGGTTTATTTCAAGTACACAGAGATTCCATTCTCCAGCAGGATGAATGTATTCAGGTGGATATGCCAACATATCGTATATAGAGCCTGCCTTACGAGTGCCGTTCGCCAAAAATGAATCAGGATGTCTTTCATTATCTAACACCTGAATTTCAGGACCTGTTTGGTATGGTTCAGGGAATTTTTCGTCCTCAAAAACACTCCAAAAAACACCGCTGTTGCCTCCTTCTGAGATTTTCCACTCAAGTGATAAAATAAAATTGGTGTATTTTTCTTTTGAAATAATATTCTTCCTACCTTTTTTTCCGGGAGTGAAAACCATAGCATTATTTTCAATCACCCATTCAGGATACATTGCAATATTTAAATATCCTCGCCAATTTTCAAAAGAAGTACCATCAAAAAGAGAGACCCAATCAGATTTCTGCACTGATTCGATTTGTATAATGCTTTGATTTTCCTTTGACACTAGTCTCTTTGGTATTTGATTACAATCCAAAAACATCATTGAAAACGTTATTATAACCTTCTTTAACATTACTTAAGAACTTTAATTTTTATATTTTTATAATACACTACATTATCATGATCCTGAAATCCGATTTTGCCTAATCCCGGATTAGCAAAATCAGGTAAATCTGCGAATTTACTTTTAGATATGAGGTCTTTCCACTCTTTAGACTTCAAATCATAGGAAACTACTTTATATCCATTTAACCATTGTTCAACTTTTCCATTATTTTTTATGATACGAACCTTATTCCATTTACCATAAGGTTTTACCCTTATAGTATCTGTAGCAATTAAATCATATAAATCTCCTGCTCTATGCTTATTTATGAGTCCATCCTTATGTTTTTGATTATCCATAACCTGCATTTCGGGACTTGTATTCCAATTTTCTTTATATTTTTTATTCTCCTGAACTGTAAAAAAGATCCCATTATTGCCCGCTTCAGATATTTTCCATTCTAAATGTAATTCGAAATTTTCAAAGGCATCATCAGTAACAATGTCTTCACCTCCATCTAATACTTTATTTACTGGTCCTAATTCTATTTTACGCCCTGCAACATAAAATTCAAAACGTTTTCTACCTTCAAATAATAACATGTTGTTCTCAGCCTTCCATTTACTTCCAATGGTTCCAGGCTTATTGTAGGTATGCCATCCATTCATTGTTTTTCCATCAAATAAGAGTTTCCAACCATCTTTTTTTTCAGCTTCTGTAAGGGTATTGTCAGGAACCATAACTGACTCTGATTCATCAGGGGCAATCCAATCTTTAACACTAAAGGCGTCCAAATTACCAATAATGGAATCTGGAATTACTTCGAACTGCTTTCCGTCCTTAGACCATTCCAACTCAAGATAAGAATCCTGATAACCTGGAAAATATTCAAACTCAAAAATTGTATAACCTTTTTCCAAATAAGTCTTAGCACTATCTGTTTCTTTTTTACGAATTCTCTGGTTTTTAATAAATAAATCTTTATTGTTTAATTTAAATAACACACTTCCAGAGCTTACAAGTTTAAAGTAATAATAATTACTTTCTGGAACATTGATACTACCCATGGCGTGTAAATGAAAATTGTTTTTAGCTCCCCAAAAATCTTCTCTTTTAGTTAAGCTTAAATTTTTTAATAAATGGGTTTCAATTGTTACATTAGGATCGATGTTATCGGAAATGATGGTGTCATTTATATCAATAAAAACACCTTCATAAATACCAATATTTACTGCTTCTTTATTATTTTCTTTTAATTTATTAGAATGACACGCCACAAGAAATAATGAAAATATTGATATTCTCAGTAGATTCCCAAATAGATTATTCATAATTACATTTAAAATTAAATTCCTAATATTTGTTTTAACTTTTCTGGATTTGTCTCCCCTCCTGCAAAATCATCAAATGCCTTGTGAGTGGCTTCAATAATATGTTTTGAAATAAAAGGAACTCCTTCTCTGGCACCTTGCTCAGGGCTCTTGATCACGCATTCCCATTCTAAAACAGCCCATACGTCGCAACCATATTCTGTTAGTTTAGAGAATACCTTTTTAAAATCAACCTGTCCATCTCCCGGAGAACGATAACGTCCTGCCCTATCTTTCCAATCATTATACCCTCCAAAGGTCCCTTTTTTTCCAGTAGGATTAAATTCAGAATCTTTTACATGAAATGCTTTTATAAATTCATGATAATGGTCTATATAAGTAATATAATCCAGTTGTTGCAAAACAAAATGTGAGGGATCATATAAAATATTGACACGCTTATGATTACCTGTAGCGGCTAAAAAGCGTTCAAACGTATCGCCATCATGAATATCTTCTACAGGATGTACTTCGTAGCAAACATCCACCCCATTCTCATCAAAAGTATTTAAGATAGGCAACCACCGATCTGCTAATTCACTAAAACCCAATTCTACCAATCCCTTTGGCTGTTGTGGCCATGGATGCATCATGGGCCATAATAAAGACCCTGAAAAGGTAGCATGTGCTTTCAAATTTAATCGTCTACTCGCCATGGCGGCATATTTCATTTCTTGAATAGCCCAAGCCGTTCTTTGCTTTGGTTTTCCTTTTAACTTGTCAGGTGCAAACACATCAAACATCATATCATGAGCCGGATGGACCGCTACTAATTGTCCTTGGATATGAGTTGACAACTCAGTTAGTTCTAATCCATAAGAATTTATTTTACCTAAAAGCTCATCACAATAGGTTTGACTTTCTGCTGCTGTGCTTAGATTAATTAATCGAGAATCTAAAGTAGGCATTTGAATTCCTTTATAACCCAAATCGCTAGCCCATTTACATAATCCATCCAATGAATTATATGGTGCTTTTTCATCCATAAACTGTGCGAGAAATATAGCTGGTCCTTTAATCGTTTTCATTAGTTTAAGTTTTCAATAGTTACCCAAATATTTCCTTTTTGATGAGACTCAACAGCTTTTTCAATAAAACCCATACCTCTTACTCCGTCAACCATCGTTGGAAATTCACCATGGTTATAGGGTTCCTTATTAATCGCCTTTGCAACACCTTTATAAATATTCCCCATTGAATCAAAAATACCTTCTGGATGTCCCGGTGGCAATTTGGTGCCTTCTTTAGATAAATCACTATTATAAGCATGCCCGGGTTTTAACACACGGAGTGGTTTTCCATCTTCCATCAAGTATAAATAATTAGGATTTTCCTGCTCCCATTTTAAGCCAGCTTTATCTCCATAAATCTTTACTATAAAACTATTCTCCTCTCCTGTGGCTATTTGACTTGTGCATATAAGCCCTTTTACATTATTAGAACAGCGTAGTAAAACGGTGCCGTCAATATCCATTTTGTTATCTGTATATAAATAATTTAAATCTGCCAATACTGATTCTATTTTTTCACCAGAAACATATTCAATCATATCAAAAGCATGAGTTCCTATATCTCCAATACAGCAACTGATTCCAGATTTTTCGGGATTTAATCTCCAGGTTGTGGAACGTTTTTCCTTGTCGTGAATAATAGGATTTATCCAACCCTGATAATATTGCGCATCTACTTTTTGGATTTTTCCCAATTCACCGTTTTTAATCATCTCCCGCATTTGACGTATCATAGGATAACCTGTATAGGTATAAGTGACTGCAAATACGGTTTGAGCCATTTTTAAAGTTTGATTTAAAATCTTAGCCTCATCATAAGTCGTGGTCATTGGTTTTTCACAAATGACATTGAATCCATTTTCCAACAGCTTTTTTGCCATAGGAAAATGAAGAAAATTTGGTGTAAGAATGGACACTACTTGCATCCTTTCATTCACCGGAAGTTTAATTTCTTCTTCAATTAAAGTATCAAAATCCTTATAAATTCTATTTGTTGGTAAACCTATTTTATTTGCAAACCCTATATTCTCTTCCCAAACCGGGTTAAAAACACCACCTACAATTTGATACTTATCATACATTGCAGAAGCGATTCTATGAAGTACTCCAATTAAAGAATCACCACCCCCTCCTAATATACCTAATCTGATTTTTGAACTCATGAAATATTTTTTTATGCTTTATATTCTACTTTTTCGTTCTTAAATAATACTGCAAAAAATATCAAAACACCGATAGCAAAAAATGCTGGAAACATCCAAACATCCTGCCAACTATGCGCACTATCTGCTAATAGGTTCCTATCTACTATATTGCCTGCAACCCAAAATCCAACTAACATCCCTATGCCATAAGTGGCCAATGTGATTAAGCCCTGAGCTGCACTTTTTACCTTATCACCAGCTTTTGAATCGGTGTATATTTGACCGGAAACAAAGAAAAAATCATAACAGATCCCATGCAAGGCAATCCCTATTACAAGCATAAAGAATAAATCGCCAGCATTCCCATAAGCAAATAATGCGTATCTAATACCCCATGCTAACATTCCAAAAAGAATTGTTTTTTTGAATCCGTATTTTTTAAAAAAGAACGGTAATAACAGCATAAATCCTACCTCTGAGATTTGCCCGATAGAGGCCCATGCAGTAGAGTTTTCAACTTTATATTCAGTTAAAAAAGGACTGATATTTTGATAATAAAAAGCCAATGGAATACAAATTAAAACTGATGATAGAAAGAATACTAAAAAGTTTCTATCCTTTAATAATTTTAAAGCATCCAATCCCAGAATATCTGAAATCCTTGTTTTTTCACCTTTCCCTTTAGGCGGCGTTTTTGGAAGTGTAAAACTAAACACCCCTAAAATACCGGAAGCTATCGCCACCATAGTAAAAGTATTTGATAACATCCCATTACCTATATTTTCAATAGAATCCCATTTAAAAACAAAACTTATAATTAAACCGGCCAAAATCCAACCAATGGTTCCAAATACTCTAACAAAAGGAAACTCTTTTGCAGGATCTTTCATTTGATTAAAGGAAACCGAATTCACTAAGGCTAAGGTTGGCATGTAAGCAATCATATAACCCAAAACATAAGGGTAAAAAGTTGCAAATTCTGTTGATTGTGACATTTGATACATCAATACCGCACCAACGAGATGCAATACGCCTAAAATCTTCTCTGCATTAAAAAACTTATCTGCAATCAAACCAATGATAAAAGGTGCAATAATAGCGCCCCATGACTGCGTGGAATAAGCCATACCCGTTTCAGCTCCTGTAGCATTCAAATTATAGCCAAGAAAAGAACCTAAAGTTACAAACCATCCGCCCCAAATAAAAAATTCGAGGAACATCATGAATGATAGTTGATATTGAATTGATTTTTTCATAAAATAGTTTGTTAGTTAATTTTCAAATTAATTAATGTAATTCTTTCGCCACATTTAACAAAAGAGCCCTGGTAGCTATAATTCCTTCAATTTCACTGATTATTTCACCTTGGTATTCAATACCAATAATACCCTTAAACCCAGAATCCTTAACTATTTGTAACATTTTTGCATAATCAATGGTAGTTTCATAGCCATATTCATTAAAATCATAGGATTTTGCGCTGACTCCAAATGCTTTGGGCATCATTATTTTAACCCCTTCATATTTATCTGGATATAATTCTAAACATTCTCCCCCAAATTTATCTTCAGTTCGTTTTATACACCAATTACCAAAATCAGGGAGCGTACCACAATTTGGCATATTAACAGCACTTATTGCCTGCATTAATTTAGGCACATCTGAGGATAACCAACCATGATTTTCACATATGACATTTATATTTTTGGTTGCTGCATATTCACATAATTTTTTAAGGCCATCAACAACCGTTTCACCCCAAATTTTTGGATCATTGTTACCAAAGGTATTTACCCTAATAGCTTGACAGCCCAATTTCTCGGCTGCATCTACCCATTTTTTATGATTTTCAACAGCTTGATTTCGAATCGCTAAATCTTGATTAGCTAAATCCCCTTCATTATCGACCATGATTAAATTATTTTTCAAATTATATTTTTCACTTTCTTTTTTAAGAGAATCAATAACAGTTTCAAAACCCAATTCCTTAATCTGTTTTGTGTAAAGCTGAGACACATATTCCAGTGTATTAAAACCTAAAGAATCTGCAATTCTTGCAAATTCAAATGGGCTTACACCTTTTTCATTAAACATTAAATGCAATGACCATTGGGCTAATGATAATTCGAAAAATGGTTCAGATGGTGTGTTAACAATTTTTTCAGTTATTGTCCTTTTTTCATTTTTACCACAACTCAATAATAAAAGCAAAAACACTAAAAATATGGAAGATGCCCATTTATTTGAAAAACTGATTGTTTTCATAGATTAGTTTATTAAAATATATTGGAACTGAAAAATATAAAATCCATTTACCATTCTTGTGTATATTTATTCAGTGAAAGAATTTAAACAAAAACAAAATTAATATACTGCCTCTAGTTTTTTTTGTCTGAATTCAACCGGCGTGCATTTTGCCTGCTTTTTGAAAACCGTGGAAAAATACTGACTCGTTGAAAACCCGCAAGCAAAAGCCACCTCTGAAACCGTTAGAAATTCTTTATTCATTAAAATTTCCTTTGACCATTCAATGCGTTTCATCATTAAATAACGCATAGGGGTTAAATTAGTCAACTGTTTACAATGATGCGTAAATCTAGTCAAACCCACCCCTGCTGATTTTGCCATGTCCTCAATAGACCATACTTCTGATAAATTATTATCCAACTCGCTTAAAAATAATCTCACACTTCTAGAGCTATCCGTCAGTTGCTCATTTAATTCAACTTCTTCTTCAACCAATAAATCTAAAAGCAGTATCAATAAATAATTTATTAATAACCTTATTTTAGAAGAGTTACTTCCTTCAACATCGGTGTCTACGGCCTTTCCAATACGTTGAAAACAGTCTCTGATTCGTTTATCTGTTTTCCAAATAATTTTTTCGTTTTGCCTTAAAATAATGGTCAGTTTTTCAAGATCTTTTGGCGCTAACATAACCCAGTCCGGCCAGACCCAATTTTGGTGCGGTCTTCTTACATCAAGATCTAAAATAACCCAATAAAACTTACCAATTCCAATGGAAGGACTCCCAACTTTATGAGCTTCCCATGGCCTTGTAATAGTAAGATAGTTAGGCAACAGCTCCATTTCTTTATTCTGCTGAGCATAAGGCATCGTGCCAGATTCTAAAAAATGAATTTCAATACCTTCATTTCTATGCCAGTCCAAACCCCAGTCTTGAGGTTCATTGGCATCCCAATATCCTATGCTATTAAGCCCTAGAGTGTCATCCGTTAGCCTGTCGCCAGGGTAGGTATATCTGGCAAGTGCTTTAAATTTTAATTTTTTCCTTTTTACAGCATCTATAAGAGGCAAACAAGTGTCTGCTTGATACACAATTCCATCTGCTTCAAAAGGAGTTATTTTTTGTATATTTATCTTCACTGAAAAAAATTAAACATGATTGATATGCAAAATACTTAATTTGCCGAGATAAGTATAATTTTACACCTATATTATTATCAAATTAACAATAAAATTCACATTTAAATGATTAATAGCAATTTTAAAGTTTCAGCCGAAGCGTATGACGCAATCGTTGTAGGCACAGGTATATCGGGAGGATGGGCCGCCAAAGAACTATGTGAAAATGGTTTAAAAACACTGGTCCTTGAAAGAGGAAGGATGGTTAAACACATTGAAGATTATACCACAGCGAACATGGATCCTTGGGATTTTCCGAATGGAGGTGATCCAAAAAGAGAAACCAGGGAGAGAAAATTTAAACAGGCTAGAGATGAAAATGCAATCAAAGAAGACAGACAGCATTTTTTTGTGGACGACATCAAACATCCTTATAATGAAGACAGACGATTTGATTGGATTCGCGGTTATCACGTAGGAGGACGCTCATTGATGTGGGGCAGACAAAGCTACCGCCTTAGTAATATCGATTTTGAAGCTAATAAAAATGATGGCATCGCTGTTGATTGGCCAGTGCGCTATAAAGATATTGAGCCTTGGTATGATAAGGTTGAAGAATTTATAGGGGTAAGTGGTGAGAATTTAGGCCTAAAACAACTCCCCGATCAGAAATTGTTAAAACCAATGAATCTTAATTGTGTTGAAGAACTTTTAAAATCTAAAATTGCTGATAATTTTGATGATGGGCGACTATTGACTATTGGAAGAACTGCGCATATTACAGAAGGCACTAAACCTGGAATGGGAAGAAGTACCTGTCAATACAGAAACAGATGTGCTAGAGGCTGCCCTTTTGGAGCATATTTTAGCAGTAATTCATCCACGCTTCCAACGGCTGAAGCTACTGGAAATATGACATTAAAACCGAATTCCATAGTACATGAGGTTATTTATGATGAGGTTACGAAAAAAGCAACTGGTGTTAAGGTGATTGATGCTGAAACTAAAGAAACAACCATTTATAATGCAAAAGTAATTTTTATGTGTGCGTCAACAATAGCATCAGCTGCTATATTATTACAGTCAAAATCTGAACGTTTTCCTAATGGTCTAGGCAATGATAGCGGAGAATTGGGTCACAACATCATGGACCATCATTTTAAAGTTGGAGCGCGTGCAAAAGCAGATGGTTTTGAAGACAAGTACAATAAAGGAAGAAGAGCCAATGGCATTTATATTCCAAGATTTAGAAACCTAGGAGGCAAAACAGACACCAACGATTTTAAAAGAGGTTATGGATACCAAGGTGGAGCCACAAGAGAAAGTATTTCAGAATTAGTTGCAGAATTAAAATATGGACCCAAATTAAAAGAAGCTATTTTAAAACCAGGTGAATGGAATATTACTTTAACAGGATTTGGTGAAACCCTTCCAGATCATAGTAACAGAATGTATCTTGATTACGAAAAACTTGACGAATGGGGATTACCAACAGTAACTTTTGATGCTGATTTTGGAGACAATGAATTAGCTATGCGCATAGATATGCAGGAACAGGCTGTACAAATGCTAAAAACTGCTGGTTTTAAAGATGTTGAAGGATATGATGAAGTCCATAAGAGAGCCATGGGATTAGGTATTCATGAAATGGGAACTGCACGAATGGGTAGAGACCCTAAAACTTCTGTTTTAAATGAATTTAATCAAATACATGCATGTCCAAATGTATATGTAACAGACGGCTCGTTTATGACTTCAGCAGGATGTCAAAATCCATCTTTAACATATATGGCTTTTACGGCAAGAGCTGCGAACCATGCTGCAGAACAATTAAAATCAAATAACTTATAATTTTTGCACGATGAACAGAAGAGATGTATTAAAGCATATGGGTTTTGCAACGGGATACCTAGTGGCCACACCTACCATTTTAAGTTTGTTACAAAGCTGTACCAGTGATGTTAAAACATGGGTTCCTGATTTTTTAAATATTGAAGAGGGTGTTGTTTTAACCAAACTTGTGGATGTCATTTTACCGAAAACGGAGTTACCATCTGCAACTGAAATGAATGTGCCTCAATTTATCGATAAATATATTAATGAGGTTTTAAAAGACGAACAACAACATCGGGTAAAAAACGGATTTAAGATGATGGTTTCAATATTAAAGCAAGATGGAATTGAGTCTGTTGATAAACTTACTGAAGACAATTATAAGTTCGTTTTAGATCAACATATGTTAGTAAAAGGTGAGATAGATGAAGAAAGAGCGGCTAATCCAGAATCATTGGAATTAACCAAATCTGAATTTTTAAATAGTCTAAAAGATATTACTATTATGGCTTATGTTACTTCAGAAGAAATAGGTGAACGTGTTTTAAAATATGACCCAATACCTGCAGCATACTATTGTGGTGATTTACAAGAATTGACAGGAGGAAAATCATGGTCATTAAAATAAAATTTCAAAAAAAAATCAATTGATGCGTCTTATCCAAAATTTACTGGTTTTTATTCTATGTTTCCCGCTTTTAAGTTTTTGCCAAAAGAATGATACTGAAAATTGGATTCAATTATTTAATGGTAAAGATTTAACTGGCTGGGTAGTAAAAATTAAGGGGTATCCTCTAGGAGAAAATATTCACAATACTTTTAGAGTTGAAGACGGTCTTTTAAAAGTTTTATACGATAGTTATGAAGATTTCGGAGAATCATTCGGTCATATTTTTTATGAAAAGCCTTTTTCAAATTATATTTTAAAACTACAATATAGATTTGTTGGAAAACAAGCTAAAGGCGGACAAGAATGGGCAAAGAAAAACAGTGGTATCATGATTCACTCTCAATCACCAGAAAGCATGGAATTAAATCAGAATTTCCCTGTTTCACTTGAAGTACAATTATTAGGTGGTGTTATAGAACAAATTGAACGTCCAACCGGAAATTTATGCACGCCTGGAATGCATGTTAATATGAATAATCAAATGGTTACTGAACATTGCATACCATCATCAAGTCCTACTTTTTATGGTGATGAATGGATTGATGTTGAAATAGAAGTACATCATGATTCATTAATAAGTCATAAAATTAATGGCTTAAAGGTTATATCATACTCAAAACCAATTTTTGGCGGTCAATTCAATACCGTATTTAAAGAAGGTAATCCCGTAAAGAGTGGTTATATCTCACTACAAAGTGAAAGTCATCCCATAGAATTTAAAAATATTGAGATTTTAGAATTATAAACTTATTTCTTTCAAAATGCAAAGACGATTATTTGTAAAAAATAGTGCAGCAGCAGTTTCCTTTTTGGGCTTAGGATTTACGGGTATAAACGCCATTAATTCGCGATATAAGATTCAAAATTCAACAATGAATTCTTTTAAATTAAATTATGCACCACATTTAGGCATGTTTAAAAATCACGCTGGTGACGATCCTATCAATCAATTAAACTTCATGGCCGATCAAGGTTTTAGAGCGTTTGAAGACAACAACATGAAAAATCGTTCTATTAAAACACAAGAAGAAATTGCAAAAACCATGTTAGATAGAGGTATGAAAATGGGTGTTTTTGTGGCACACACCATTTACTGGAATGAACCTACCCTTACTACAGGTAAGATAGATATCCGTGAAACTTTTTTAAAAGAGATTAAAGAATCCGTAGAAGTGGCAAAACGCATCAATGCTAGATGGATGACTGTTGTTCCTGGATTTGTAGCCTTAAGTTTAAACATGGACTTTCAAACCCAAAATGTTATCGAAACACTAAAACAAGCCTCTGCCATTTTAGAACCACATGAACTAACCATGGTATTGGAACCTTTAAATTTCAGAAACCATCCTGGTATGTTTCTAAGTCGTTCACCACAAGCATACCAAATATGCAAAGCCGTTAATTCTCCCTCTTGTAAAATACTATTCGACATTTACCACCAACAAATACAGGAAGGAAACTTAATTCCAAATATTGATAGTTGTTGGGATGAAATTGCCTATTTACAAATTGGTGACAATCCAGGCCGTAAAGAACCAACAACGGGCGAAATAAATTACAATAATATTTTTAAACTTATTCACTCTAAGGGATATAAAGGTATTTTAGGAATGGAGCACGGCAACTCAATAAATGGTATAGAAGGTGAGTTAAAAGTGATTGAAGCTTATAAAATTTCTGATAATTTTTAAAAAAATCATGAAAAAAAATAGCAATCCCAATAGCAGACGTTCATTTATTAAAAAATCATCCTTAACAGCACTTGGGATTTCCATTATACCTAGACACGTCATGGGAAGAGGGTTTATTCCGCCAAGTGATAAATTAAATATCGCCATTGTTGGGGCTGGTGGCAAAGGTTATAGTGATGCTGTAAATGTTTACAATAAAGGGGCTTCAAATATTACTGCTATTTGTGATGTAGACTGGAATAGCGCTAACCGCACTTTCTCGTTTTTTCCGAAAGCTAAAAAGTTTAAAGATTACAGAATTCTTTTAGACGAAATTAAAGACATTGATGCCATAACAGTATCTACTCCTGATCACACACATGCCGTTATTACTTTGGCCGCCATGCAATTAAACAAACATGTTTACGTACAAAAGCCATTAACTCATAATATTTATGAAGCCCGCGTACTCACGGAAGCGGCCAACAAATACCAGATAGTCACCCAAATGGGTAACCAAGGAGCCTCAGGACAAGGTGTTCGAACCATGATTAACTGGTTTAATTCTGGAATGATAGGAACCGTAAATCTTGTAGAAGTTTGGACAAACAGACCTGTTTGGCCTCAAGGTATTAAGACTCCAACTGATAAACCAACTATTTTGGATGGATTAGATTGGGATACATGGATAGGACCAGCGGAATGGGTGGATTATAACCCCTTATATCATCCATTTAAATGGCGCGGCTGGTGGAATTTTGGAACGGGAGCCCTTGGCGATATGGGATGTCATTTAATGGATCCACCTTACAGAGTTTTAGGGTTAGGATATCCAACTGAGGTTGAAAGTAGCGTTGGATCCATCTTCACTCAAGACTGGACACCAGATTATTATCCTGAATCTTGTCCGCCATCATCAAGAACGCAACTAAAATTTTCAGCTACAGAAAAAAATCCCTCAGATGTAAAGCTAAACTGGACTGATGGCGGTTTACGTCCATTTCATCCAGAATTGATTCCAGCAGATTACCCTATTGGTGACGAAAACAGCACCAATGGAGTTATTATGATTGGAGATAAAGGTATTATGACTTGTGGAACTTATGGCCTAAACCCTAAGATATATCTCAATACAGGAGAAATTATAAAAGCAAATTTTGAAGAGGATGATAACACGAACTCATTACCTGAAAATGGTCATCAAGCTAAATGGGCTGAAGCCTGTAAAGAGGGATATGGCAGTGAAAAACACAAGCAATTAACTTCTTCTTTTGATTTTGCAGGGCCACTTACAGAATCCGTTTTAATGGGTAATTTAGCTATAAGAAGTCATAACCTAAGAAAAAAAACTGGTAATAGTTTTGAATATCCAGGCCGTAAAAAATTACTTTGGGATGCTACTAATATGAAAATAACCAATTTTGAACATGCTAATCAATTCGTAAAACGAACTTATAGAGAAGGCTGGAAACTAGAATAATATTAATACTTATTGTTACTCAACTATAAATTGACCTCGCATCATGGCATAATGTGCCGGAAAGCTGCATAGAAACTCATAAGCACCAACAGCAGGTGCCTCAAATTCTATGGTAGCAACTTGACCTCCTCCAATGATGTCCGTATGAGCAATGACATCTTCGGTATCTATAGGTAAATACTTATTTTCTTTTTGAGTTGCTGCAGCGGTGGCAAAAGCTACTAAATCAGCGCCTTGTTTTAAGAGCACGAAATTATGTCCCATTATATTAACATCTAATGTACCTATATGCCTTAAGGTGAGTCTTACCCTTTGCCCCGCTTTAACCTTTATTTCTTTAATATTAAACTGCATCATATCGTTAGCAGTTAATACTATATTAGCCACATTGGCATCAAGCTTTTTTGCTTCAGAGTTTTCCTGTGCACTTGACTTTTCATATGAAAACCCTTGCTTTTTCTTTTCTTCTTTTCCTCCACAATTAAATAGTATTGTAGCCGATAAAAGAACTAATAATTGAATTCTAATCATTTTCATAAGGGATCATTTATAATTCCGCCTAAAATAAAAAAAAACTCACTTATTTCACTAATTTTAATTTATAAAATATAATCTGTACTAATGAAATTAGACGCTTTCTTGTTTAAAAGCTCCTTTAGAATGGCATTATTATAATCATTGTCCTTTGAAGCCACAAAAGTTCTTATTGAGAATGAACGAAGCGCATCATGAACGCTCAATGTACTAAAGGCTGAATCTTTTCTTCCTGTAAATGGATAGACATCTGGACCTCTCTGACAAGAGCTGTTTAAGTTAACACGACATACTAGATTGACCAAAGTATCGATTAAAGGCGCTAACTTTTTTACATCTTTACCAAAAACACTTACCTGCTGACCATAATTTGATTCAGCCATATCATCTAATGGTTCCGCTATATCAGTAAAAGGTAAAATTGGAATTATTGGACCGAATTGCTCTTCTTTAAAAACCCGCATGGACTTATTGACTGGATACAAAACGGCGGGGAAAATGTAATTCTCAGTTATTTGTCCTCCTTTTTCATTAATGATTTTTGCCCCCAAATTTTTAGCATCATCTATTAATTCTTTGATATAAGCTGGTTTATCCTTTTCGGGAAGCGGTGTTAATTTTACACCTGGTTCCCACGGATTTCCAAATTTCAAAGCATCAACGCGCAATGAAAACCGCCTATTGAACTCCTCAATAATATTCTTATGGACGTATAACACTTTGAGTGCGGTGCAACGCTGACCATTAAAAGACAAGGTTCCTGCAATACATTCATCAATAGCTAAATCCAAATCAGCATCTGGCAACACAATCCCTGGGTTTTTAGCCTCTAAACCTAAAACTAATCTTAATCTGTTCTTCTTTGGATGGATTGTTTGTAAAGCATTAGCCGAGGTACTGTTACCTATTAAGGCCAAAACATCTACTCTTCCTGATTCCATAATGGGAGAGGCCACTGCTCTACCTCTGCCAAAAATAATATTAACGACCCCTTTCGGAAAGCTTTTTTGAAAAGCTTCTAAAAGTGGTGTTATAAGTAATACGCCATGTTTTGCTGGTTTAAAAATAGCCGTGTTACCCATAATTAAGGCCGGTATTAATAAGCAAAAAGTTTCGTTAAGCGGATAATTATAAGGACCTAAACACAAAACAACACCAAGTGGACCACGTCTGATATGCGCATAAATACCATCGCTCTTAATAAATTTAGCACTATCCCGATCCATTTTCTTGTAGTCCTCAATAGTATCATAGATATAATCAACCGTTCTATCAAATTCCTTTTGTGAATCTGGTAAATTCTTGCCTATTTCCCACATCAATAACTTTACAACCTCTTCACGCTTGGTTTTCATCATTTCAACAAAAGTCTCCATACACTTGATACGGTCAGAAACTTTCATAGTTGGCCATAACCCTTGCCCCTTATCATACGCCAAGCAGGCAGATTCCAAGGCTTCCAGAGCTTCTTGTTTGCCTTGGTTTGGAATACTCCCTAACCATGTTGGCTTATAGGTTTCTGTCGATGAAATTGTAGAGTATACATTGGACGATTCTCCTTCCCATTTTTTTAATTCTCCTGATACCAAATAAGTATTTTGATGTAAAGGAGCATTTATTTTATAGGCTTCGGGAATGTCAGAAAAGGATGTTTTCATAGAATACAAATGAATTAATTACTTCGAGCTAATATACTTATATTTTATTTCAGATGTCATTTTAAAAATGAAAAATCTTGAAATAATAAAGTGTTTTCAAGCATTTAATCAATTGAAAACAAATAACTTACAACGAAAACGTTTTCGTTTAACAATAGTTAAATACTCTATTTATATAAAACTTCACAAAATACAAAAGTCGAAACGTTTAAGGTGTTTCGACTTTTATAATATGACTAATTATACAACAAAGGTAACCTACCTTTTCATAATAATATTAACTATATAATGGGTTTCATTGCCTTCATTGAAGCCCTTAAAAAGGTTCCTATTTTTTCAACTGGATGTTCTCTTAACGTTTTATTCACTTCAATTAATTTAGCATTATCAACACCTTTTCCATTATCTTTTGAATAAGCCTTTCCTATAACATCAGTATCTATCTTCTTCATAAAATCTGATAATAATGGTTTACAGGCATGGTCAAATAAATAACAACCATATTCAGCCGTATCAGAAATCACACTATTCATTTCATATAATTTACGTCTTGCAATGGTATTTGCAATTAGCGGTGTTTCGTGTAAAGACTCATAATAGGCAGATTCATCAATAATTCCTGACTCCGTCATAGCTTCAAATGCCAATTCTACTCCGGCTCTTACCATAGCCACCATTAAAACCCCATGATCGTAATATTCTTGTTCTGAAATTTTTACATTACCCGCTGGTGTTTTTTCAAAAGCAGTTTCTGCTGTTGCAGCTCTCCAGGTTAACAATTTTTTATCATCATTAGCCCAATCTTCCATCATTCCTTTTGAAAAGTTTCCTTCCATAATATCATCCATATGCTTTTGGAATAGTGGACGCATAATATCTTTTAATTCTTCAGACAATTCAAATGCTTTAATTTTTGCTGGATTAGACAAACGATCCATCATATTGGTAATACCTCCATATTTTAAACCTTCAGTAATTGTTTCCCAACCATATTGGATTAATTTGGAAGCATACCCAGCATCTATTCCTTTTTCAATCATCTTATTAAAACAAAGGATTGATCCTGTTTGCAACAAACCGCAAAGTATGGTTTGTTCTCCCATCAAATCACTTTTTACCTCGGCTACAAATGAAGATGCTAAAACACCGGCTCTATCGCCTCCAGTAGCTGAAGCATAAGCCTTAGCTTGCGCCCATCCTTTACCTTCTGGATCATTTTCTTCATGAACAGCTATTAATGTTGGCACTCCAAAACCTCTTTTATATTCTTCTCTTACTTCCGTACCCGGACATTTTGGCGCTACCATAATAACCGTAAGATCTTTACGTATTTGGGTGCCTTCTTCCACAATATTAAAGCCGTGAGAATAGGACAAGGTTGCACCCTTTTTCATTAAAGGCATGATCGCTTTTATAACACTGGTATGTTGTTTATCTGGAGTTAAGTTTAACACTAAATCAGCTGATGGAATCAATTCTTCATAAGTTCCTACCTTAAAGCCATTATTGGTGGCATTTACATAAGATGCTCTTTTCTCCTTTATAGCAGCCTCACGCAAAGTATAAGATATATCTAAACCAGAATCTCTCATATTGAGCCCTTGATTTAGGCCTTGTGCCCCGCAACCAACTATGACAATTTTTTTTCCTAATAAAACATTTACACCATCTTCAAATTCTGAAGTATCCATAAATCTGCACTTTGACAATTGATTTAATTTATCTCTTAACGACAGTGTGTTAAAGTAATTTCCCATTTCTTGTTTTTATTGATTATTGAATGCCAAAAGCATTTCTGTTATTTTCATTTCACTTTTTGTTACTGCTATTCTACCTGAACGCACAAACTGCATGATTCCAAATACATTTAAATCTCTGCGAAGCGATTCAATTTCATGGCGTCTGCCTGATTTTTCTAATACAAAAAACTCTTTGTTTACAGTCACAATCTGTGAATTACTATCTTTAATAATATTTTGAATTTGAGGTTCTTCAAATAGTAAAGAAGATTTTATTTTGAACATACAAGACTCAGTATATATAGTCTCTTCATCTGTGTGATAATACGCTCGAATCGTTTCGACCTGCTTTTCTATTTGTTTCACCACTTTTCTAGCTTGATTTTCAGTGATATTAACCACAATAACGAACCTGTTTACACCTTCAATTTCTGACTGAGAGGTTGTTAAACTTTCAATGTTCATATGCCTGCGCTGAAAAATGGCCGATATTCTATTTAATAACCCGATATTATTCTCGGTATAAACTGATATGGTGAATGATTTTATTTCTTCGTTCATTTTTTTCTTTCTAAAAACTTAACTTAATCTAATCTCTGAAACAGAAGCTCCTGACGGGATCATTGGAAATACATTATCTTCCTTTTCAACACAAACTTCAAGAAAATAAGCCTCTTTTGAGGCAATCATTTCTTTAACGGCCTCCGCTAATTCTTCTCTTTTTTTAACTCGTTTGGCTTCTATGTAATAACCTTTAGCAATAGCGACAAAATCTGGATTTGTCATTTCTGTAGAAGCATATCGCTTATCAAAAAACAATTGTTGCCATTGGCGAACCATTCCTAAAAACCCATTATTTAAAACCACTATTTTAACAGGTGTTTTTTGCTGAAAAATAGTCCCTAACTCTTGAATGGTCATTTGAAAACCGCCGTCCCCGATAATCGCAATTACTTCTCTATCCGGCGCCGCCATTTTGGCACCGATAGCTGCAGGAAGCGCAAAGCCCATAGTTCCTAATCCACCAGAAGTAATATTACTTTTTGAAATGTTGAAATCGGCATATCGACAAGCAATCATTTGATGTTGACCAACATCAGAAACAATAGCCGCATTCCCCTTAGTTTGAAGATTAATTTCATTTAGCACTTCACCCATGGTTAAACCTTCTTTGGTTGGATGCAGGTCATTTTTTATTACCTTTTCAAATTCAATATCATATAAATCTTTAAATTCTTGAAGCCATTCAGAATGAGATTTAGCATTTAAAAGAGGTAAAATAGCCGCTAAACTAACTTTGGAATCACCTAAAACGGCAATATCAGTTTTAACATTTTTATCAACCTCAGCCGGATCAATTTCAAAATGAATAATCTTGGCTTGTTTTGCGTAGGTGCTTAAATTACCTGTAACGCGGTCATCAAAACGCATCCCAATAGCAATAAGGACATCACATTCATTCGTTAATCTGTTTGGTGCATAATTACCGTGCATACCAACCATGCCTATATTAAGCGGATGCGATGTTGGTAAGGCCGAAGCTCCTAAAATGGTCCAGGCAGACGGTATACCTGCTTTTTCAATAACGGCTTTTAATTCAGCCTCTGCTTTACCTAATATAACCCCCTGACCCCATACAATCATAGGCTTTTTAGCCTGATTTATTAAAGAGGCCGCTGCTTCAATTGTATTTATATTGATTTTAGGTATTGGACTATAACTTCTTATTCCAGCACATTTCTTATATGAAAAATCCAATTCCTCAAATTGAGCATCTTTTGTAATATCAATTAACACTGGTCCTGGCCTTCCGCTTTTAGCAATATAAAAAGCCTTTGCTATGACTTCAGGTATCTCAGAAGCTTTGGTTACTTGATGGTTCCATTTTGTTACTGGAGTAGATATACCCACAATATCAGTTTCCTGAAAGGCATCACTTCCTAATAAATGAGAAGAAACCTGACCAGTTATACACACCAAAGGCGTCGAATCAATTTGCGCATCTGCTATACCTGTAATTAAATTAGTCGCACCCGGACCTGATGTCGCCATAGCAACACCAACTCTTCCAGAAATGCGAGCATAACCCTGAGCGGCATGCGTTGCGCCTTGTTCATGGCGTGTAAGCACGTGATGAATTCTATCTCTAAATTTATATAACTCATCATACACAGGCATGATAGCGCCACCGGGGTATCCATAAAGAATATCGACCCCTTCTTCAATTAAGCATCTTATAATGGCTTCGCTTCCCGTAATTCGTTCGGTTTTTTGAGCCAATTCTTTAGTTTTATTTTCTGTTTCTGTATTCATAAGTCTTCCTTAAAATTCATCAGTCACACATCCTTTAGAGGCGGATGAGACTGTTCTTGCATATTTATAAAGCACACCACGATCAAATTTTAATTTTGGTGCTTTCCAGTTTTGTTTTCTTTGTTGTAATTCTGAATCTGACACTTCCAGAACAATTGAATTAGTTTCAGCATCTATTGTAATGGTGTCTCCGTCTTTAACAAACGCAATAGTTCCCCCTTCTTGAGCTTCAGGCGTGATATGTCCCACCACAAACCCGTGGGTTCCACCAGAAAAACGACCGTCTGTAATAAGAGCCACCTCTTTTCCTAGACCAGCACCCATAATAGCGGCCGTAGGCTTTAACATTTCTGGCATTCCAGGACCTCCTTTAGGTCCTTCATAACGAATGACCACCACATCTCCCTTTTTCACCTTACCATCTCTAATCCCATCATTTGCAGCATATTCGCCATCAAATACTTTTGCTTTTCCTTGAAATCTAAGGCCTTCTTTTCCGGTAATTTTAGCAACGCTACCTTCTTCAGCTAGATTACCATAAAGCATGCGCAAGTGCCCGGAAATTTTTATTGGATTTTCCAAAGGCTTGATAACGTCTTGACCTTCTGATAAATCTGCAACGTCCAATAAGTTTTCAGCTAAGGTTTTACCTGTGACTGTTAAACAATCACCATGCAATAATCCTTTCTTCAATAAATATTTTAAAACGGCTGGAATACCTCCAACAGCATGCACATCTTCCATTAAATACTTTCCGCTAGGTTTTAAGTCAGCTAAAAAGGGCGTATTATCACTAATATTTTGAAAATCCTTAAGAGTGAAATCTATTTGGGCCGCTCTTGCTATTGCTAAAAAATGTAAAACAGCATTCGTCGAACCTCCTAATATAGTTACCAAACGAATGGCATTTTCTAATGATTTTCTCGTTATAATATCTGAAGGTTTAATATCATTTTCAAGCAATAAACGCATAGCCTCTCCTGCCTTTACAGATTCTAACTTTTTCTCTTCTCCTGTCGCAGGATTAGACGAATTAAATGGCAAAGTCATTCCTAAGGCTTCTATTGCGGATGCCATTGTATTTGCCGTGTACATACCACCACAAGCACCAGCCCCTGGACAGGCTTTTTGAACAATACTTTTAAATTCCGTTTCGCTCATGGTTCCAGCAACTTTACTACCCCATGCTTCAAAAGCGGAGACGACATCCAGTTTCTTTCCTTCATGACAGCCTGAATCAATGGTGCCTCCATATACCAAAATTGACGGTCTATTCAACCTAATCATAGCCATTAAGGCTCCTGGCATATTTTTATCACAACCCACAACTGTAATTAAGCCATCATAACTCATGGCTTGCACTACAGTTTCCATAGAATCTGCAATAATATCTCTAGACGGTAATGAGTAACGCATCCCTGGAGTTCCCATAGAAATTCCATCACTTACACCTATAGTATTAAAAATCAGACCAACAATGTCTTCATTTTGCGTTCCTTTTTTGACAAGTTTGGCCAGATCATTCAAATGCATGTTACAGGGATTTCCCTCATAACCTGTACTTGCAATACCTATCATTGGTTTATAAAAATCTTCTTCCGTTAATCCAATGGCATGCAACATGGCTTGTGCTGCAGGTTGCGTTGGATCTTGAGTAACTGTTTTACTATACTTATTTAATTTATTCATACTAGATTTAGATAATTTAAAGCATTATCTTCTTATGTTTATTAAAATAAAGTTCGAAATTAAATTATTACGCTTTTAATAATTCAATTCTTTAGTATTTAAGTTTAAATTCATCACACTTTAATAGTACGTAAAACTTTGATTTATAATATTTTAATTTAAATTTTTTATGATGTTCAATATTAAAAAAATGAACTAAAATATTGCCATTTTACAAAAACACTCAACATTCATGTCCTTTTTTAATAAAACTAACAATATGTTTTACTTAAAAAAAGTGAAATTATATTTCTCATTCCTTTTATTTTATTAATTTTGCCTCTACAAATAATAGAGGAAAGATTTGACTGATTGCAACCTCTTATACTAAACCATTTAGTATAAATAAAAATGCTAAAGGCAGTGTAAACTTCCTTCGACGTTATCGTCAAATCTTTCACATAAAATAATATAAATGGCGTATTTATTTACTTCCGAAAGTGTATCTGAAGGACATCCAGACAAAGTGGCAGATCAAATTAGTGATGCATTAATTGATAATTTTTTAGCTTTTGATGTCAATTCAAAAGTAGCTTGTGAAACCTTAGTAACGACTGGGCAAGTAGTGCTTGCTGGCGAGGTGAAATCAACCACTTATTTAGATGTTCAGAAAATAGCAAGAGAGACCATTAACAAAATAGGTTATACTAAAAGTGAATATATGTTTGATGGTAATTCATGTGGTATTTTTTCGGCCATTCACGAACAATCTGAAGATATCAATCGAGGTGTAGATAGAGCTAGTAAAGAGCAGCAAGGTGCAGGTGACCAAGGGATGATGTTTGGTTATGCTACCAATGAAACTGAGAATTACATGCCTTTAGCACTGGATTTATCGCATCGCATTCTTATTGAATTAGCCGCCTTAAGAAGAGAAAATCAAGAGATCACTTATTTAAGACCAGATTCTAAAAGTCAGGTTACTATTGAATATAGCGATGATAATATCCCACAGCGTATTGATGCTATTGTGGTATCGACACAGCACGATGATTTTGATGAAGATGAGACGATGTTGGCAAAAATTAGAACAGATATTATTAATATTCTTATCCCAAGAGTTATTGCAAAATTACCCGAACATATTCAGGCACTGTTTAGTGATGATATCATTTATCACATTAACCCTACTGGTAAGTTTGTTATTGGTGGACCACATGGCGATACTGGTTTGACAGGTCGTAAAATTATTGTAGACACCTATGGTGGCAAAGGCGCCCATGGTGGTGGTGCTTTTTCCGGAAAAGACCCAAGCAAAGTGGATAGAAGTGCGGCTTATGCGGCACGCCATATTGCTAAAAATCTGGTTGCCGCTGGTGTAGCTGATGAGATTTTAGTTCAGGTATCTTACGCAATTGGTGTGGTTGAACCTACCTCTATTTTTGTAGACACTTATGGCACTTGTCCTTTTAACATGACGGATGGGGAAATTGCTAAAGAAGTCTCTAAACTATTTGATATGCGTCCGGCTGCTATTGAAGAGCGTTTAAAATTACGCGCTCCTATTTATAGTGAAACAGCGGCTTACGGTCATTTAGGCCGTAAAAATGAAATAGTGACCAAAACATTTACTCAGCCAAATGGTGAATCCATAACTCTGGATGTGGAGTTATTTACCTGGGAAAAACTTGATTATGTAGATAAAGTAAAAAAAACTTTTCAATTATAATCTTATGAAAACTGTGTCAGAATCTATTAAGTTTCGTTGTGGAGCAACAATGAAAAATAGATTTATGCTCGCACCCTTAACTAATACCCAAAGTTTTGAAAACGGCATCTTATCTGATGCGGAATTCAATTGGCTCAGTATGAGAGCACAAGGCGGATTTGGGCTGGTAATGACCTGTGCTTCACATGTACAAGACAACGGAAAAGGATTTCAAGGACAATTAGGTATTTTTAGTGATGTACATATTGAAGGTCACAAACGTTTAGCCAAAGAATTGAAATCACACGGAGCTTTAGCTGTTGTTCAATTACATCACGCAGGTATGCGTGCGCCAAAAGAACTGATCAACCAACAACCTGTCTGCCCGTCTATTGATGAAGAAACAGGTTCCAGAGCACTTACCCTTGAGGAAACCAAAGGAGTTATTGATGCTTTTATAAAAGCAGCTATTAGAGCTAAAACATCAGGTTATAACGGGGTTGAAATTCATGGGGCTCATGGGTATTTATTATGTCAGTTTTTAAGTAAAGAGATTAACAAACGTCAAGATTTATACGGAGGTTCTTTAGAAAACAGAAGCCGTATTATTTTTGATATTGCAGAAGGAGTCAGAAAAGCGTGTGGCACTTCTTTTTTAATTGGGGTGAGGTTATCTCCAGAGCGATTCGGGATGGATTTAAAAGAAATAAAAAGAGTTGCTCAAAATTTAATAAACACAAATCTTATAGACTTTTTAGACATTTCTCTTTGGGATTGTTTTAAAATGCCGGAAGATTTAAATTATCAAGACAAAACCTTGTTAGATCATTTTACAGGTTTAAACTTAAAAGGTGTGAAATTAACAGTTGCCGGTAAAATAAGCTCAGGCCATGATGTTCATGAGATTTTAAAAAATAAAGTAGATTTTGTAACTATTGGAAGGGCTGCCATTTTACATCATGATTTTCCTAATCGCGTTATAGAAAATCCAAATTTTAAACCTGAACCATTACCTGTTAGTAAATCCTATTTAAAAAAGGAAGGACTCAGCGATCCATTCATTGAATACATGAACAGGTGGCCCAATTTTGTTCAAAATTAGAAAGTGTGTTTTTTTGAGTATACTATAAATTTTTTGAGAATAATATTATTTTACAACTCATAACGCACTCTAAATGTCACAAAACGTGGTTGTATAAAGGTTTCAGATACTGAAACAGAAATATTATTAGCACTGTTTCTTATCTTAGAATCAATATTTAATAAGTTTGTCGCTTTAATTTCGTATTCCCATTTGCTCTCTTTATTATTTCTATATGACAAGGAGGCGTTCCACGTTTGAAAAGAATCACTTTCACCTCCTCTAATACTTTGACGGTTATAAGCATAATCCATTTTAAAAGTAACCGAATCCCAAATATAAGCATCAAAATCTATAGTTGGTGCATTGGTGTAAAAGGTGGTTTTAGTAGTTCCTTGATTATTAATTGACACACTATATTGGTAAACAAAACTCACATTTGGTGCGACCTTAAAATTAGTGCGCAATCCCGGCCTATAAGATTGATTGAATCCTTCATTAACCGATTGTCTTCCTTGTATAAACTGATTAATTTTACTGTAGTTGAAATTTGTATTCAACGACGCTCTTAGCTTTCCAAAAGTGCGTTGTATTCTACCAAAAGCATTGACACTTTCATCAGCAAAATTTGAGTTAAAAAAAGTGCTGGTTCTAATGACATTTTCGAAATCTGTTAATTGTCTTATCTGATCAATATTCTTAGAATAGGCAACACGTGCAAATACATTGGTATAGTTAAATAGATTAAAACTACTGTAGAATAAACTTAAATTATGTGACAAAGCATTTTGTAAATCTGGATTACCATATTGAATATTATTGAAATTATTTAAAATTAAGCCCTGTGCCAATCGCGTCACATCAGTAAACTGATTTCGCATATTATAATTAAAGGTTAAACTTTCGCTCTTTTTAAATTGAATACGCGTTTCAAAATCTGGTAATATCCTGAAAAAATTATCCTTTAATTCTTCACCAAACTGACTGTTTTTATTTCCGTATGAATGCGCAGAAAAACCAGACCTAAAAGTAAATTTACCTGCTTTGAGGGTATAATGAATACCTAAATATACATCACTAAAATTATACTGTATATCGTTTGAAGCAAGACCATTATTGAAAGTAGGCTTAGGATCAAATATGGAGCTATCATCAAGAAATTGAAAGATATTAGAATTGAAGTCTTGACGACTTAATATACTACCTAAAGTTAAGTTGATATTGCTTTTTGCATTAAGAATATTATAATAATCAAGTTTAGCGTCTAATTGGTTTGATTTTATTCGCCTATTTTGACCAATATCATAGCCTAATTGAGAGCTATTTAACCCTAAAGCATCTGCAGTGGTTGCATAGTTGGTTTTATCCTCAATAAAAGCATTATAAAACGGATCTTCATCTTGGAACAGATGTTGCACTTCAAAAGCAAATATGTTAGTATCATTTAAAGTATAGTAATAATTAATATTTTGATTAATACTATACGGCGTATTCTCTTCAAACTGAATTGTATTTCCCAAAACCGATGAGAAAAAAATCTGATCCTGAGAATCCTTTGAAATTCTACCTAAAACATCATAATCAAATTGATTACTTAAATTAGGTTTATAAGTAGAACTTAATTTCAACAAACCTTGATTAGAATTTTCTTTACTGGTTTGCTCAGTTGCTTCATTCGGAATACCTTGATCAGAATCTGTATATCGCTTAAAATTATTTTCTTTTGAAGTAATACGACTGCTATTGTAAATGGCAAATCCGCTAATATCCAAAGCTTGATTTGGTGAGTAACTAAAGTTGGTTGCACCTAATTTGTTTTCAACCTCAAGGGCATTGTTTTCTCGTGTTAAAAAGTTAAGGGCATTACTCCCTAAATTAAGATTGGTGCCGCTACTTTGGCTTGGAGGTCTAAAACCACCTCCAAAACCTCTAATATCTTGACGTGTTAATGACGCTTCTCCCGTATTATTTAAGTCTCCAAGAAAATTAAGGCTGAATTTTGGGCTGTAATAAAATAGTTTTGGTTGTGCCAAATAAAGTTCATTATCCGGAGACTTCCCAGCACCCACTGTCACATTTCCAAACCAAAAGTTTTCTTTACCTTTCTTAAGCTTGATATTCATTGCTACATTATCCTGATTATTAGTAACACCACTTAACTGGCTAACTTCAGAATAATTCCTTAATACTTGTATTTTATCTACTGCATTTGACGGAATATTTTTGGTGGCTAATTTGGTATCTCCATCAAAAAAATCCTTTCCATTAACCATTAGCTTATTGACTACTTTACCTTCAACTTCTATTTGTCCATCGGTATTAATTTCTACTCCAGGTAGATTTTTTATGACATCTTCAAGTTTTCTTTCAGAACCATTTTTAAAAGAGTCGGCGTTATATATTAACGTATCACCTCTTACCGTTACCGGCATTTCATAAGTAAGTTCAACTTCATCTAGGACATTATCAGATATCAGAGAAAAATCTTTGCTTATATCTTCTTCTTTAACGGCAATAGTTTCTATAAAGGTTTTCATACCTATGTAACTCACTTGCAAAGTATAGCTAGCATTTTTCGATAATGCCAGTTTAAAAACGCCCTCATGATCCGTAATTGCGTAAGATTCTAAAGCTTTTGTTTCTTCATTTATAGCAATTATATTGGCTAACTCCAGCGGATTGCCAATACTATCCTTAACTACTCCTTGCAATTTAATTTGGGCAAAAGAAATGTTGGCTAAACTAAGTAACATCAAAAAAATAAAATTCTTCATGTGAATTGATTAATCAATATGTTGATTTTAAAAAGATATTTTGGAAAGTCAAGGACGTCTTCCGCTGTTTCTGCCAAGATTATCTCTCATTTCTTGCATTTTAACACTAATAATTTCTTGATATTCTTTTTTTGTGACTTCTTTTCCCTTATCTGGGGCTTCTATTTTAATTTTTTCTTCCGGATTCATTACAATTTTAGAACAAAGCAAGGTTGTATTATTAACGCTAATTTCAAGTATCAAACCTGGAAGGCCCCAATAATCATCTGGACCCTGACTAACTGGGATCATAGGTGTATACCATGCTTCAACCTCCACCATATCTATATTCTCCGTTAAAGTCTCTGAATTTAACTTAGCTACTACATCAGTTTTTGTAGAATCAGACGTCTTTTCTAAATTATTATTTCTTAATTTATCCCAAGAAAAATTCCTCCAAGAAACATCAAAATCCGTTCTTTTACAAGTCGCTTTAAAACATGTATAATTACCTATTTGCTTAGTTTCCGTACCTATTTTCCAGTCTAAAGGCCGCAACTTTTCTTTAATTAAAAATTGTTTACCATAAAATTCTTGATTCTGCACAAAAGTATTAGTCTTCACATTTTTGTATAGTGGCCCAGGAGAAAAATTATTCCCCCATGAATCTGTAGCTCCTGAAATGGCATCTAATTTTTCATCTTCTTTATAAATTGATTCTATCTTATTAAAGGTCAAAATATAGGTTTTCTCTAATCTGTTTTTCAAACGATCTTCAACTTGTTTTTTTTGTTGTTCACTCAATCTAGCTCCCCAGGCTCCTAGATTCATAGGCGTTTTCGAAAAATAGTACGCTTTCCCTTGAAAATCTTGGGCAGAGGTTACAGTAATTGTTAAAAACAATAATACTGCTACAAAAGATATATTAATAGAATTAATTTTCATTTTTATTATAAAATAAGTTTAATTAGTTAGTTATTAATGCTTCTTAACTTCTAGAATGAACGTTTTCTCCTCGACCTCTATTATTTCTGAATTCTTCCATCTTTTCAGTAATAATTTCATTATACTCCTCCTTGGTTACAATTTTTCCTTTTTCGGGTGCTTCAATTTTAGTTTTTTCCTTTGGGTTCATAATAATTTTAGAACATAGCATGGTTGTATTTCCAGCGGTAATTTCCAATATTAAACCAGGAAGTCCCCAATATTCTCCTGGCCCTTGACTCACCGGAATCATAGGTGTATACCAGGCTTCAATTTCAATCATCTCAATCTCATCCAAAACAGATTCTTCTTTAGTATTTGCAACATCGCTGGTTTTAGTTGAATCCGTCTTCCCTTCTGCATTATTATCTTTTTCTTCTCTTGAATTTCTTGTCCAGTTAATCTCAGAGGAAGGTTTAGTGGTCGTTGCTTTAAAACAAGTATATTGGCCTATTTGTTTAGATTCTGTTCCCATCTTCCAATCTAAAGGCTGCATATCTTCCTTAATTAGAAATTGCTTTCCAAAGAATTCCTGATCTTGTAAAAAAATGTTTGTTTTTAAATTTTTATATTGA
Organism: Yeosuana sp.; assembly: GCA_036525815.1. Classification (GTDB taxonomy): domain Bacteria; phylum Bacteroidota; class Bacteroidia; order Flavobacteriales; family Flavobacteriaceae; genus Yeosuana. Next base: position 32,927 of record DATCZQ010000184.1, on the reverse strand, counting down.
GGACCAGGTGAAAAACTACTTCCCCAAATACTTGGACCTCTCCCTCCAACGGGTGCTTGTAATTTTTCATCTTCAACAAATATGGACTCCTCTTTATTAAAAGTTAAAACATAGGTTTTTTCCAACCATTGTTTCATTCGAGCTTCTCTTTGTTTTTTCTGTTGTTCATTTAACTGACGCCCACCACCAAAGCGACTCATATCCATTGTCGTTTTAGAAAAATAATACGCTTTCCCTTGAAATTCTTGAGCAGATAATAATAAGCTGTTTAAAAATAAAAAGCTAATGACAAAAAATGGTTTCAAAATATTTGTTTTCATTTGAAATATCCTAATAAAAGTTTCTTAAAAAAAGCAACTGCTGTTTAACAAACATACTGAATGATTAAACGATATATGGGTATTTACATTTTATTTAACACTCTTGTTATAATAAAATTGCTTAACATATAAATTAGACTTATAATTTAAGTAATAGTTTATTTTGAAAAATATAAAATACTTTTCTAAAGCAATTATATTTATTACTCTTTAAGTTAATTATTTGTTTTTTCGGTTTACAATAAATCCCTTTTTAACATTACAAAATATCATAAATGATTTGGTTTTTGTAATTTTCAAATCTTTATGAAGCATATTCTTTTAATAACTCTACTTATCTCAATATCAATATTTTCACAAGAATCTATTGAAACACGTTTTATTGATAAAACACCATTAAATATTGAAAAATTAATAGATGTTGATGATTTTAATACTGTTTACTACATCAACAATAATGTGCTTTATAAAAAAAACAATGATAAAACCATATCATATAATAATTTACAATTAGGAAATATTACTTCTGCCAATGCCTTTAATAGTTTAAAAATAAACTTGTTTTACAAAGATTTCAATACGGCCATCATTCTTGACAATAGGTTAGCTGAAATCTTTAAAATTGATTTCAATAATAGGCAACCCTACAGAAGTGTTTCATATATTTCTACCGGAAATGATAATACCCTTTGGATATTTAATCAAGATTCCCAACAACTTGAAGTTTTTGATTATAAAAACAACAACACTCGATTTAAAACGTTGCCTATTTCAAGCGGCGTGATAGATATAAAAAGTAATTATAATTATTGTTGGTTACTCACCAACGATTATTTACTAATCTATAATTATTTCGGAACCTTAATTTCAAAAATAAAAAACGAGGGTTTTACTAGTATGGATGAAAGTGATGGTGCTATTGTACTAAAAAAAGGAAATTCTCTGTTTTATTTAAAAAAGGAATCTACTGAATTAAGTCCAATTAAAATTCCAAATTTGTTAATAAATCAGTTTTTAGTAACCAATGAAACCTTGTATATTTACAACGATGAAACCCTTCAAAAATTCCAATTAAAAACCAACTGATATTATGCATATAGCTATTGCAGGAAACATAGGCGCTGGAAAGACTACGCTTACAAAATTACTAGCAAAACACTATAAGTGGGAAGCTCAACTAGAAGATGTTGTAGACAATCCTTATTTAGATGACTTCTATAATCAAATGGAGCGATGGAGTTTTAATCTGCAGGTTTACTTCTTAAATAGCAGATTCAGACAAGTCTTGCAAATTCATAAGAGTGGCAAAGATATTATTCAGGACAGAACCATTTATGAAGACGCGCATATTTTTGCACCTAATCTTCATGCCATGGGATTAATGACCAATAGAGATTATGAAAACTACAAGTCTCTTTTTGATTTAATGGAGTCGCTTGTTAAAGGACCAGATGTCTTAATTTATTTGCGAAGCTCCATTCCTAATTTGGTATCACAAATTCATAAACGAGGAAGAGATTATGAAAATTCTATCAGTATCGATTATTTAAGTAGACTGAACGAGCGTTATGAAGCCTGGATCCATGGATATGACAAAGGCAAACTTCTTATTATTGATGTCGATCATTTAGATTTCGTTGAAAAACCTGAAGATTTAGGAACCATTATTAATACTATTGATGCAGAAATTAATGGGTTGTTTTAAATTATAAATTTTATTAAGAATAAAAAAAACCACACTTAAATAGTGTGGTTTTTTTATTTATAAAAATCTTTAGTTTCTAATTGACCTCTTCGTCAAGGACCTTTTCAACAAGAACCTTTGCTTTAATTTTTTTATCTTTCAAAGCATCAATATCAGCCTTAACTTCTTCTTCTGTGCCTTCAAATACTTGTTCTGAAACAGACTCCTCTCCATTATTATTAATAACGGTAGTAACAGTCGCCATAAAAATTCCAGCATCATTACTTTCCATCGTAACTTTTATTTCCTTACTTGAAGTATTTCCGGTTTCAGCATAAGCAGAAACAGCATCCGCATCCAAAGCGATACTTGGAGCAATCACCAAAGCAACTACTGACATTAATTTTAATAAGATATTCAAAGATGGTCCGGAAGTATCTTTAAAAGGATCTCCAACGGTATCACCAACCACAGCCGCTTTGTGTGCAGCAGTTCCTTTACGTCCGTCAGCCTCAATCATTTTCTTAGCATTATCCCAAGCACCTCCAGCATTTGATTGAAAAATAGCCATGAGCACACCACAAGTAGTAACACCTGCTAATAAGCCTCCTAACATTTGCGGACCTCCAATAAAACCTATTGCTACAGGAACTGCTAAAGCCATAAGCCCAGGCAACACCATTTCTTTTATAGATGCTTTAGTTGAAATTTCAACACATTTTTCATATTCTGCATAGCCATCAGCAGCATCGAATATTTTTCTATCTGCTTCTGTAGCTTTTGACATATCTGAATCATATTTTCTCATCACTTCTAGAGCCGCATGTAATTGAGGAATGTCTTTAAATTGGCGACGAACTTCTTCAATCATAGCCATAGCTGCACGTCCTACTGCATTCATAGATAATGCAGAAAATACAAATGGCAACATACCACCTATTAACAAACCAGCCATAATATCTGGTTTTGACACATCAATTGAGGTAACATTTGCTGTTTTCATAAAAGCAGCAAATAATGCTAAGGCCGTTAAGGCAGCTGATGCAATAGCGAATCCTTTTCCAATAGCGGCAGTGGTATTCCCTACGGCATCTAATTTATCAGTTCTTTCACGCACTTCTTTTGGTAATTCGGCCATTTCAGCAATACCACCTGCATTGTCAGAAATTGGGCCATAAGCATCAACCGCTAATTGAATTCCTGTATTTGCCAACATGCCTACTGCAGCAATAGCGATACCATATAAACCTGCATAATAATGAGAAACCATAATCGCTGTTGCTATTAATAAAATAGGCAGTGCAGTTGACATCATTCCTACGCCTAAACCAGCTATAATATTAGTTGCTGATCCGGTTTCTGATTGTCTTACTATTGACGCGACAGGCTTTGATCCTGTACCAGTATAATATTCAGTAACTTTCCCGACACAAAAACCAGATATTAAACCTGCCAGTGTCGCCATAAAAACACCGAAAGAACCAAAAGGTAATCCTTCAACAGAATCTGGAATCATTGCTTCAATGATAAAATAGGAAGCTACAATCATTAAAAATCCAGACCCAAATTCGCCTAAATTTAAAGCTTTATGCGGTGAACCACCATCTTTAACTCGGACAAAAAACGTTCCTACAATGGACATTACAATTCCCACAGCCGCAAGAACTAATGGTAAATATACGGCTCCTAAACCTCCAAATTCAGGAGTAAAAATATAAGCTCCTAAAACCATAGTACCTATAATGGAGCCCACATAAGATTCAAATAGATCAGCTCCCATTCCGGCTACATCGCCAACATTATCTCCAACATTATCAGCAATAGTAGCAGGGTTTAATGGGTGATCTTCAGGAATTCCTGCTTCTACTTTTCCAACCAAATCCGCACCGACATCAGCTGCTTTGGTATAAATACCGCCACCAACACGCGCAAATAAAGCAATAGACGACGCTCCTAACGAAAATCCAGAAAGCACGTTTAAGACCATAGGAATATTTTCTGTACCTGGCCATAAATCCTGATACAACATAAATAAACTACTCAGACCTAAAACACCTAAGCCTACAACACCTAATCCCATAACGGAACCACCAGCAAAAGCAACCTCAAGAGCCTTCCCTAAGGATGTTCTAGCTGCTTGAGTCGTTCTAACATTTGCTTTTGTTGCAACTCGCATTCCAATAAATCCTGCTAAAGCAGAACAGATAGCTCCTACTATAAAAGATAAGGCTACCATGCCATTGGAACCTTCTTCAGCATTCCCTTTAAAAAATAATAATACTGCAACTGCAGCAACAAAAATGGCCAAAATTTTATATTCGGCTTTTAAAAATGACATAGCCCCATCGGCGATGTGCTTTGCTATTGTTGTCATTTTTGGTGAACCCGCATCCTGTTTAGTTATCCAACGATTTTTGAAAAATACAAATAGAAGACCTAAGACTCCGAAAGCAGGCAGAAATTTTACTAATAATTCCATATTAATACATTAGTTGTTAGTTAATTTTATTTTGAAACGGCTAAAATTAGTGAAATATAATTGATAAAAAAAGCCACCTTATATTAAAGATGGCTTTATTTTTTATGCAAAATTTTATTAATCTAATAATTTATATAGTAAACGTTCTTTTCTTCTTATGCTCACTTTCTTCATAGCGTTTTACACAATTATGATATATCTCAATTGCTTCTTCTGCACTACCCCAACCTCCAACATCTACTTTCTTTTCTTCCAAATCTTTATATACTTGAAAAAAGTGTTCAATTTCCTTTAGTCTATGAGGATTTAAATCACTTATATCTTTATTATTACTCCATATTGGATCAGAAACCGGTACACAAATAATTTTTTCATCAGGTCCTTTTTCATCTGTCATATGGAATACGCCAATTGGTTTTACTTCCATGACTACCATGGGAAAGGTTGGCTCAGTACCTAATACCAAAACATCTAATGGGTCTTGATCTAATGCCAAGGTTTCCGGAACAAATCCATAATCACCTGGGTACATCATTGATGAAAACAACATTCTGTCAAAACGGATTTTATGTAAAGTAAAATCGTATTCATATTTATTTCTACTTCCTTTTGGTATTTCTATTAATACATCAAAGGTTAAATCATTTTTCTTTGTCATAATTTATTTTAAAAATTTTACGCTCTCTATAACTGAGGATTCTTAAACTGGGGCCAAAGATACTCTTCCCTTGACTATTAAGCAATAAAAGATTATTAGTTTTAAAAAATTTCATCACATTCTCGATGTAATAATTAAAAATATTAGCTAATTGAAAACAGGAAATGAGTTCAAATTAAAAATGGAATCCAAAAGTTCCTGTAACACCAAATTTTCTGGCATTAGGGTTTTCTAAATAATTCCCTCTAAAATTAAAATCTATTCTGAATATTTTGAAAATGTTACCCACACCAAAACTATACTCATAATACACTTTATCATTTGGACTAACTAAGGGAATACTATTTGGATTGGAAGTTGCATTTAAGGCAATATTTTCATCTGAAATTTCACCCCAAACGCCACGTATTCCGATAATTTCACGCAAATTAAATTTTCTTAAAAAGGGAATTCTTGACAAAAATCGTCCATTAAAATTATGTTCAAAATTTAATGAAGTATAGGTGTCAGAAACAAATTCGTAAAAATCTAATTGCGAAAAGGTGTTATATATTGAGAAATAAGATTGATTTCCCGGAATAACACTTAATAAACCTAAGGGTACTGCCCCAAAGGTTTTTCCTGCCTCAATAGTAGTTGTTAACCTTCCTATACCTCCAATCTGCCATGGCTGAATATAAGACATTTGTAATTTTGTATAATCAAAATCACCATTGAAGATACTTTTATCTCCTCGGCTTATTTGAGCAAACAGATGCGCATAATCATCATTAATCTCAAGTCTTTCAACACCAAATCCTGTCATTTTTCGTCGAGGGAAATAGGATACTGAAAAAGTTGTTTCATATTGTTTTATTTCAGATTCTAAGCCATTTGGCGTGTTATAATCTAAACTAAAGGTTGGTGAAGCCGATTCTAATGTACGGTAATTTCCTCCCAATCTAAAAATAACATTTCGCCATGGTTCTAATTCAACAGCAATACTTGTTAGATTTATTGAAGTAAGCTTGTCATTTGCACCTACGGTAAATACAGAAGATGAAGCTAGACTTCTTCCAAGCACATCTGTTGACGAGGTTAAACTAGCACCTATCTGTTCTATATCACGCCTATTACCACCAGAAATTATTAATCTGTTTTTTTTGTCTAGTAACCATTTTCCAGACATCCCATATTTAAATTTATTGTCTTTAAATCCATAGGCAAAAAACCCTTCTAGTCTCCAAAGATCATTTCTTCCAAAATACGTTCTACCTCCGGCTCGTAATCGCCAACCTTCAACTTCATTAAATCCAAAAGTTGAAAAAATAGGCCCATAATCCAAAGGCAACTGATTAAATTCAATATAACCGGATGCCAAAATACTCCCTAAATTATAAATCTGTTTAAATTTTTTAACCGTTTTCAAGGTGTCTAACATTTTATAAACCCCTTTTTCATCCTTATTTAATGCTTCAAGCCTGTTTTCTTCCCAAAATGAATCATCTCGGGCATACACATCTTTATCATAGTTATAAACCACTTCTTCATAGAATTTTTTATCCAATTCTTTATCAAAGAGATAATTATTATAAAGCGTGGTCCTTTTACCATAAAGCCCTCTGGACTTTTCCTTTTTGTTGATTGCAAAATCTGACATCATATAATCTCGCTTCACTAAAAACAAAGAGTCATTTAAAACTTCAAACTCCTGTTCAATATAAATATCCTTTACCCAGTTGATATTGGCACTTTTTGATGCCTGAAGATTTATTTCTTTGATAGCATAGGTGGTATCTGCTACCCAAAAATCTCCTTTAAAGGTTAGTTCATTTTTTCTTCTAGGATAATAAATAATATTATAGCACCACTTATTATCAATAAAGGCGCTATCTGAAAGTACATAATTGTACGTGTTAATACCTGTTCTTGAGAGTGGACTTACAAAACTCTTGTCAAAAAATTTCAAATAGTTATCATAAACATTAAAATCTGAATACAAATCTTGAATAAAGTCAATGATAATTTGATTATCACTAAACCCGGAATTTTTATTTCCGCTTAAAACATTCTTTTCTTTACGGATTGTATTATCTCCATATACCTTTGAAACTGCCTCATTAATGAATATTGGCAAATATGTTTTTCCGGTTACTCTAGAAGTATCTACTTCACTAAATACAAATTCCATACCTCTAAAAAGTTTGCTTTTTATAAGAGCACTATCAATGGTGTTAAGATCAAATTCAACCTTTTCATACTTGTCATACTGGTACTGATTGAATTGTTTTAATCCATTTTTACGTTTATGTTCCCAGATTTTCCTTAACAAATCTATTGCCGGATTATTCTTTTTAGACTGTTTTCCCGTAACAATTAAAATTTGATCCAGTTGAGCCGCTTGTTCCTTTAAAATGAATTTTAAGTCATAATTCACCTTTTTACTTAACGGTACTTCAATCATCTCGTAACCAATAAATGATACGATTAAAGTGCTCCAGGTTTCACTGGATTCCAAATAAAATTTTCCGTTTTCATCAGTAATGGTTCCTAATGTAGATCCTTTGAAAATGATATTGGCAAATGAGACAGGTTGATCATACTCATCAAACACATATCCACTCACTTTAGTTTGCGATAAAAGACAGAAAGTTCCGAAAAAGAAAAGGGTAATGATTAATTTTATTTGCATAATATAAAAAAACTTCATCAACAATCATGCTAATGAAGTTTATATAACGTGAATTTTAATTTTTTATTTGTATAAAACCTTCTTTACTGCTTTAATAACATCCTCACTGTTAGGCAACCATTCAGCTAATAAAACAGGTGAATATGGTGCAGGAGTATCAGCCGTATTTATTTTTATAATTGGCGCATCTAAATAATCAAATGCCTCAGATTGTACTATATAAGTGATTTCAGTAGAAACATTTCCAAATGGCCAGGCTTCTTCCAAAACAACCAGCCTATTTGTTTTTTTAACCGACTTTAAAATAGCTTCTTTATCCATTGGTCTTACCGTACGCAAGTCAATTATTTCACATGAAATACCTTCTTTAGCTAAAATATCAGCGGCAGCATAGGCCTCCTTAATTATTTTACCAAATGACACAATAGTAACATCCGTTCCTTCTCTCTTAACTTCAGCAACACCTAATGGAATGGTATATTCACCTTCTGGCACTTCCCCTTTATCGCCGTACATTTGCTCACTTTCCATGAAAATAACAGGGTCATCATCACGAATAGCGGATTTTAACAATCCTTTTGCATCATAAGGATTTGAAGGCACTACCACTTTTAAACCAGGCGTATTAGCGAACCAACTTTCAAAAGCTTGTGAATGCGTTGCTCCTAATTGGCCAGCAGATGCTGTCGGACCTCTAAACACGATTGGGCACTTAAATTGTCCACCAGACATTTGTCTGATTTTAGCAGCATTGTTTATAATTTGATCAATACCAACTAAAGAAAAGTTAAAAGTCATGTATTCTACAATTGGTCTGTTTCCTGTCATAGTTGAACCTACCGCTATCCCAGCAAAACCTAACTCAGCAATTGGTGTATCAATAACGCGTTTAGGACCAAATTCATCTAACATTCCTTTTGATGCTTTGTAAGCACCATTATATTCTGCTACTTCCTCACCCATTAAATATACGCTTTCATCTCTGCGCATTTCCTCACTCATAGCCTCACAAATAGCTTCTCTAAATTGAATTGTCTTCATTAAATTCATTTTTAATTCGAGTTGCAAAAATAACAATTATTGAATAACTATACTCAAAAGAATTATTTAAAATTTATTATGCGTGCATAGTAAATATTCAGAAATAAATAATTAACTTCGTGGCTCCTAAACTATAGTATCAGTTTATACTTAAAAAGCAAGTATTCTCTGTTACTATTATTTGTAACTATTAAAAACATATAAATTATTTAAAATGAAAATATTAGTATGTATCAGTCATGTACCAGACACTACATCAAAAATTAATTTTACTGATGACAATACAAAGTTTGACACTAATGGTGTACAATTTATCATCAATCCTAATGATGAATTCGGCCTAACAAGATCTATGTGGTTTAAAGAAAAGCAAGGAGCCCATGTTACAGTTGTAAATGTAGGTGGTCCTGAAACCGAACCAACGTTGCGTAAAGCACTGGCTATTGGTGCCGATGCTGCCATCAGAGTCAATACGGCTGCAACGGATGGCTTTTCAGTTGCGAAGCAATTAGCCAAAGTAGTGCAAGATGGTGGCTATGATTTAGTAATTGCCGGTCGTGAATCTTTAGATTATAATGGTGGAATGGTTCCTGGTATGATTGCTGGTCTAACCAATTCTAATTTTGTGAATAACTGTATAAGTCTGGAAGTTGAAGGGAATTCAGCCAAAGTAACAAGAGAAATTGATGGTGGTAAAGAAACTGTTTCTGCCACGCTTCCTTTAATTATTGGTGGTCAAAAGGGTATTGTTGAAGAAAGTGATCTTCGTATCCCAAATATGAGAGGTATTATGATGGCACGTCAAAAACCTTTAACGGTTGTAGAACCAATTGAAGTTGCCCCGGAAACCGCCTCTGTTAAATTTGAAAAACCTGCAGCAAAGGGTGCTGTGAAATTAGTGTCTTCTGATAATTTGGATGAATTAATCAACCTATTACATAACGAAGCAAAAGTTATTTAAAAACTCAAAAAACAATTATTATGTCAGTTTTAGTATATACAGAATCAGAACAAGGACGTTTCAAAAAAACAGCCTTTGAAGTCGCATCGTACGGAAAAGCGATAGCTGATCAATTAGGAACTACAGTAACAGCCATAACCATCAATGCGGATGATGTATCTGAATTAGAAACTTATGGTGTCAATAAGGTCTTAAAAGTAAAAAATGTTTCTTTAGACGCTTTTAATGCCAAAATATATGCTTCCGTAATTCAACAAGCTGCCGAAAAGGAAGGCACTAAAGTTGTGGTTGTTAGTTCGAGTGTCAACAGTAAATATTTAGCGCCCTTATTATCAATAAATTTAAATGCTGGATACGCTACTAATGTGTTAGAAGCACCTGCAAGCACATCTCCCTTTATTGTGAAACGTACGGCTTTTACGAACAAAGCTTATGAAATGTTTCAAATAAATACGGATGTCAAAATATTAGGGGTTTCTAAAAATAGTTTTGGGATAAAAGAAAATAAAACTACTGCTACTACTGAAGATTTTCCTCCTTCAATTCCGGAATCAGGAATACATATTGAATCTGTTGATAAAGCCTCGAATAAAGTGACCATTGCTGATGCCGATATTGTAGTGTCTGCTGGTCGCGGATTAAAAGGTCCTGAAAATTGGGGTATGATTGAAGAATTAGCTGAGGTTTTAGGAGCCGCAACAGCTTGTTCCAAACCAGTATCAGATTTAGGCTGGAGACCGCATAGTGAACACGTAGGACAAACCGGAAAACCTGTAGCTTCCAATTTATATATAGCTATCGGCATTTCAGGGGCTATTCAACATTTAGCTGGAATTAACGGTTCAAAAGTGAAAGTGGTTATCAACACAGATCCAGAAGCGCCTTTTTTCAAAGCCGCTGACTATGGGGTCGTAGGAGATGCGTTTGTTGTAGTGCCTCAACTTATTGAAAAATTAAAAGCATTTAAAGCACATCAATAAATATTTTTTTCTACATTGTAGTAACAATTTAACTGTTTAATTGGGCATTTTAAAGTTTATCTGCACAAGGTAGTTGCTAAAGTCCGAATTTAAACAGTTCTTTGTGTTTTATAAATTTATGAGTTTAGTAAGACTTAACATAAAAGGAATTTCATACAGTCAAACCCAGAATGGCGCCTATGCCTTAATTTTGAATGAAGTAGACGGCGACCGTAAACTGCCCATAGTTATTGGGGCATTTGAAGCGCAATCTATTGCCATTGCACTTGAAAAGGAAATCAGTCCTCCAAGACCATTGACCCATGATTTATTCAAAAACTTTGCTGACAGATTTGATATTGTTGTAAAACAAGTCATCATTCACAAACTGGTGGATGGCGTTTTTTATTCAAGTCTGATTTGTGAACGTGATAAAATTGAAGAAATCATAGATGCCAGAACTAGTGATGCTATTGCACTGGCATTACGATTTCAAGCGCCTATTTTTACTTATAAAAATATTTTAGATAAGGCTGGTATCTATTTAAAAGTGAATCCTAAAAAAGAAGATGAAGATGAACAAGACAGTATTTTAGTTGATGACCTGTTAGCGGATGAACTTGAATTAAATAAGCCTAAAGAAAACTACAAATCAAAAACCCTTGAAGAACTGCACAGTATGCTTAATGAAGCTGTTGCGAATGAGGATTATGAAAAAGCAGCTCATATTAGAGACGAGATTTCTAAACGAGAATAACTAATTGAATTGAGAGAAATTAGAGACACTTAATCTTTAAGTAGGTTCATAATTTCAAAATTAAGATTGAAAATTGAGCATATGAAACATCTTTTATTGGCTACAATAGCCCTTTTTTTTGGATTAACTTCTACAACATTAGCTCAAAACACCAATCAGAACGCATCTTTAGACACTTTAAAAACAGCTACTGAAATTACTACACAAGTAGTCGATACTTTACCATTACATTCCAATGAAATAATGGCTTCTGTAGTTGAAAATGCTGTTGCTGCAAGTACCACCATCCCGATAAGTGGATTTTCAATGAATAGTTTAATGCGTGGAGTTCTAGGCATGTTCGTCTTACTTTTAATTTCATTTATTTTAAGCAAAAACAGAAAAGCCATCAACTGGAAAACCATTGGATTTGGCCTTACAGCACAACTACTTTTAGCCATTGGTGTTTTAAAAATACCAGCCATTCAGTCGGTTTTTGAATTTGTAGGTAAACTATTTGTTAAAATTCTAGATTTCACGCAGGCTGGTAGCGAGTTTCTTTTAGGAGGATTAGTGAATGCTGATACTTTTGGGTTTATCTTTTTATTTCAAATATTACCAACAATTATATTTTTCTCAGCGCTAACATCTGTCTTATTCTACCTTGGTGTTATTCAATACATTGTAAAAGGTATGGCATGGGTTTTAACTAAACTATTAGGAATATCAGGAGCAGAAAGTTTAAGTGTTGCTGGAAACATTTTTTTAGGACAAACAGAAGCCCCTTTGATGATAAAAGCCTATTTAGAGAAGATGAGTAAATCAGAGATTCTACTTGTAATGGTTGGTGGCATGGCCACTGTTGCTGGTGGTGTGCTGGCTGCTTATATTGGTTTTTTAGGAGGAGATGACCCTGTGTTAAAAATATTTTATGCCAAACATTTATTAACAGCCTCAGTAATGGCCGCCCCAGGCGCCATCGTCATTTCTAAAATGTTATATCCTCAAGAAGAAGAAATTAATTCTGAACTAGAAGTTTCTCAGGAAAACATTGGCTCTAATATACTTGATGCCATTGCTAACGGGACTACTGAAGGCCTGAAGTTAGCTGCCAATGTTGGCGCCATGCTACTTGTATTTGTAGCTTTTATAGCCATGATTAACTATGGGTTTGACAAATTTGGTAATTTATTTGGGATCAATAACTGGATTTCAGGCAATACCCCATATACTTCTTTTTCAATTGAATTTGTATTAGGCTATATTTTTGCTCCACTTATGTGGCTTATTGGTGTCGCTAAAGAAGATATTGCTCTTATGGGGCAGTTGTTAGGTATTAAGCTTGCGGCCAGTGAATTTGTTGGATATATACAATTAGCAGAACTTAAAAATATGGCCAATTTAACACACCTAAAATTCGAGAAATCAATAATTATGGCGACTTATATGTTATGTGGTTTTGCGAATTTCGCTTCCATAGGCATCCAAATTGGAGGTATAGGATCTTTAGCTCCGGGGCAAAGAAAAGTATTATCTGAATTTGGATTGAGAGCCTTAATTGGTGGCACGATTGCCTCTTTGCTTTCGGCAACGATTGCAGGAATGATTATTGGTTAATAGTTAATAACTTTTAATATAATTTAAGAGTCAGCGCCTTTCAGTTCGAGCCTTTTTTCTATTTTTAATTTTCAGAATTTCATTTAAATTTTAAAGATATTCCACAGTTGTGGACACTACCTATGAAGCAATATCATGACCTAGTAAAGCATGTTTTAACCAACGGCAATCAAAAAGGAGATCGCACAGGAACCGGAACCAAAAGTGTTTTTGGTTATCAAATGCGATTTGATTTAAGTGAAGGTTTTCCCATGGTAACCACTAAGAAGTTACATTTAAAATCTATTATTTATGAACTGCTTTGGTTTTTAAAAGGAGATACCAATATTAAATATTTAACTGATCATGGGGTTAGAATCTGGAATGACTGGGCGAATGAAAATGGCGATTTAGGCCCTGTTTACGGGCATCAATGGCGCAATTGGAACGACGATGATATTGATCAAATAAAAGAGATCGTTGAAACCTTAAAAACTAATCCAAATAGTCGCCGAATGCTAGTTACCGCATGGAATCCATCGGTACTTCCAGACACTTCAAAATCCTTTAGCGAGAATGTAGCTAATGGCAAGGCAGCCTTACCACCATGTCATGCCTTTTTTCAATTTTATGTAGCTAATGGCAAATTATCTTGTCAATTATACCAGCGCAGTGCCGATATTTTTTTAGGCGTTCCGTTTAATATTGCATCCTATGCTCTTTTTACCATGATGATGGCACAAGTTTGCGGTTATGAGGCAGGTGAATTTATTCACACCTTTGGTGATGCTCATATTTATAGTAATCATTTTGAACAACTGGAATTACAACTGTCCAGAGAAATAAGACCACTTCCAAAAATGATTTTAAACCCAGAGGTAAAAAATATTTTTGATTTCACCTTTGAAGATTTCACATTAGTAGATTATAATCCACATCCACACATAAAAGGTGTGGTTGCAGTATAAAAAAAGGCTTTCATAATGAAAGCCTTTTAAATAAGATCTAATTACTAATTATAGGTTCAATACCCCATTTTCAGCTGAAGCAAAATCATTCCATAAATAACCATCAGCTTCAGAATCGTTTACATATACACCATCAATGATGTATTTAAACTCATAAGAGTTTCCTGTTTCTAAATCTACAGTTCCTTTAAAGGTACCATTTTTCAGTTTTTTTAATCCTTCCGTTTTAGTATCCCAATTATTAAAGGTTCCAACAACTTTTACTTCTTTAGCCTCTTCTGCAGGAACAGAAAAAGTTACTTTACAAACAGGTTTGCTTTTTAAATATTGTTTTGTAATAGCCATAATTCAATTTTATTAATTAACACTGCAAATTTAAGAAACAATTTACCTAAGTAATTACGTTTAACTGTTTTTAAGAAAAGAATTGTCAATTTAATAAGATTTAGGTGTCAAAATTTGAGGTAATGAATAAAAACCAATATTAAATTATTGTTTTATCATTCCAATTTTACAGTTTTATCGCTGATTATCAATGGTTTTAGCACGAAAACGATTGCGTGTTATCCGCAACTTTTGAACATGATTCTAAATATAAATATGTCATTAAAAATCTTTAACTTTACAAGATTGAATTAAATTATGTTAGGTAATAAAAAATCAAATCTTCAAATAGATAAAGATCAGTTAGAGCTTATTCAAAATGCTCAAAAACGCATCAAACAAAAAAAGCGCCTGTATATTCATTTTGTGGTCTTTTTAATTGGTTCGGTATTTTTTATATTGTTAAATCTGGTTTTAGGTTTTGGTGAAAACTTTAAACTATTTAACACCAATTGGTTTGTTTTCGCCATTTTGACTTGGCTGTTTTTATTAGTATACCATACTTTTAATGTTTTTATTACTCATAAATTTATGGGAAAAGACTGGGAGCAAGCGCAGTTAGAAAAATTAGTAGCCAAACAAAAACGGCGTATTGAAGAACTCAAAGAAACCCTACCAGCAAAAGAAGAGACTAATTTAAACGAGTCAAAAAAAAAAACTGATTTAAGTTCAAATCCTACCATAATAGTGGCTGTGGCAGAAAATAATGCCATTGGCAAAGACAACCAGCTTTTATGGCATTTAAGTGCTGATTTAAAGCGTTTTAAAACGCTTACTAGTGGTCATCATATTATTATGGGGCGCAAAACCTTTGAAAGTTTCCCAAAACCATTACCAAACAGAACCCACGTTGTTATTACCAAACAGGCCGACTATAAAGTGCCTCATGGAGTCATTGTTGTCAACTCCTTAAAGGATGCATTAGAGGTTGCCAAAGAAGATACCCAAGCATTTATTATTGGTGGTGGTGAAATTTACAATCAGTCTTTAGAAGTGGTAAATAAAATAGAATTAACAAGAGTACATCATGACTTCGAAGCTGATACGTTTTTTCCTAAAATAGACGACTCCATTTGGAAAGAAACTTCAAAAGTGTATCACCAGAAAGATGACAAAAATGAGTTTGATTATTCATTTATTAGCTACACCCGCAAGTAATTTTTTTACAAAGAATCTGCCAGAATAATTAAATAGCCTTATTTGCTAAATCAAACTAGACACTATTGAAAAACATTCTTCACCTCATCGTTATTCCAATCGTCATTTTTGGATGCAAAGACCCTGAAAAAGGAACTGTTTCAAAAAATGTTAACAGTTTAAGTTTTTTAAAAACTAAGACTATTTTCTGTAATTTCGCAGCATGGTAAAAGAGATTCAATTACGTATCACTCTTCAAGAAGAAGCCGCTGCTGATATTTTGGTAATAAAATCTGCTCAATCTTTAAAAATTAAGCAGGATGACATTACCGGAATCAAGGTGCTACGTAAATCTATTGATGCGCGTAAAGCGCTTATCATATTTAATTATAAAGTAGCGGTTTACATTAAAGAACCTTTACCGCAGACTTCAGAATACACCTTTAATTATAAAGATGTTTCAAAGGCTAAACCCATTCATATTATTGGTTTTGGTCCAGCAGGTATGTACGCAGCATTACGTTGTATTGAATTAGGATTTAAACCCGTAGTCTTAGAACGTGGCAAAAATGTACAGGACAGACGTCGCGATATAAAAGCCATCAATCAAGACCATATAGTCAATGAGGATTCCAATTATTGCTTTGGAGAAGGCGGTGCAGGCACGTATAGTGATGGTAAACTTTATACTCGTAGTTTAAAACGCGGGGATGTCAGACGCATCTTTGAAAACTTAGTGTATCATGGTGCTACAGAACAAATATTGATTGATGCACACCCACATATAGGCACCAATAAATTACCCAAAGTGGTTCAAAATATTAGAGAAACTATTTTAAAATATGGCGGCGACATTCATTTTGAAACCCGCGTGGTGGATTTTACTGTTAAATCTGGTAAAATCAATTCTATTATCTTGCAAAATGGCTTAGAGATGCCTGTTAACCGAGTTATTTTAGCGACCGGTCATTCTGCGCGCGACATTTTTTATTTACTCTTTAAAAAGAAAATAGCTTTAGAAGCCAAATCTTTTGCTATGGGTGTTCGTGTAGAACATCCACAACATATTATTGACTCCATTCAATACCACTGCAGTGGACCACGTAACGAATTGTTACCAGCGGCATCCTACGCTTTAGTGCAACAGGTTAATGAGCGGGGGGTTTACTCCTTTTGCATGTGCCCGGGCGGTTTTATTGTACCAGCTGCCACCGCCCATGGAGAAGTAGTGGTGAATGGTATGTCACCCTCCAAACGAAATAACTTGTTTGCCAATTCGGGTATTGTGGTTGAAATTAATGCAGATAAAGATTTATATAAATACGAACAATTTGGTCCTTTAAAAGGTTTAGAATATCAAAAAGATTTGGAAAAACTGGCCTTTACAGCGGGTGGCCGAAGTCAAACGGCTCCGGCGCAACGCTTAACAGATTTTGTGCAGGGCAGATTGTCTAATGATTTGAATCCAACCTCTTACCAACCTGGATTAAAATCGGCTCCTTTACATTCCTTATTACCTAAATTAATAGGCAGTCGTTTGCGTAAAGGATTTGAATCTTTTGGTCAAAAAATGAAAGGTTACTATACGGCTGAGGCCAATGTGGTAGGTGTTGAAAGCAGAACCTCATCACCAGTATGCATTCCCAGAAATGAGCAATTAGAACATCCTGAAGTGTCCGGATTATTTCCTTGTGGCGAAGGTGGTGGTTATGCCGGGGGCATTGTTTCAGCAGCTATGGATGGTGAAAGGTGTGCTGAAGCAGCCATTATTGGATTGTAATTACCATACCCAACTTTAATTGCTATTAAAGATTAATTCCTATTTTTGCATCACTAAAATCAAACTAACATGAACGCATATATATTTCCGGGTCAGGGAGCACAATTTACAGGAATGGGTTTAAACCTTTATGAAAACTCTCCTCTAGCACAGCAATTATTTGAAAAGGCGAATGAAATTTTAGGGTTTCAAATCACAGATATCATGTTTGAAGGGTCTGCTGAAGATTTAAAAGAAACGAAGGTAACACAACCAGCCATCTTTTTACATTCGGTAATTCTTGCTAAAACTTTAGGTGATAATTTTAAACCAGAAATGGTTGCCGGACATTCTCTTGGAGAATTTTCAGCCTTAGTTGCTAATGGTGCTTTAAACTTTGAAGATGGATTAAAATTAGTTTTTAAACGTGCATTAGCCATGCAAAAAGCTTGTGAACTGCAACCAAGCACTATGGCGGCTGTTTTAGGCTTAGAAGATGCTATTGTTGAAAAAATATGTGCTGCAACCCCAGGAATTGTAGTAGCTGCCAACTATAATTGCCCTGGTCAGTTAGTGATTTCTGGAGATGTAGAAGCCGTTAATAAGGCTTGTGAAGCCCTAAAAACTGAGGGAGCCAAACGCGCTTTGGTTTTACCTGTGGGTGGTGCCTTTCATTCTCCGTTAATGGAACCTGCAAGAGAAGAATTAGCTGCTGCCATTGAAAACACCTTATTTAGTAAACCAATCTGTCCAATATATCAAAACGTGACCGCTAAAGCAGTTATTGACGAAACAGCCATTAAATTAAATTTAATTTCCCAATTAACCGCACCCGTACGTTGGACCCAATCTGTACAACAAATGATTGCTGATGGAGCTACCTTGTTCACTGAAGTTGGACCAGGAAATGTATTACAAGGTTTGGTAAAAAAAATAAACAGAGAGGCACAAACCGCTTCTGCATCCCTATAAATCATATTCTTAATGAAGTTGTCTCGTCGTTCATTCTTTATTACCCTTACTATAGTCCTGACTATTGCAGTTGATCAAATTTCTAAAACAATAGTACGAACTTATGTGGTTCCATCTGAAAGATCAAACATAATAGGGACCTACTTTACCTTGCATAATGTTGAAAATGTTGGCGCCTTTTTAGGGATGGGAAGTGATTTAAGTCCACTGCTTAAACTTATTTTATTACTTATTTTACCCATTGTCGTTTTAAGTTTTGTGACCTATCATATTTTTAAAGATCAATCTTTAGATAAGGTATCCGTATTTGCATTTGCAAGTATTATTGGTGGTGGTATTGCCAATGTTTTTGACCGGGTTGTTTATGGATCCGTCACCGATTTTTTCCATATTAACCTTGGAGGTATTTTTAGAACCGGAATCTTTAATATGGCAGACTTATCGGTTACAACGGGTATGATTTTACTTTTGTTTGTAAGTTTTAAAAAGAAAAAAGAAGCCACCAATCAAGATTGATTCTTGTTTATAAACTATCCCTTCTTTTATAAAAAACTCATGTAATTATTATTTCAACATCACTAAGATCCTTTGTATTTTTGAGAAGTTCAGAAAAAAAGAGCCACATTTACAATGTGGCTCCCTATGTTCAATATAACATATTGAAAATTATTTTTTTCGAACAATCTGCTCCCACTTCCATGCAGAACGCATAGCATCATCCAAAGTTAATCCAGATTTCCAACCAAGTTCCTTATTTGCCTTCGTTGTTTCAGCATATGCTGAAACAATATCGCCTTCTCTCCTACCAACAATCTTATAATTAAGTTTTTCTCCTGATACACGCTCAAAAGAATGTATCACTTCTAAGACTGAACTTCCTGTACCAGTACCCAAATTAAAAGTCTCATAATTAGATTTGTTTTTGTTTTCTAAAAGTCGTTTTAGAGCCACAACATGGGCCTTTGCTAAATCTACCACATGAATATAATCGCGTATACAAGTCCCATCGGGTGTTGGATAATCATCACCAAAAACTGACAATTGCTCTCTGATACCAATAGCTGTTTGTGTTATAAAAGGCACTAAATTTTGTGGCACACCAATTGGCAATTCTCCAATTTTTCCGGATTCATGAGCGCCGACCGGATTAAAATAACGCAAAGCAATGGCTTTAATACTTGGGATTACTTTACAAGTATCACGAATTATTTCTTCTCCTATTTGTTTTGTGTTGCCGTAAGGTGATTCCGCCTGTTTCACAGGTGCATTTTCAGTTATAGGTAATTCATCAGCCTGACCATAAACCGTACATGAAGAACTAAAAATAAAACTAGCTTCAGGTAATTTTTTTAATTCCTTAAGTATATAAACAAGAGTACTTATATTATTTTCATAATATAATAAAGGTTCTTGAACACTTTCTCCGACTGCCTTACTGGCGGCAAAATGAATAACGCCTTTAATATCATGGTGCTTTTTAAAAAAAGCCTCAACACCAGACTTCTCTTTTAAATCCAATTTCTCAAAAATTGGTTTTTTTCCTGTTATAGCCGTGATACCGTCTAATACCTTAATAGATGAATTTGACAAATCATCAATGATAACAACTTCGTATCCTTCATTTTGTAATTCAACAACGGTATGCGATCCTATAAATCCTAAGCCGCCTGTAACTAATATTTTATCCATTTATAAATTTTTTCACCTTTGATGTTATAAATTCTATTTGTTCATCATCCAATTCTGTATGCATTGGTAATGAAATGACATCTTTTACTAACTGATTGGTCACTACAAAATCTTCTTCATTATATCTTGAATCTAAGTAAGCTTTTTGTTTATGTAAAGGAATGGGGTAATAAACACCGCATGGAATCCCATTGTCATTAAGATAAGATGCCAGAGCATCTCTGTCAACGCCCTTTACTCGCAAAGTATATTGATGAAATACATGACAATCACAAGTATCACAAATACCATTACATGAGGAATTTCCTATTGGTGTAATAATATTTTTCTCATTTTTGAAGGCGTCATTATATTTTTTTGCTGCCAATTGTCTTGCTTTATTATAAGTATCAAGATTTGGTAATTTAGCATCTAAAACGGCTGCCTGCATACTATCTAATCTCGAATTAACTCCTACAACATCATGATGATAACGTATGTACATCCCATGATTTACAATACCTCTGATGGTATGAGCCAAGGCATCATCATTTGTGAAAATAGCACCACCATCGCCATAACATCCTAAGTTTTTTGAAGGAAAAAAAGAAGTAGAGGCTACATGTCCAATAGTCCCGGCTTTTGCCTTTTTACCATTTTTAAAGGTATAATTAGCACCAATGGCCTGGGCATTATCTTCAATGACATATAAATTATGCTCTTTAGCTATGTCCATAATAGCTTCCATATTGGCACATTTTCCAAATAAATGTACTGGAACAATGGCTTTGGTTTTAGGCGTTATTGCCTTTTTAATAGCTTCAATACTAATATTAAAATCATCCGGATTAACATCTACCAGCACAGGTGTAAGATGAAGCAGTGCAATTACTTCAACGGTTGCAGCAAACGTAAAGTCTGCCGTTATAACCTCATCACCCGCTTTTAAACCCAATCCCATCATGGCAATTTGCAAAGCATCTGTTCCATTGGCGCATGGAATTACATGTTTTACACCAAGATACTCTTCTAGGTTTTTTTGAAACTGATGCACTTTTGGCCCATTAATAAATGCTGTAGTTTCCAAAACTTCTTGAATGGACGCATTTACTTCATCTTTGATTTTATCAAATTGACCTTTTAGGTCAACCATTTGAATTTTATTCATCTAAAAAAAATTACAATTCTGCATAGTCCTCAAACAAAAAACAAAAATCATTTGATGCTTACTATGACCAAATTAATAAGTTACGAAATTACAAAATTCATAATCTCTAACCATGTTTTTCTTTTAAAGAAATGTATTTTTGTTAAAAAGCTTTTATTTGAATTTATTATATAACATAGGCATAAACCTTTTACAAATTGCTTTACCCTTCTTGGCTGTTTTCAATGAAAAACTAAAGAAAGGTGTCAAAGGAAGAACTCAGACATTTAATTTATTAGAAAGCAAAATAAATTCAGGAGATAAAACCTTATGGTTTCATTGTGCTTCTTTAGGAGAATATGAACAAGGACTTCCTGTTTTTAAAGCTTTAAGAACTCACTATTCTAAACACAAAATTGTTCTCAGTTTCTTTTCTCCTTCGGGATATGAAATAAGAAAAAATGCTCCCATTGCAGATGTTGTTGTATATCTGCCAATCGACAGCAAAAAAAATGCTAAGCGATTTTTAAACCTAGTAAACCCGGAATTGACCGTTTTTGTGAAATATGATATTTGGCCTAATGTTTTGGATGAATTAA
The DNA here is from genome assembly GCA_036525815.1 of Yeosuana sp. Taxonomy (GTDB): domain Bacteria; phylum Bacteroidota; class Bacteroidia; order Flavobacteriales; family Flavobacteriaceae; genus Yeosuana. The sequence goes on along the minus strand of DATCZQ010000184.1, from coordinate 11,188 downwards.
AAAACAGAGACTTACATGCCATATTAATTTCAGCTCTATACAGAAAAAATCAAGCTTATTTTAAGTTTTATGGCTCCGTATTAAGAAAAGGACTTTTCGCTTTTAAACATATTTTTACTCAAAACGAAGCTTCGAAAGAGCTGCTTTTATCAATAGGTTACCAGCATGTTACTGTTGCTGGTGACACCAAATTTGACCGGGTATCTGATCAGCTGAAACAAAATAATACGCTTGATTTTATAGAAGCCTTTAAGCAAGATAAACTATGTGTAGTTGCCGGAAGTACCTGGCCCGAAGATGAATCTTTGTTAATTAATTATATAAATTCTAAAACCTCAGAAAATATAAAATTTATTGTGGCTCCCCATAATATGAAGACAAATCAAATTCAAAGGTTTAAGGACAATTTAAAAGCTAAAACGGTTTTGTTTTCAGAAAAAGACACTCAAGATCATGAAAATGCACAAGTATTTATAATTGATACTATTGGATTACTTTCTAAAATTTACAATTATGCCGATATCGCCTATGTGGGAGGTGCTATGGGTTCTACCGGGCTGCATAACACCTTAGAAGCAGCTGCTTTTGGGGTTCCCATAATCATTGGCAATAATCATTCTGAATTCCCCGAAGCTCAAGCCATGATAGATCTTTCTGGCATGTTTGAAATATCAAATCAGCAAGAATTTAATAGCATCTTAACTTTATTGATTACAGATGAACAAAAACGTAAGGCCTCAGGAAAGTATAATTCAGCATACATTAATCAAAAGAAAGGGGCCGTAAAACACATTCTTAAGTACTTGAATTTATCTGTAAGTTAACTCACAATAAAATCGATAAAGGCTAAACCCTAGGTTATTAACGTATATGTAGTATTGGACTGTAATTCTTTAAAATTATTGTCCGACCTATTTAACCGAGTTAAACTAAAACAGATGAAAAAATTATTATTTAGTACCATTTTATTATTAGCAATTAGCACTTCATTCACTTCTTGCAGAGACACAAAAAAATCTGATTCAATTAACAATGCTATTGAGAAAACTTCTGATGCCACTGAAGGTGCTCTGGAACAAACAGGCAAGGCCATTGACAATGCTGTAGATCAAACAAAAGAAGCAGGAGAAGCTACTAAAGATGCTATTGACAAAGTTGGCGGCAATTAAATCTTAATACATTAAAAATCCTAACCATGACAAAAGTCATGGTTTTTTTTTAGTAAAATAATTACTTTTAAAGGTCAGACATTCATTATTATGAATAAGTCAGCCAAAATATTGTATTATACACCCAGAATTCTCTGTGTCATAGCCATTCTTTTTATTAGCTTATTTGCTTTAGATGCCTTCGAAACCGGCCCTACTATCTGGAAACAGATTACAGCTTTTCTGATACACTTAATTCCGTCATTCATATTAACAATTTTGCTCATCATTGCTTGGAAGAAGGAACTTCTTGGAGGTATTCTTTTTTTAATAATCAGTCTTGTTTTCAGTCCTATTATTTTTAAAATGAATTATAATATGAACCACTCGTTTTGGATGAGTATGGGAATTATTTTCCTGATTACAATTCCATTTGCAGTTGTAGGGATACTCTTTATCATGAGTCACTTTAGAAAACGTCAGACTACAAAAAATAAATAGCGTGTTCAAGATTTCTATTATATAGCCATTAAATAAGATTGAAAAAATATTAACACATCAAATTAAACAAAATGGAAAACACCACTTTTATAAAAGCCTACTTAATCACTTTTATAATCTGCACCATACTGACAATTACCCTAATTTTATTAATTAATAAAGGGCTTAAAAAGTATTTTGAAAATCTGGCGCAAGATAAAATCATTGCTAAATTCTTCATGAAGCTGAGCTACTTAATAATACTCTTAGGGGGTATTAGTGCCTCATTAACCAGTAATTATAAAACACAAGATACCGCCAATTGGCTTACGCTCACATGGGATGTTACCGATCATTTAAAAGAACTTTTTGAAAGATTATTTCTAATCATCATTATTCTTTCAATTGTGTTTTTCATTCTTCATCTCTGGGATAAAAGAACGATCAAATGAATGCCTGGAGCGAATCAAATATTGCGATTGTCTATTTTTCAGGATTATTCTTTGCCTTAATGAGCGGTTTAGTAATCGTTTTTTATTTGAATTCAATAAAAGAAGCCATAAAATTAATTACTATAAAATTTAATAAACTTTGGAATAGCATCTTCAAATCATCAATAGTTTTAGCTTCTTTAATAGGTGCACTCTCTATAAATTTCAGGAATTGCGAAGGAAACTACGATTACTTATTAAAATCACCCCAACAGACTGTAATAAAAGGCATTGAACAGGTTTCTAATTCTTTTGACTGGCTGACTGTTTTATTAGGATTTTGGTTTTTATTGTTTATAATATTAAGACTTAATTCAATTAAAAATATTGAAAATAAAACAAAAGTTTTATAATTCAATCAAACTTAAATCTTGTGCTTTCAATTGATATTTACAGAAACTTCTGCTTTTATATCTCTTGAAGAATTTCCTATACTAAAATTGTAAGTCCCTGATTCTACAACCCATTTTTTTAAACCAACATTATAATATGCCAACTCTTTTACAGGAACAGCAATGGTAACCGTAGTAGTTTGACCTTTTTTCACTAATACTTTTTCAAATCCTTTTAATTCCTGAGCAGCTCTTTCTACTTGAGACTCTTTTTTTGACGCATATAATTGAATGACCTCTTTACCATCCGTATTTCCAGTATTTATCACATCTATCGTAACATAAATAGTGTCATTTTCAGAGTAGGAGGTTTCTTTATCTATACGGGCATTTTTAATGTCAAAAGTGGTATAAGATAAACCATAGCCAAAAGGATATAATGGCTCAATATTCTTCGTATCAAACCAACGGTAGCCTACCAAAAGACCTTCGACATAAGAAACCGTCTGGTCTCCCGGAAAACTATTGGTTGCATGTGCTGGAGAATCCATTAGATTTTTAGGCATGGTCCAAGGCAACTTACCGGAAGGATTTACATTGCCCAATAAAACATCAGCTAAAGCATTTCCGCCTTCTGAACCATTAAACCAACTCCATACCAACGCAGAAGCTTTTTCCTTGATACTATTAATATCAAATGGGGCTCCGGCAATCATAACTACAATAGCGTTAGGGTTCACAGCTAAAACTTTCTCAATCAATGCTTCTTGACCAAATGGTAATTCTAAATCTTCTCTATCAGAAGCTTCTGTTTCATAATCGCGGTTGGATCCTGCAAAAATAATGGTCATGTCAGAATTTTTAGCAGCCATTAAAGCTTCTTCAACTAATTCAGGATCCAACTCATCAATAGTTTGGGCTCTTTCTTGAGTCACATCACCAAATTTAGATTCCTTTTTAGGAGCATATCTTTCTAGGTAACCTTCGGCATAATTAATCTTTACAGTCTCGGGAAGTCTGTTTTGTAAACCTTCTAAAGGCGTCACTTCTCTTTTGGTTTTGACACCGGCTCCAAATCCGCCTAAGGCATTTTTCTTAGTGGCATTCGCTCCAATGACCGCAATAGATTTAATTTCTGAAATTTTTATTGGCAATAAATTTTTATCGTTTTTAAGCAATACTACAGATTCTGAAGCAATGTCATAGGCATCTTTAAAATGAGCCTCCGTATTGATACTTCCTTTTACGCGCACTTCACCACCCATACTTTTTAAGGTGTACATGAGTTGCATAATTCGCTTAATATGCTTGTCAATTTCTGTTTCTGAAATTTTACCTGCTTTTACAGCATCTATTAACGGATCTGCTAAGAAGAATTCATTGAATGGCTTAGGAGTTCCCATTTCAATATCCAATCCGCTATTTAATGAATTTACAGAAGTATGAACTGCTGCCCAATCAGAAATTACAACACCCTCAAAACCCCATTCTCCTTTTAAAACCTCATTTAACATATGATTGTTTTCACATAAATATTCTCCCCTAAATTTGTTATAGGCACCCATAATACTATACGCTTTTGCTTCTTTAACAGCCGCCTCAAATACTGGTAAATAAATTTCACGAAGGGCTCGTTCATCAATTTGAACATCTACAAAATCTCTATTGGTCTCCTGATTGTTTGCCGCATAATGCTTTACACAAGCAGCCACATCATTATCTTGAATCCCAACAATAAATGGTACCGCCAACTTTTTATTTAAAAAGGGGTCCTCGGTGAGATACTCATAAGTTCTACCGCCCAAAGGCGTTCTAATAATATTAATTGCAGGAGACAACAAGACATCTTTATCTCTGGCTCTGGACTCTTCTCCTACACTATTGCCAAAAGTATAAGCTAATTGAGGATTCCATGTAGCTGAAAGTCCCGCTCCCGCAGGATAATAGGTTGCAAAATCATTATCTAATCCCGCCGGAGCCCAAGAATATCTTGATATCTCTTCACGCACCCCTAAAGGGCCGTCTGCCATTTTTAATTCTGGAACGCCTAAACGTTCTATTCCCGCCGTAGTAAACATACTGGTTCCGTGAAGCATTCCAGATTTTTCTTCCAAGGTCATTTGACTGATGATACTATCGATCATAATATCATATTTATGAGAGATGGATTTACCCTTATAGTTTTCAAAGGTGTTTACTTGAACAGCATCTGAATCTTTTTTTTTAGTATTTTCACAGGAAGAAAAAAGTAATACTGCCGCCATTGATAAAACGATTATTTTATTAGTCATTTAATGAATTCTTTGAGTTAATAATGGTTTTAATTATATTATTTGAAGAACAGTTAAAAGTACAAACAAAATTTTATTTTAACATTTAAACAATTAAGCTTTTTTCTGAATAAATTGAGCCTTACATGTAGCAATTTTAAAAATGATTAAAAGAAATCATATTCCAATAAAAGGAATAATTAAGGTTGGTTGTATTAAATTAAAAACGATTGATCAAATATTCAACTTAACAACGGTGACAATACTGTCCTTTTTTTGTTTCTGGACTTATTATCGTTATTGAATCATGGTTTTAATTTATTCATTCCTTGAATTTGAGAAACCACTTTTTTAAGTTAATTCTCTTAATTTTTGAGCGGCAATTTCTGCAGTAATATCCCTTTGCGGTGAACCAAACATCTCATACCCAACCATGAATTTTTTGACTGTAGCACTTCTTAGTAGTGGTGGATAAAAACTCATATGCCAGTGCCAATGTTTATTATCTTCTCCATTGGTTGGTGCTTGATGTATCCCGCTTGAATACGGAAATGAAGTGCTGAATAATCTATCATACACTTTAGTGATAACGGAAATAGCTTCCGCAAAAAGTAGCGCTTCCGTATGTGTCATTTCTAAAATGTTTTTTTGAGCTTGTTTTGGTGCAACCATGGTTTCAAATGGCCAGATCGCCCAAAAAGGAACCAGTACAACAAAAGCATCATTTTCATAAATGACTCGTTCTTGTTTATCTAATTCTTGACTTAAATAATCACCTAATAAACTCGATTTATGAGTGCTAAAATAAGCACGTTGATGTGCGTCCTTCTTTTCAACTTCATTTGGAAGTGTTGACTGACTCCAGATCTGTCCATGTGGATGTGGGTTACTGCATCCCATTACAGCTCCTTTATTCTCAAATATTTGAACATAATTGATCCCTTTACATTCTCCTAGTGTTTTGTATTCCGTCTGCCATGCTTCCACTACTTTTTGAATGTCTTTTACACTCATATCTGCCAGACTTTTAGAATGATTTGGACTAAAGCATATGACCTTACAAATACCCTGTTCGCTTTGAGCTTCAATTAATCCATCTTTAACAGAAAAAGGAGGTGAATTATATTGCAGTGCTGCAAAATCATTGGTAAACACGAAGACATCTTTATAGTTTGGATTGATCTCTCCATTAATTCTTTTATTTCCAGCACATAAGTAGCAGGTTTCATCATGGGCTGGTCTTACTTCATTGGCAACCGTCTCATTTTGCCCTTGCCAAGGGCGTTTGGCACGATGTGGCGACACTAAAACCCATTCTCCTGTTAATATATTCAATCGTTTATGTGAGTAATCTTGTAAATCTGTATTCATATTGAGAATTAATATTTATTAAACTAATTGATTATACCTGTCCCATTGGAAAGCTCCACAGAATAAATTGAACAGTCCTTTTTAAATTTATTCCTATACGCTTCTGATACACTTGTTTTAAATAATTCTGTTTCGGTTTTTGCAATTAAGTTAATAGTACAACCGCCAAAACCGCCACCCATCATTCTAGCTCCTAAAACATTTCCATTAAGTTTGGCTTGCTCTACTAAAAAATCCAACTCTTCACAACTTACTTTATATTGATGTTGTAAACCCTCGTGTGAGGCATACATAAGGGTTCCTAATGTTTTTAAATCACCTGCTTCAATAGCTTTAGAGGCTTGAATAGCTCTTTGGTTTTCTTGAATAACATAGAGTGCTTTTTGGTAATTTTCAGAAGTTACTTTATCCTTAATACTTTCTAAATCATACTCAGTGGCATCTCTTAATGCTTTAACTTTTAACATTTCTGAAATGGATTCACAAACCGAGCGTCTATCATTATAAGCACTATCAGATAAACTATGTTTAACATTGGTATTGATTAAAATGAGCTCATGGTCTTTAAAATTAATTTCATAGGGTTTTGATTTTACGGTTCTGCAGTCAAGCAATAAGGCATTGTTTTTAATACCAAACATGCTGGCATATTGATCCATAATACCACATTTTACACCTACATAATTGTGTTCTGCCTTTTGCGAAATTAAAATCATCTCTTCTTTTGATAATTTCAGATCGAAGAGTTCATTGAGTCCAAAAACGACACTGTTTTCAAGTGCTGCTGAAGAAGACATACCGGCACCTCCAGGTATATCGCCACCAAAGGCAATATTAAAATTTCCAATCGTTTTACTTCTGTTTTGAAGTTCAGCAACCACGCCAAACACATAGTTTTCCCAATAACCTTCAGCAGCAGGTTTTAGATCATTCAGAGAAAACTTCACCATTTCTTCTTTATCAACGGCAAAAGCTCTGGAGGCATTTGAATCACTTTTTCCAATGGCAGCCACAATGCCTTTATTTACAGCGGCCGGAAATACAAAACCGTCATTATAATCTGTATGTTCTCCTATAATGTTAATTCTCCCGGGAGAAAATATCATTAAAGGTTCTGTTTTAAAGGTTTCGTGAAAACTAGTTCTTATCTTATTAATTAAAGCAGTATTCATGGCTATTATTTAGTTATTATTTATTTTTATATTCCAACCTATCCTATAAATTTCATTTGGCCGTAATGTTTTTAATCCAATGCCATTATTTAAACTGTCTGAAACACCTGTGGTGGGCTCTATGGCAAGAGTGTTTTTATGAGGTGGTGTGTAAATTTGTAAAAAGCTATCTTCTTCAGTAGACGTTAATTCCAAATTATATTTTGGTGTAATAAATATGACCTCATTTGAATTCAAAATATAACAATCATCAAATAATTGGTCTTTAATTTGTAAACGCTCCATAGGTTCAATATAAGAGATGCCTTTAGTAATGTTTCGTTCATCTAAAACCGTCTTTTTATTACTATCAAAAAGGAGTGAACTCTTTGACAGGTCACTGCTTAAAAAATAGGGATGCCAACCTAAGGTAAAGGGAAATGGTTTTGCATCGGTATTTGTGATTTCAATATATAAGTCCACCATAGTTGGTGTTAAAACATACTTTAACTGAATAGTATAGGTGTAAGGAAACCCCTGTGCTTCTTTTTTTTCTTGATAAAGCAAGGTTACTGACGCAAATTCTTTACAGGTTTCCTGATTTGATACCACAAAAGTTTTGTTATAAACCAATCCATGAAGCGCATTATTTTCTTCATTTTGATTGATATCCAAATAATAGGTCTTATCATTGAACTGGTAAACCCCATCTTTTACTCTATTCGCAAATGGAAATAAAATTGAAGATGCATAGGTGTTGTTATAAGTTAAAGGAGTTAAATCTTTTATAATTTGATGATTATTTAAAACCAGTTCTTGTAAACTTCCGCCATCATTCAGACAAATTTTAGCATATATATTGCTTTTAGAATTTTTAACTTCTAAATGATTTGAATCTCTATCGTGTTGAATGCTAAACATTTTTAATTTTTATAAAGAATTTCGAATAATTAAATTATGAGGGTTTTCAATTTGAACATGCTCTTTGTTCAATATCATTTCAGCCAATCGTTTGCCCATAGCATTGAAATCTGTAGAGATAGTTGTAATACCACCTTCGACAATTTCTTTAAGTAGTGTGTCATTATAAGATATAACACCTATATCTTTTGCAAGTACAAATGTTTTTTCCTTCATTTTTTTGATGAGCTTTAGCAAACTTTTATCATCTGGCACAATATATAATTCACCGACTTCTAGATTCTTATTTTGCAAAGAGTTTATAATCTCATAAGACATATTATTTTTTTGACAAAACCTCATGAATCCTTGGAGCATGCCTTGGGGTTGTTTGTCTTCGGAAAAGACTAAAACAAGTTTTTTATATTTATCTATAAGGTGATACGCCTTATAAAGGTTATCAAAAATGGTGTTTTCAAAATTTTGATAAATAGCGGGATATTCCATTAAATCCTTATGAATTTGATCTAATATATATACTTTGTTACTTGGCAGCTTTCTTATAAGTTCATTAGCATTTTTAATATTTGCTGGCATTATTACATAATAGTTATAATCTCCTGTATTATCCTGAATTAATTTATTAAAAATATTTTCATTGAAATGATGAAAATAGATTTCTACTTTAATATTATCTCCTAAGTTTTCTAAGAATGAATTATATAGATCTTCCTTAAAGGAATTTAATTCATCAAACAGTAAAAATATTTTTTGTGTAATATTTATGTTTTCACTTGATACATAATATCCTTTTCCCACAACAGATTGAATAACCCCTCTGTTCTTAAGCTCTTTATAAGCTATCAAAACTGTATCTCTAGAAAGTTTATTGTCGTTTTTTATTTTATTTATAGAAGGGATCATGTCTCCTTTTTTTAAAGTTCCAGAGACAATTAACTCCTCAATAGAATTAACAATTTGCTTGTATTTGGGAGTTCCTGTTTTATTTCTAATTTTTATCATAATAGAAGTAGCTAATATAATAAAATATTATTTAATTTCCAACTAGTACGTACCAGTTGGTTTTTTGTAAAATCTAATAATAAAACATCCTATAGATTGAAAAGATAGAGTAGTTAATATGATTGAATAATAATTAATTATCAAAAAAATTCAAATTCCATTTTTCATACCATTTTAGAATAGGGTTTCCATTTTCAAATTCTATTGGCAACCAAATATAACGACCATCAATTGGGTTTTTTGGTCTCCATCTATCAGCCACAAAAATAAAAGCATCCTTTTTGCCAATAACAGGAAGCACATAAGTACTTTGAGACCAGAATGTTGTATTATTTTCTTCTTCGCTACCTCTGCATGGATTTCCTAATGGTTTCCATTCACCCATAATACTGTCTGAAACAAACAGTTTTCCCGGGTTTGGTTTCCAACCAGTTAAGCCTGAGGTAAACATAAAATACTTATCATTTTTTTTAAATATTGCAGGTGCTTCATTTCTTCCACCAGGCAGAACTCTAATATATTCGTTGGTAACTGATAGGTAATCTTCTGATAATTTGGAAATCAATAAGGTTTGGTTTTCTTCTGAAGCAGTAATATGATATGCTATGTCATCATCGTCAACGTATAAAGTCATATCCCTAGACATTTGTCCAGTTTCAAAATCTCGCTTTAAATAAACCCCTTCAATTACTTTTTCCTTCCTGTTTTGATCGTTAAGATCATCCATCATTTCAACCCTGTTAAATGCTTCTTTTGAAAAATTTAATGGTAAGGTATTTTGATGAAGTCTAAAACTGTCAATATAGTTGTAAGGGCCAGTTATATTATCTGATACTGCAACACCTGTAAGCGCAGCTTTATAACCTTGATCTTTTAACTCATGATGAAACCACATCACAAATTTCTTAGTATTATTATTGAAGATGACTTTAGGACGTTCAACTATGCAGCCCTTTTGAAACATGCTTGTTGTGTCATTATGCATTTTTAAAACAATGCCCTCATCCTTCCAGTTATATAAATCTCTTGAACTGTAGGCATGAATACCAACCATGGATTTGTTACCAAATTCACCTGAAATTTTATGTTCCCCAAACCAATAATAGGTATTATCATGAAAAAGAAATCCACCACCATGTGCATTGATATGCGCACCGTTATTATCAGGCCATATTTCGCCGGGCTTAAAAGTTGTTAAATGTGACTGCCCTAATGTTAAGAAAACACAAAATTGAGCCAGTATTCTTATGAATTGTTTCATTTAATATGAAGTAATTATTTGATTGGACTTATTGTATAAGTATATTTTAAATTTTCAGGTTGAATTCTGTACTTTTCGTGAGCCCATGCTCTCGGGCTCCAACTATCATCACCTCCAACGCCCGTCTGTCCATAATCAATGTTGATATTGACAAAATCACGTTTTATAATATCTGTGGTGTGACGCTGTTTTTTAGTATTACCAGCATCAAAATCCCTGTTGTATTGGTGATGCGCACTGAAGCTTAGCAATTGTGTCCCCGCAACTTTTAAACCTTTCCCCGCTTCATTTGTAAACGTTACCCAACGGATATCCGTTTTATAACCATTTTCTTGTGGACGTATATATGGAAAATATAAATCTGCCACTGGTGCCTGATATAATCCTACTAAAGCGGATGTATTTCTATCGTTATAATTTTCATGAGGCCCTCTCCCAAACCAATTTACTCTTTGGTAGTCATTTTTAATAATAAAATTATTTCCGAATCTTGGTAAATGCGGCAACTTTTTAGAAATGTTTTTTAATTGATTTATCACTGTGATTTCCCCAATTGCATTTATGGCGTAATCTATAACGATTTGTCCTTCAACCGAAGGCAAATCAAATATTGTCGAGATTGTTACTTCATCATTTATTTTTGATTCTTCAATGATTTCAATAATTTTAGAATTATTTGATATTTTCACATCAGCTAAAATCTTATTGTCTGTTGCCTGTTTCCATTTGGCCAATTTATTAGGTGATCCGGCTCCAAAATC
>DATCZQ010000183.1:0-19529 GCA_036525815.1 Yeosuana sp. | reverse complement strand
CACTACTAGGCAAAGAATTCCAATCGAATGGTTTTGATGTCATTGGTTTTCTAATGGAAAACGGTTGACCAATATCGAATGGTTTTGCAGGCAATTTGTCCCAATCAAATTTAGTTGTGGGTAACGCATTTAAATCTGGTCGATTTTCGGTAACCCAATGAATTGTATCTGGTTTAGGAATAATGAGATTCTTTATTCCAGGTTGCCCAAATTCACTTTCCAAAATAGGAAATGGCGGGGTTTCATTTGTATTATGACATCCAGTAAAAAATAGAATGAACCCTCCTATAATTAGGGTGGTTAAAATAGATTTGCTTATTATTTTCATTAGTTTACAGTTAATATATATTTTATATCAATTTTAAAATATATCCTTTTGTTGATTTTGTTTTTTAAAATATAATAAAAAAAGGGTTCTCTTACTTTTCTTTTTATTTTTTACATAATATTATTTTATAGGCAATACCACTATAAATTCGGTTCCTTTGCCTTCTTTTGTTAGCACTTTTAATTCGCCTCCATGACCTTTATTAATAATATCATAACTCATACTTAATCCCAGACCCGTTCCTTTTCCTGTTGGTTTGGTCGTGAAAAAGGGTTCAAAAATTTTATGTAATATCTTTTCAGGAATCCCATTGCCATTATCAGCGACTTGTATTTCTATATTTTTTATTCCTTTTTTGGTTCTTATGGTGACGGTGGGTTCATAATTTTCTATTTCAGATTTCTTTTTCTCATCAACTACATAAAATGCGTTCGTAATTAAATTAAGAATCACTCTTCCAATATCCTGAGGAATAGCATTTATTTTTCCAACATTTTCGTCAAAATCAGTTACCATAGTGGCATTAAACGATTTATCCTTTGCTCGTAAACCATGATAGGCTAAACGTAAATATTCGTCAGCCAGTGCATTGATATCGGTTGGTTCTTTGTTGACTGAGCTGCTTCTGGAGTGCTGTAACATCCCTTTTACAATACCATCAGCTCGTTTGCCGTGATGATTTATTTTTTCCAGATTTTGAATGATATCTTGCATAATTTCCATAGCATCTTCCAGATTACCATTATGAAGTTCTTCTTTCATTTCATCCAATAATTCTTTACTGACTTCAGAAAAATTATTAACGAAGTTCAAAGGATTCTGAATTTCATGAGCAATCCCAGCAGTCAGTTCACCCAAACTGGCCATTTTTTCAGATTGGATCAATTGCTTTTGTGTAGTCTGTAATTCTGATAATGCTTCTTGAGCTCTTTGCTTTTCCTCTTTTAATTTTTGCAAATCAATTCTTGCCTGGGTTAAATCTTTAAAACGAGAATAGGCTAATGAAAAAACAGAGGCGGCTCTTTTTAATAAACCCCAACTTTCAGTTGAAATTTCTCCAGCTGAAGCTGCACCAATAGCGCCTTGTGAAAATTTATATAAATGATAGGTTCTGGCAGGTATTTCATCTCCATAATAGCCACGGAAAGGTGCAGATTTGGCTTCACAATAACGAATCCACTCCTTACGGTTCTTGCCTGCCATAACAATGGAAGTTTGTTTTTCCGATGATGTATAGAACGAAAACATTTTTTGTCCTACCCAGGTGTCTTTTAAGTTTAATGAGAAATAATCAGTTATTAATTTTTTTTGAGTATTTCGTATATCTTTTAATGCATACCAGCACTCGGCTTGGTCTGTCTGCAAATCAGTAATATAAATACTGCATGTTTCAAGTTCTTCTACTCCAAGTATTCCCATTTCTTGACGAAGGACTTCCGCAACTTCTTTTAATTCTTCGGGTTGTTGCATGGCTAAAGCCCTCGCTCTAACACGTTCCAGGGCCACTTCAATTTGTGCCTGTCTGGTTTGTGCTTCTGCTTTTTGAAGATCAAGAAAACGGGTATAGGTTTGTTCAAAAACTTTACCAAAACGTTTGAATATGTCATGTGCATCAGGAACAGATTCATAGGTTATAAACATGACATATCCATATGTAAAATAGACAATATGGAATATTTGAAAAGTGGGTAATGTTAATCCTGCATTGATGAGTTCTTCCAAAATCTCTCCTACAGATGGTAATGTCCTCATAAACTGATAATGCTCCACCAATTCTTGACCACCTAAGGCTGCCACATGGAAGGTCTCTCCTTTTTTATAGGGGTCATAAAAATTATAACCAACACCAATAGATGGTAAATTAAAACCTTTTTGAATTTGTCCTTCACTACTCATATTGCAACTGGCAGCATCTTTATTTTCGTTCCAAATACAATAGCCAGCACTCCATGCCGGGATACCCAATTCCTGAACCTGCAGAAATAAGTTGTTGGCTGCTTCTGGTAGTTCTTTACTATGTTGCATAGCCATAGTACGGCTACGTACTTTTTCTAAGGCATTTTCAAGTTGGGCTTCTCTAGCTTGCTGTTCTGCCTTTTTTAAATCCAGAAAACGAGTGTATGATTGTTCAAAAACTTTTGCAAAACGCTTTAATATTTCTTTATCATCTTCTGAAGGTAACACTCCGGTATGTGAAGGTAAAAGGATGGCTGAATTTTTTTGCCACGCAAAGGAAAGGATGTGTTGGTCGTTTTGAAATACCCATTGTTTAAAGTCATCTGGAAAATACTTATAATCTGAGTGTTCAAAGGCATACTCAAAAAAGCTATTCTTTTCTTCAACAGAAAAAGCCTTGGAAAAATAATTGGCACCGCTTTCTTTTGACTTCCATGTATCATTAAAAATTGGATGGTCAAAATAAGGCAGCAAATAGCTTCCGGCAATGCTAAAATCAGGAGAGACAATCCAATGCAATACATCTTTTGATTCTTGAAAATAGGTGCAGAGTACAATGCCATTAGCGTCGAGTACAACTCCTAGGTCTTTCAATTTTTCAACAATCACTGTTACAACCTCACCCAGTTCATTGGTTGTATGCATTGCCAAAGAACGACTTCTTACTTTTTCCAGAGCAGCTTCAATCTGAGATTCTCTAGCTTGTGCTTCGGCCTTTTGCAAGTCTAGAAAACGCGTATAAGTTTGTTCAAAAACTTTAGCAAATCTAGGCAGAATATCAACCTCTTTAAAAGGCTTTAAAGCGGATACCAATATGTAGCCATTTTTGAACGATGCACCATAATCAATTTCCCAGTCAGGTGCTTTTGGCATGGGCGTGTTCCTTGATTCAAAATCCTTTAAGACTATTTGTGCAGAAGGGAGATTGAAAATGGCGCTGAAATGTTGTTCTATAAAATGTTCTGGAATTTCTACTGAAAACAACTCTGTTCCCTTTTTCCATTCATCAAAGCGATATTGATGAATATAGTCAAGGTTAACAGGTACGATGAATGGTGTAAGCATACCCGCTCCCGGAATGCTATGCCACTGCTCAACATATCCCTGAAGTTTATCACAAAAAACGATACCTGTAGCAAATAGATCACCATCAAACCGTCTTAGTTGATTGAACATTTCTGTTGTTACGGCACTAAAATCATAGCTGGATTTCATGCCCATAGATTGGGATCGTATCCGTTCTAATGCAGCTTCTATTCGTGCTTCTCTTGCTCGTGCTTCAGCATTTTGAAGATCGAGAAAACGGGTGTAGGTTTGCTCAAAAACTTTGGCAAACCTTACTAATAAATTCATGATTTCATTAGCCATCGGCTCATGTGAAGTTAAGAGAAGGAAGCCATGTGAGAAAAATGCCACTTGCTGAACTCTTCTGCCTTTAATTTCAGTTTCATCAATAGGCAGCTGTGCATTCAATTTCACAAACTGAAGCCAGTCTTTAAGATTCTGACCAATCAGATCTACAAAAACACTGTCTTTTCCATCTTTCCAGGCAGCATAAATTTTAGCTATGGTGGTTGGTTCTTCAAGCGAAAAGAAGAATTCATGACTTAGTTGGTTACCACCCTGATCAGTAACCCAAAGTTCAACTTTTTTGCTGTCTTCATTGATTATCCCAATACTCATCCGGTCGGGAATTTTTCCCAGTAAATCAAATTGCTCAAAAAGCACTTCTGCTGTTTCAGATAGTTCATCACTTTTATGCATTGCCATACTTCTTGAGCGTACACGTTCTAAAGCTGCTTCTATTTGTGCTTCTCTTGCCTGTGTTTCTGCCTGTTGCAGATCAAGGAAGCGTGTGTAGGTTTGTTGAAACACCTTGCCCATTCGCATCAGGATTGAATTTTCCTTATGGGAATAGGGAATCCCTGAAAAGTTCTCGATATAGAGTCCGATATCCTTTTGTATAACCGTTGATGCGGCCAGACCGGGACAATTAAAATAAAAGTCTTGTGCCTTTTTAGTCAATCCTTGAATGTGAGGTAGTAATTTTTTATAAAAGCTATTCTTTTCTTCAAAATCCAGTTGCGTCGTGAAGAAATCCTTGCCTTTCTTTTTTGCTTCTGTGAATTGCTTGTCCCAAATCAAATCAAGGTAAGGAACAGTTATTCTTGCTGGAATGTCCTGAGTCTCTGCGACCCAAAAATGCCAGTCTTTCTTGGGTTCATAATCCACCACGATACCGGCATGCTCCGCATTGATGTTCAAGTGGGCCATCTGGTCAAAAATCACCTTTATTACATCCTTGAGCTCAGCGCTTTGGTGCATCGCCATAGATCGTGCGCGCACTCTTTCCAGGGCCGCTTCAATCTGTGCCTCCTTTGCCTGTTCTTCTGCTTTTTGCAGATCAAGAAACCTTGTATAAGTCTGTTCAAAAACTTTAGCAAAGCGTTTAAAGACGTCATGCATTTCTGGGAAATGCTGGTAGGTAATGAATATCAGGTTGCCATACGCGAAATTGGCCACGTGGTCAATTTGAAAAGAGGGTAATTCAAAACCAGCATCCAGCATGCTTTGCAATAAATCACCCACACCACTTAGTGAGAGCATATAACGATAATGATCTGCTTGAATTTCACCTTCTTTTTCATATACCAGAAGTTCATCACCCCGGTTTCTTGATACATCAAATTGCTTAAATATTGCATGTTCTGTTAATGGGATCTTGCAAGGTGAAGGCGATATGATGCCATCCGGACTTCCTGGATAATAGGTGAATTCTGTATCACCTTTATTCCAAATATTGAATCCACAATTCCATTGGGGCACACCTAATGCTTTTACTTGTTGAAATAAGACCGTAGCAACATCCAGTAACTCTTCACTTCGCTGCATGGCCATAGTCCTTGCGCGCACTCTTTCCAATGCCAGTTCTATTTCGGCCTCTCTTGCTTGTGCTTCCGCTTTTTGGATATCAAGAAATCGTTGATAAACCCTTGTAAATTCTATACAAAAGCGTGAGAGAATATCTTTCTCTTCTACAGTGGCATCTCGTTCATGATCATAGCCTAAATACCCAAAGGGTGTATAACCAGCAATAGAATAGCCACCATTTGGAAAATCATCGACGCCCATACGCTCTTTTTTAGGCATAGCAGAGAAGGTTTCGGCGAAAATGCCAAAGAGTTCGGGTAGTATTTCTTTGGGATAATAAATCACTTCTACAGCCTCTGAGGAATCATTTTTCCATTTTTCATATAATGCTCTCAATACGTCCATACTATCAATACCAATAACTTGCATTCCGGGAATTCTCTTTCCGGATTTACCTGTTGCTCTATAGGTGAGGGTTCTGTTGTTGCGATCAAAAAGACTTAAAAATACATTGACTGGTTGTATGCCCAGACTATCAAATTGTCTAAATAAAACACTTAATACCTCATGTAATTCGTCACTAGATTGCATTGCCATAGACTTGGCTCGTACCCGCTCTAATGCCAATTCTATTTTCGATTCTCGCGCCTGTGCTTCGGCTAAAGCTACATCCGTATACCTGCGGTAAGCAAATGCAAATACATTTTTGAAGCGTTTTATAATCTCTAGTTTTTCATTATTAATAGCATTAAAGCTTGAAATACCTATGGAACCTGTTCTGATGGAATAGAAATAAAAGTAGAGTGCCGTGCTGTTTTTTATACGTTTGTCTTCTTTCTCTCCACGACTTTTCCGGAAGCTTTTCCAGCTTTCCAGATCTTTTCCTTTAAAAACTGTTTCTGAAAATGCATCATCTGCACTTCTTATCTTTTTAATTTGTTTTTTTATTACCGGATGGATGTCATAACATAATGGCGTAATGCTTTTTCCTATTTCATCAGAGTAATCATAATTCACAAATGTCTCTTTGTCATCATTATGAATATTGACCATGGTGTTTCTAAGTTCAGAAAAACCTAAAGATTTTAATTCTTTGAATAATACTTCACAGACATTGGCTAAGTCTTCGGGTTGCCCCATACCAAGTGCCACGGCTCTTACTTTTTCCAATGCCGTTTCAATTTCCAGTTGTCGGTTTTTTTCTTCGAGTTCAACAGTTCGTCTTTTTATAGCATCTCTCAACTCCTGATTTTCTTTTGAAATTTGTTCAGTTCCTAAAGATTCACCTTCCTGAGCTTTTGAATCTGGCATGGAGAAATGTTGATAGATAAAGCGCCAGCCTTCTTTGTTTTTTCTTGTTACTGAAGTGAAACGGAACCGACCGTAATAGGTCCATTCATTATCAATAAGGAAGTAGGCATCAAAAAATTCTGTAATAAAAACCAATCCTTCAAACAATTCAATGGTTTTAATTCTGTTTTTTAATTCTGTTTTACCAGCAAGTTGATCGGCGGTTTTTTTAAAAAATTTTGTAGTGTCTTTTCTGTTCAAAAACTCTTCATTATTGGTAGAACCAATAAAATGATAGCTGTCATCCAGAAAAAAGTCATACGTTTTTACATCCCCATTTAAATAGGCGTTTAACCAAGTTTCATAAACTTTTATAACTTCAGTTTCGGTTTTTTTGGTCAGTTTCATGCGTTAGTATTTATTGGTAAGGATATAATAAAACGTGTTCCTTGTTTTTCTGTTGATTCCACTTTGATCTCTCCGCCATGAGCTTTGACTATATCGTAACTTAATGAGAGCCCCAAGCCCGTTCCTTGACCAGTCGGTTTGGTTGTGAAAAACGGTTGAAAGATTTTTTCTTTGATAGCATCGGGAATACCGTAGCCGTTATCGGCCACATGTATATCAACTTTATTGCCATTTTTTTTGGTCCTCACCGTTACAGTTGCTTGATAATCCGCGTTATCTTGCTTACTTCTTTCATGTACGGCGTAAAAAGCATTGGTAATTAAGTTGAGCATCACTCTGCCTATATCCTGAGGCACCACATTTAATTGATCGACACAGTCATCAAAATCTGTAATAATCGATGCATTAAATGATTTGTCTTTAGCTCGCAAACCATGATAGGCCAGACGCACATATTCATCAGCTAAGGCATTGATGTCGGTTGGTTCCTTAATGTTTGAGCTGCTTCTGGAATGTTGTAACATACCCTTTACAATACTATCAGCCCGTTTACCATGATGATTTATTTTTTCTAAATTTTGTTTAATATCAGATGAAATAGCTTTTGCTTCCTCAAGATCTCCTTTGTTTAATTCTTCATTCATTTCATCCACCAATTCGTTAGTGACCTCTGAAAAATTGTTTACAAAGTTTAAGGGATTTTGTATTTCATGAGCAATCCCGGCGGTGAGTTCACCAAGACTAGCCATCTTTTCTGATTGGATCAATTGTGATTGCGTTGCTTTAAGATGTTCAAGTGATTGCTTTAGTTCCTCAGTTCTTTCATTGATTATTTTTTCTAATACGGCATTTTTTTGTTTCCATTCATTTACGGTCCAGGTATCCTGGTCCCCTTCAACACCTTGAGCCAATGAACCATGAAAGTGGACGACCCACCAGTGTTCATTTAAAAACTCGAATACAGAAGAAATACGTACAGATAATTCCAGTTTGTTTTCTTCAATGGTCATCGTTAAAATCACTTCATCTATAAAGACTGCAGCATTTTTTTGTGCAAATAGGGTCTTTGAAATGGGGCTAAATTGGAAGTTCATTACTAGTCCGGCTGATTCTTCCCTCTGCAGATTAAGCAAAGAAATAAAGGCATCTAAGGATTGGATCTTTTCATTTATATTGGTGCCATATCCAGTTATCTTTTCACTGACCAGATTTTTAACTTGCTCCAATGAAAGATTACCAAAACAGAGCTCCAGGAAATCTTTGTGACATTTTTTTAGTAATTGTTCTTTTGTAGTGGGCATAATTATATTTTTGATATGCAACTTATATTAAAATACAAAATGTTGTCTCTTAATAAAGGATGTTGTCTAATATCCTGTTTAGGTTTGTTTCCATGACCGCAAAATGATTATCTATCAAGAAAATCTCATTAATTTCATTTCTAAAATTTTCAAGTTCAATATGGCTGTATTCATGTAAATGTATGGCGTTGTCTATTTTTTCAAATCTTTCATCTTCATTGTCTTTACAGAATTCTTTATATATTTTTTTAAAGGTTTTCTTGTTGACTTTCGATTTAACTAACTTAATTTCTTCCTTAGATTCATCAGCATCGGCATTGGCACAGAGCAGTAAAATGTATATTTGTAATTCTTCTTTGCTCCATTTTTTGTTCTCAGACTTCATAATATTTTTGGTTTTGGGTAGTTAATAATTTTATTTTATAAACTTTAAACAATTTGCATAATACCTGATTTCAGGGAATGCCTTGCCTTAAATGATAAGGTTCGGGCAAATTCGATTAAAGAATTTTACATCTCTTACAGTTGTAAGTAAATGAAGCTATGATGCAGATTGGGTCGGTTTTATGATCTGTAATTATTTAATAGAAATAATTACAGATAGCTTTTAAAGTTAAACAAATTTTAAAGTTAGTGATTGAAAATTTTAAATATTAATTTTGTACAATGAGTAAAGCACTTTCAAAGCAGGAATTACATAATCTGGCAATGAACCATGTTGGAAAAGATTTGGAGCATCGTGGGTTTGAGTTTATTGCCATAAATAGTAAACTTAAAAAGCATCCTCAATTTGTATGTATTGATAAGAAAAGTCAATACTTTTTTGTGATTGTTAGAGCCGTTTTATTACCTGAAAACCCTAATAATTATGACGTTATCTGGATGGAGTCTTTTAAAAAACATGCCAGAGAAAAAAATGCACAAGTACTTTATGCTGGTGTGGGTTTGGCAAATGCTGAAGATGAAAAATTACCAATTTATCTGAATGAAGAGTACTTAATTGAATATAATGGTATTCAGGTTTTAGAAACCAATTTAAATTAAATAGATGAAGTATTATTTTTATAAACTACTCATTGTTATATCTTTTGTAAGTTGCAGTAAACCTGTCAACATTAAGATGGCTGGACCGGTTTTTGGAACTACATATTCCATTCAATATTATTCTGAAGAACCACAGAATTTGCAACATAGTATAGATAGTTTGTTTTATGTGGTCAATAAATCTATGTCTACCTACCAAACCAACTCAGATATTTCTAAATTAAACAGAAACGAAGCTAATATAGTTGACACCCATTTTATAAAAGTTTTTAATGCATCTAAAGAAATTTATACTGAAACAGAAGGCGCTTTTGATCCAACGATTGGGAATTTAGTAAATGCCTGGGATTTTGGGCCTGAAGGAAATGTTAGAAATCTGGATAGTCTTAAAATTGATAGCTTAATGCTGTCAGTAGGATTGAACAAAGTATATGTAGAAGGTAATAAAGTGATTAAAGAAAACCCAAATACCTTCATGGATTTTAATGCGATTGCCAAAGGATATGGGGTTGATGTGATTTCTGAATTTTTTGAAAGTCAAAGGATTACAAATTATATTGTTGAAATTGGCGGTGAAATAAGAACCAAAGGAATAAATATTGAAAAGGACAAGCCTTGGAAAGTTGGCGTTGAAATGCCACATTTTGATGGCACGCAATCTATTATTAGTGCTATCTCTTTGAAAGATGAAGCCATGGCAACCTCTGGCACCTACAGAAAGTTTAAATTAGATGAGGCAGGGAATCGTTATTCGCATATTATTGATACTCATACTGGCTATCCTAGCAAAACAAACCTCTTAAGCATTTCTGTAATTGCTTCTAATTGTATGATGGCTGATGGCTATGCCACAGCTTTTAAAACGATGGGAATAGAAAAAGTAAAAGCCTTTTTGGAAAAGCATAACGAGTTAAAGGTCTTTTTGATTTTTGAGAATGATAAGAATGAATTTGAAAACCTTGGCTTAAATGGTTTTCCGGAATTTTAAGACTTAAATACTACAGGAATAATTTCTCCTTTTGCTAAACAATATTTGCTGATCATGTCTTTGGAGAGACGAGCAGTATAATCGATTTCATCAACTTTAAATCCAACGCTGCGAAGCTTATTGAAATAGTCTTTACCATAAATACGGACATGATCATATTGTCCGAAAATTTTGGCCCGTTCTTTCTTATCTGTTATGGAGTGATCTTCATAAGTCAACTCTCGTCTTAAGTCTTGAGGAATTTGAAAAACCCCAAAACCTCCTGGTTTTAAAACGCGATACAATTCTTGCATGGCTTTAGTGTCATCAGGAATATGCTCCAATACATGATTGCACAAAATAACATCAAATTCATTATCCTTAAAAGGTAAATCACAAATATCGGCCTTAATATCTGCTAACGGAGAGTTTAAATCTGTAGTGATATACTCCAGATTTTTCATTTTTTTGAAAAGCTTATAAAAAGCTTGTTCCGGAGCAAAATGAAGGACTTTTAGGTTTTTTGAAAAAAAGGCAGTTTCATTTTTTAAATATAACCATAATAAACGGTGACGTTCTAGACTTAATGTGGAGGGTGATAAAACATTATCACGCTGTTTTCCATATCCGTAAGGAAGAAATGATTTAAAGCTTTTTCCGTCAATAGGATCTGTGAAATTTGTTCCTTTTAGGAAAAATGCCAGAAAAGGTCGTATAGTATAACTTAACCTTATTAGAAAGGGTCTGGGAATAAAGTTTAAAAAAAAATTGAAAAGATGTTTTAACAAAGCCGTTTATTTATAATCTTCCCTAACAGGACAAAAAATATCGGTTAATTTGCAACGAGTAATTGCCCTGCCGCCGTGTATTACATTGGAAGGAATGGTAATTATCATACCTGGTTTATAAACCTTGGTAACCCCATTACAAGTCATTTCAAGCTCACCTTCAATTACTTCTGTTGTTTGCTCATGAACATGTGAATGCAAGGGTAATTCTGATCCAGCTTCAATATCCCAAAAACCAATGGTAAAACTTTCCATATGCACAAAACGTCCTTTAAATCCTTTAAAAACTTCCTTTGGTTCTATATCAGCAATAGTCATAAATTATAAAATTAAAGTAGTTTGTCTAAATTCATCTTCTTCATTACTTACAATACCTAAAGCTTCATAAATATAAGCAAAGGTTGAAAGTAATTCTGGTTTGCCATCAATAATGGCCACATCATGTTCAAAATGAGCACTTGGTTTATCATCTAAAGTAGTGATTGTCCAGCCATCTTTATGTTGCTTTATACGGTGTGTTCCCATATTTATCATAGGCTCTATAGCGACTACCATACCTTCAACAAATTTTTTGCCTCGACCACGTTTACCGTAATTTGGCATTTCAGGATCTTCATGCATTTTTCTGCCTAATCCATGCCCAACCAATTCTCTTACCACACCATAACCATGGTCTTCACAGTATTTTTGAATGGCATAACCAACATCACCCACACGATTATTCACTTTAAACTCTTTGATACCAACATAGAGTGATTCTTTGGTAACCCGAAGTAATTTTTCAGTTTCAGGATTAATTTTTCCAACGGCAAATGTATAAGCATGATCTCCGTAAAAGCCATTTTTTAAAACGCCACAATCTATGGAAATGATGTCGCCTTCCATTAAAGGTTTGTTATTGGGAATACCATGTACCACCTGAGTATTTGGACTCATGCATAAAGTATTTGGAAAATCATATAATCCCAAAAAGCCGGGAATAGCCCCTTGGTCTCGTATAAATTCCTCAGCCATTTTGTCAAGTTTCAAGGTAGTAATGCCAGGTTTAATTTCTTTGGCAAGAAGTCCTAATGTTTTAGAAACGATTAAAGCACTCTCGCGCATTAATTCAATTTCTTCGCGGGTTTTAATAATAATCATGTAGCATAAAATATTGGCAAAGATACTTAAAATTAAATTTTTAATTCTTTTTTAAACGAGTATGACTTTAGACAGTTTTTTTAAAATCTTTTATCAATAATTTTGCAACATAAATTGTATTAGTTATGTATAAAATTGTAAGTGCTCAAGAAGCTGTTAAAGTCATAAAATCTAATGATAGAGTCTATCTGCAGGCAGCTGCTGCCGCGCCTCAGGTTTTAATTAAAGCGATGACAGAGCGCTTTGAAGAGTTGCGAAATGTTGAGGTTTGTCATTTACATATTGAAGGAGATGCGCCCTACGCAAATCCAGAATTAAGAGAAAGCTTTCATGTAAATTCTTTTTTTATTGGTCATAATGTAAGACACACACTGGCGGCAGGTAATGGATCTTACACCCCGGTTTTTTTAAGTGAATTGCCCTTACTATTTAAACGAAATATTTTACCACTTGATGTGGCCTTAATTCATGTATCGGTTCCCGACAAGCATGGGTATTGTTCATTAGGTGTTTCTGTTGAGGCTACCTTGGCAGCTATTGAAAACGCCAAAATTGTGATTGCGCAAGTGAATCCGCAAATGCCAAGAACGCATGGAGATGGCATTATCCATCATACAGAAATTGATTTATTTGTTGAGTGCAATGAGCTTATCCCTACACATGAAATGCCTGTTTCAACGGAAGTTGAAAATAAAATCGGTGATTATGTTGCCAGTTTAATTGAAGACAGAAGTACGCTTCAAATGGGAGTGGGAGTGATTCCAAATGCCGTATTGTCTCGTCTTACAAATCATAAAAATTTGGGGTTACATACAGAGATGTTTTCTGATGGCGTAATTGATCTCATATTAAAAGATGTCATTAATGGTAATTTTAAAGCAATAAATCCGGGTCGTGCGCTAGCAACTTTTTTAATGGGATCTAAACGTTTATATGATTATGTTGATGATAATCCGTTTATAGAATTAAGAGCTTCTGATTATGTGAATGATATTTCCATTATAAAGCAAAATCCTAAAATGGTCGCTATTAATTCTGCTATTGAAGTTGATCTCACTGGTCAGGTTTGTGCAGATTCCATTGGTTCAAAAATATATTCTGGAGTTGGAGGTCAGATGGACTACATAAGAGGTGCTTCTTTAAGTGAAGGAGGAAAGGCGATTATTGCTTTACCTTCAATAACTAAAAATGGTATTAGCAGGATAGTCCCCTCTTTAAAACCAGGAGCAGGTGTAGTAACTACAAGAGCGCATGTACATTATGTGATAACAGAATATGGTATTGCCAATTTATACGGGAAGACCATAGCCGATCGTGTAAAGGCTTTG
The DNA here is from genome assembly GCA_036525815.1 of Yeosuana sp. GTDB lineage: Bacteria > Bacteroidota > Bacteroidia > Flavobacteriales > Flavobacteriaceae > Yeosuana. The sequence goes on along the minus strand of DATCZQ010000183.1, from coordinate 6,108 downwards.
GTAAATATAGCTCATCCAGACCATCGTGAAAGTATTGAGAAAGGATATTATAATTTAATCTAGATTTTAAATAGATCAAAGAAGCCTTTTCTTTTCTTTTCTATAGGGATACTTCCTACTGTGCCGATGAGCATTTGATAGATCTCACCCCAACCTATAAAACCACCAATATTTCTATCATCAATAAAAAGATCAGCATGAATCTTTCTGCTTCTGTCAGTGATGTATTGTTCTTCTGGAAAGCTTTTATTCACAGCATAAAAATGAATACCGTTATTTTCACAAAACTTAACGGCATCTTCTAATTGCTCTCCGTATCTATAGGTCCATAAAATAAGTCTATGTCCGTCTTCCTGCAACTTTTTTAAAGTTTCAAAAGCAAATATTATAGGTTTACCTATATTGGGATAGGCATCTTCTACAATAGTCCCATCAAAATCAACTGCAATAATAAGCCTGTCGTTTAAATTCATTAAAACTTCACATTTGGTTGACGCAAAAGTACAATAATTATTTTTTTTGAATGGGTTTAAATTAAGGGGTGTCTGGTCATCGCTTTAGGTTGCTCAATGCCCATAAGTTTAAGAATGGTTGGTGCAATATCGCCCAAAACACCATCCTCAATATGTTTTAATCCCTTGTCTATTAAAATAACAGGAACCGGGTTTGTGGTATGCGCGGTATTTGGAGATCCGTCAGGGTTTATCATGGTTTCACAATTTCCATGATCAGCAATTAAAATAGTTGTATAATCATTTTCAAGTGCAGCAGTCACAACATCTTTCACACAAACATCAACAGCTTCGCAGGCTTTAATAGCGGCTTCCATGACACCAGTATGCCCTACCATATCGCCATTTGCAAAATTTAAACACACAAAATCAACATCCCTTTTTTGCAATTCAGGAACTAAAGCGTCTTTTAATTCAAAGGCACTCATTTCAGGTTTTAAATCATAAGTAGCAACCTTCGGAGAATTTCTTAGAATACGAGTCTCCCCTTTAAAAGGGGTTTCCTGACCACCCGAAAAGAAAAATGTAACATGAGGATACTTTTCAGTTTCGGCTATTCTTATTTGTTTTTTTTTATATTTTTCTAAAACTTCTCCTAAAGTTTCGGTTAAATTATCTTTATTGAAAACAACATTAATGTTTTTAAAGTTGTCATCATAATTGGTGAGTGTAACATAGTATAAATTTAATTTATGCATGTTTTGCTCATGAAAGTCCTTTTGTGATAAGGCTTCGGTTAACTCTCTACCTCGGTCTGTTCTGAAATTGAAAAATATAACCACATCACCTTCTTTGATTTTTGCAACGGGTTCATTGTTTTTATCAACCATAATAATTGGTTTAATAAATTCATCAGTAATATCGTTTTTATAATTTGACTCCACAGAATCTGTCACATTGGTAGAGAAATCACCAATACCATTAACCATAGCATCATAAGCTAGTTTGATACGTTCCCAACGTTTATCTCTATCCATGGCGTAATAACGCCCCGTTACAGTAGCCAGTTTGCTGTTTGTTTTTTCAAGTTGATCTTCTAATGCCGTTAAAAAACCGAAACCAGATTTTGGATCTACATCTCTTCCATCAGTAAATGCATGAACGTAAGTTTTAGTTAAGCCAAAATCATTGGCAGCTTCTAATAAACCAAATAAATGCGTGATGTGTGAGTGCACCCCGCCATCACTTAATAAGCCAAGAAAGTGCACATCTTTATTGTTGTCTTTAGCATATTTAAAAGCATCAACTAACACTTTTTCATCGTTAAGTGTTTTGTTTTCAACTGCTAAATTTACTTTTACAAGATCTTGATAAACTATTCTGCCAGCTCCCAGATTCATATGACCTACTTCACTATTGCCCATTTGCCCTTCTGGTAAACCCACATGCAAGCCATCAGTTCTTAGGGATGCATTTGGATATTTAGTATAAAGAGAATCTATAAAAGGCGTATTGGCATTATCGATAGCAGATACTTTTGGATCAGGAGATTTCCCCCAACCATCAAGAATCATTAAGATGACTTTTTTGTTCATGTTTAAGTTAATTTTAATAAGGTTCAAAGATAAAGAAGTTTGCTAGAAAAACTTAATAAACCTATTGTGAAATATGTATTTTAATAAATTGTTTATTGAAAAATCTTAAATATATGACTGTTAAATAAATTAAAATGAAAGGTTAAAAATGTGTTATAAAAGTACTTTTTATGTAACATATTTACTGTTTTTTTCGTACTTATATTATACAAGAGTTGTTTAAGAAATGAAATCTTGATGTTTGAATTAGTCACTCAAATTTAAAAAGCCATTTAAAAATGGCTTTTTTTTATGATTTTTTATATTTATTAATAGCTTCTTTTATTTTTTGAATTCTATTCTCAGGATCTGGATGTGTACTTTGAAATTCAGGTACACGATGGTCTGCTGAAGCGGCTTTTAAAATTTGCATAACACCAATCATTTCCGCTGGGTTATAGCCCGCTTTAATCATAAAAAGAACTCCTAAATCATCACTTTCCAATTCATCTTCTCTGCCATATTTCATATTTATTATGCTCGCAATGGCCGCGGCTCCCTGAGCAGTATTGGGGTCTAATGCTACAGCGACACCATTTAACAAGCCTTCAGTCAAGCCTTGTTTAGACATTCTGTCGGCAGAATGTCTTCCGACCACATGTCCAATTTCATGACCTATTACCCCGGCCAGTTGATCTTCATTTTTAAGTTTTGAAAACAAGGCATAAGTAATAAAAATTTGTCCACCAGGAAGCGCAAAGGCATTTATGGTATTTGGATCGGCAAGAAGATGAAAATCATATTGATAACCAGTTTTTTTGGCAATGCTGCTATTAACTAACTTTTGTCCTACTTGATCTAAAAACACCTGATAGTTATTATTCGGATATAGTCCGCCATATTGTTGTTTCATTGAGGGCGTGCTTTGTAAGCCAATTGCAATTTCCTGCTCTTCTGATAAAGTGATATGTTGCTCTTTTCCTGTATAAGGATTGGTTTCAGCACTCGCGCAATATTTTATGATTGCAAAAAGCGCAATGGCTAATCCTACAAATAATTTTACTTTATAGTTACCTCTTCTCATTAAATTTCAATTTTGATAAAAATAAAAATAATAAAGTTTAAAATATCATCGTATTATTTAAATATTAAGTTGTTATTTTCCTTGCAAATAAGAAATTAGATTGTTTATATTTGTTGAGGAATTGCGGGAGTAGCTCAGTTGGTAGAGCGTCAGCCTTCCAAGCTGAATGTCGCCGGTTCGAACCCGGTCTCCCGCTCAAAAAATCTTCATCATTTTATGAAGATTTTTTTATTTTAAAGTATGTAGTTCTGTTTCAGGTTGGACTTCATACGGCGTTTTATTTTGTTCAAAAACGCGAGCAGACAAAGGTCCTTTTAAAACTATAGAATCACCTTTAACAAATAACCAACTTCCTTCCCTTAAACCAATGACTGGATGTGAATTGAAAGCATGAAATTCTTTAATGCGCGTTTCTCTAGTTTCTCCCATATGTTTTAAAGTGGTGTCTGGATCTACATAATGTGGATTTAAATTAAAAGGAACCAGACCTAAGGCATTAAAATTTGGTGGATATATAATAGGCATATCATTTGTGGTTTTTATGGTTAACCCACAAATATTACTACCGGCGCTTGTGCCAACATAAGGTGTTCCTTTGTTAACACTTTCTTTTAAAACGGAAAGTAGTTTATGTTTGTAAAGCTGATTTAATAAAACAAATGTATTGCCGCCTCCTACAAAAATAGCTTCTGCCTTTTCAATAGCTAAAACAGGATTTTTACAGGTGTGAATACCTATAACGGTTTTATTAATTTTTGAAAATGCTTCTTTTACTTTATCTGTATAGGTGTCATGAGATATGCCACTGGGCCTTGCATAGGGGATAAAAAGTATGGTGTTCACCTCTTTAAAAAACACCTTTAATTCGTCTAAGAGATATTCCAAATAGGCGGTACCATGCATTGTTGAAGTACTTGCAATAATAATGTTTTTCATCGATCTCAACTTTTTAAACAAGACAATATACTCATACAATTTAACAAAAGATTATAGTAATTTAATAAATCAAATAGTTTTTTATAGATTATTTTTAAACAAAAAAAAGCTATGAAAAAATTTATTGTCTTAATCACTTTTTTAACGGGTTTGCAGGTTGTTTCCCAAGACTTGAAACCAATTGATGTTAAAGGTAAAGTAATTGTTGAAGGGGGAGACCTTTTAGGAATATCTATTATTAACAAATCTTTGAATAAACAAGCAGTAACAAATGAAAATGGCGAGTTTATGTTAGCTGTTCAGTTGAATGATTCAATTGAAGTCAGTGCGATACAATTTCAAAGTATTAGTTTTCAAATTAATGAAGAGATTTTACAATCGAAAAATATGAAAATATTCTTAATTGAAGAAATTAACAGACTTGACGAAATATTTATTACTGGGAGCAGATTGTCAAAAAGTTTAGAAGTACAAATTGAGCGTACAGGACATTTCAATCCGAAGTTAAATTCAATGTATTTTAGTGTTTTGAATAATAATAATCAATCTCAGAGTGATATTGATTATAATTCTGGCGTAAATAATAATACAATGAATTCGCAACGACAAAAAATGATTAATGGGCTAAATATTGTTAATGTTGTAGATCAATTATTATTGCCTTTATTTAGGTCAGAAGTTAAGGACAAAAAGGAAATTGGAATTCCGGAGGTTCCTATAGAATCTATAAAATACTATTTTGGATCTGAGTTCTTAATTGATAATTTCAATATTCCTGAGCATAGAGTTGAAGAATTTATCAGGTATGTTGAAAGCGATAATTTTGATTTCTCATTACTTAATTATGGAAAAGAAATGGAGTTTTTAGAACTAATCTATCATAAAAGTTTGCAATTTTAAAAGAAAATTAAATAATTCCATAATTTATAAGGCGGGTTTTTCAATAAAAGTTTTAAACGCTTTTTTTGATTTATATTAAGATTTGAAAGGCTTTCTTTATATCTTTAATATATGTCTTTGAATAAACTGATACTTTTTTTTATTTTTTCATTTAACTTGACTTTTATTTATGGTCAGGTTAATCAGCGTATTGATATTAAAGGAATTGTTCTATCAGAAAATCAAGATGTTGAAGGAGTGACTATTTTTAATACTTCATCTAACAGAGGAGCAGTCACCAATGAGAAAGGAGAATTTAATATTGAAGTTTCCTTATATGATCGTATTGAAGTTTCTGCTTTACAATTTAGTCCTATATCTTTGATAATTAATGAAGAAGTCATTAATTCAAAAAGCATAAAAATTTATTTAGTAGAACAGGTCAATCAATTAGACGCCGTATTACTTTCCAATGGTTTAAAAGGAAATATAGCAGTAGATATTGATAATGTAAAGATGGTGCCAGGTATTGAATTAAATATGGGTAATATGAATGCCGCCTTTGAGTATAACGATGATAAGGCATTTAACAATCAAGTAGTGGCAAATAGTCTAAATGCTACAATCAATAAAGGTCAATTTTACAATGGGGTTGATTTTGTCGGACTTGCAACCAGTGTCTATAGTTTATTGGTTAAGCCAAAAAATAAAAAGATTAAAGAAAAAGAATTGTCATTAAACGAAAACCAAAAGGTAATAACAGACGTTTTTTCTCATGAATATTTGAGTAAAAATTTTAATATTCCTTTAGCTAAAGTCCCCTCTTTTATAGACTTTTTGGAATCTAATGAAATAAGTACAGAACTTTTTAAAACTGAAAATGAATTACAACTTATTGATTATATAATGCTACAAAGTAAATTGTACTTGAAAGAGAATGATTTTAAAAATTAATTTTTTTATAATTCTAATGGCAGTTTTTCAAGTAGAATCCGTGGTTTCTCAAACGGTTGATATATTAGGTAAAATTGAAAGTGCAGGTGATGTTGAAAATATTCATGTTATTAATAAAACAGCTAAAGTATTCACTATTTCAAATGGAAGTGGCAATTTTAAAATTAGTGTAAAACTCAATGACACATTAGTTTTTTCTTCGGTTCAACATAAAACAAAAGTACTGGTA
>DATCZQ010000182.1:0-12026 GCA_036525815.1 Yeosuana sp. | reverse complement strand
AAGCGGTTTTTTTTATGCTATCCAGAAAATTTAAAATTCCATTTTTAATGAGAAATTCCAAGTAGTTCCAAATCCAAACCAAACAGAGTTGCGCACATCAATACCGTTATAAGTAGGGTTTGATCCGTCTGCATGAATATTTGAGTTTGATTCAGCTATATACTCTTCATTAAATAAGTTATTGATATTTAATCTGGCAGAAGTGTTATTACCGAATAAGTTAAAACGGTAAGTAGCACCTAAATCGATTAAATTATAAGCTGGAAGCTTTAAAGCACCTTGATTGTCAGCATTCGTAAAATCAGAATCAACAATACTGTAATCCGCATATAGGTTATTAACATTTCTCCAACCTAAATCAAAGAATAAGTGGTCACCAAAACCATAATCAGCTTGTATAAAAGAAACAAACTGAGCAGCATCACCTATTTTAGCATCTTTAGTATAAAGCGTTCCTGTACCAATTTGTGTGTTGGTATCATCAAATAATGTTGATGTAAAATCCTTAGTATATTTCCAGTCTCCTATAGATAACATCCCTGATAATTTGAAGTTAGATGCCACTGTATATTTAGCTTCAAGTTCAAAACCGTTGTGTAATTCTTCAATATTTTTAAACTGAGCTGTACCTGTAGTACCTCCAGTATTTGTAAAACTTCTAGACACAAAACGGTTACCCCACTTGGTTGAATATAAGTTTACATTCATAGTAAATGATGCTAAGCGCAAGCCGTAACCAACTTCAAAAGAAGTGATCTTTTCATTTTGAAGATCTGGGTTAATGGCGTTTGCAAAATTAGGAAATACTGCATCAAAGTTTGGTTGACGACTAATATATCCGGCATTAACAAACACGTTATTCGCATCATTTATGTTATAGTTAGCACCACCTTTTATGTAACCACCACCTAAATTTTTCTTCTTACTTAGAGGGTTGGTAGGCTGATCAAATAAGTCTTCTCTTTGGAATGACTGATTAGATAATCCAGCTTGTAAAACAGCCGTGAATGAATCTTCGTTAGAATATTCTGCTAAACCGTTAACACCTTGCCATCCAACATAACCTATGTTATAATAATCAATCATAGGCCCTTTTAAACCTGTATTCTTAAAAGGAGATGCCTTAATAGTCGTTTCAATAATTTCACCGGCACTATTTTTGTTGCCTGTAGAATAATAACCATCTAAGCCCATTAGGTTTTCTAAAGCACGGTAGTGGTAACCGGTATAATCACGTAAATCAACACCAATACTATATCTCATTTTTCCTGCGTCGAAATCTAAATTAGAAATCATTCCAATCCAGTCATGAGAATTCATCGAAGCTCTTCTAACAAGTACGGATCTGTTAACACCATCATCTCTAAACCCGTTAGATCCGATTAATAATCCATCATATGCACTAATTCCTCCTGTGTAAGGGGTTGTAGTAGTGCGGTTTACATTTACTACATTGTCAAAATTGATTGATCCGTCAGCATTTCTTGAGGCTGCACCTTTACCATCCTCAGAAAGATGCTCTGTTAAATCTGTTCTGAAAGGATATAAGTCGATATCTGCATTACGGAAGTTATTACCTCTTGGACCCGTACCTCCACCACGACCGGCAGAACCGTAGAATGATGTCGATAATTTAACATTGTCTGAAATTTCATAATCCCAGTTAAGGGTTGCTAATGGTTTGTTGTAGAAGTTTCTTCTCATGTTAAACTCCTCGCCATTTAAATAACCACCGTTAGTATTCCATCTTCTGTCTACACCGTTGTCTCCAAAATTTTGGTAATCGCGAATCGATACCCAAACATCACGTTGGTGATGCCATTGACCAGCTCCTAAGAATGAAAAATTAAATTCATGTTTAGAGCCTTCTGGAGCATATCCAACCGCTGCAAAATAAGTCCATCCTGAACCTTTTGTGAAGTTTACATAACCATCACCAGACCATTTAGACAATAAGAAACTACTAGACCACCCTTTGTCATTTTGACCTGTGCTATATGATGCTGTTGTTTTTGTGTAAGCATCATTACCAATAACTTGTGACACAGAACCGCCTTGCGTACGCTCTGCAGCTTTAGTAAAAATAGAGACCGTACCACCAACTGAAGGCACTGCCAATCTTGACGCTCCAATACCTCTTTGTATTTGAATTCCAGAAGCAACATCGGTTAAACCTTGCCAGTTAGACCAATAAACCCATCCATTTTCCATATCGTTTACAGGTTGACCGTTAATAAGAAAAGACGTATTACTTTGGTCAAATCCACGTAAACTAATTCTTGAATCTCCATAACCTCCACCTTGCTTAGTAGCATAAACGCCTGGTGTGGTATTCATAATTTCCGGAAACTCCATGTTTCCGACTTTTAAAGCAATTTCTGATGCTTTTATTGAAGAAACAGCAACAGGTGTTTTTCTGTCTACTGCCACATCTGCAATTCCTACAATGACTATCTCGCCCAAAGAATTATCAGCAGATAAGGTTATTTTTCCTAAATCTTTACTTCCGTCAAAGGTTAAAGTAACAGATCCGTAACCAACATAAGACACCACTATTTTTCCAGAAGTAGCTTGCGTTGTTAAAGAAAAATTACCATCAAAGTCTGAAGAGACTCCATTGGTAGTTCCTTTTTCAATAATGTTTGCACCTGGTAAAGGCGCATTTAAATCAGCATCTATTACAGTACCCGTAATAGTGCTTTGTGCCATTGCAACTGTAGAGAATATAAGGGCTACAGTTAGTAATAAAAATTGAGTAGTTTTTTTCATAATTTTAAGAAAGATTAAATTACTTGAATTAGTGCTGCAAAAATAAGTATAATAATAGATAATTAATTAACTTATTATTAACAAATTTGATGCGAATTGTGAATTAATACTAATCTATCTTACGCAACCTTTTTAGGAAAAAAGACTCATTATGAATATCGAATAAAGTTTATGTTAATTTTTTGTAGTATTCTAAAAGATTAGACGTAGAAGAGTCATGATTATCAATTCCGGCGGTGTGAACCTCCTTTAAGATTTTACTAGCTAATTGTTTCCCTAATTCAACACCAAACTGGTCATAACTGAAAATATTCCAGATAACACCCTGAACAAATATCTTATGTTCATACATTGCAATTAACTTTCCTAAACTTTCTGGAGTTAGTTTGTTAATAAAAATAGTATTGGTGGGCTTATTCCCTTCGAAAACTTTAAAAGGAACCAGTTTATCCGTAGCACCTTCAGCAACAACTTCTTCTTTTGTTTTACCATTTAAAAGCGCTTCAGTTTGCGCTAAAAAATTAGAAATTAACTTGTCCTGATGATCTTGATTTCCATGAAGCGATTTAACAAAACCAATAAAATCAGCTGGTATTAATTTAGTTCCTTGATGAATCAATTGAAAAAAGGCGTGTTGTGAATTGGTCCCTGGCTCTCCCCAAATTAAAGTGCCTGTTTGATAATCAACAGCGTTTCCATTTCTATCGACACTTTTCCCGTTACTTTCCATGATTCCTTGTTGCAAATACGTTGCAAACTGATTTAAGTATTGAGAATAGGGAATAACCGCTTCGCTTTCCGCATTAAAAAAGTTATTATACCATACACTTATAAGGGCCAGAATTACAGGAATATTGTTTTTGAAATCTTCATTTTTAAAATGAGCATCCATTTTATGGGCTCCTTGTAGTAAACTATCAAAATGATTATAACCAACAGCTAAGCTAATTGATAAACCAACGGCGCTCCAAAGAGAAAAACGGCCTCCAACCCAATCCCACATAGGAAAGATATTGTTTTCATCAATGCCAAAAGCTTTTACACTATCAATATTGGTTGAAACAGCCACAAAATGTTTTGCAATCGCGGCTTCATTTCCCGATTTTAAAAACCATTCTTTAATAGTATTGGCATTTGACAAGGTTTCCTGTGTAGTAAAGGTTTTTGAAACGATTACAAAAAGGGTGGTTTCAGGATCTAATTTTTTAATAACTTCATTAACATGGTCACCATCTACGTTACTAACAAAATGAGTGGTTAAATGATTCTTATAAAACTGTAAGGCTTCCACTACCATGGCAGGTCCTAAATCTGAACCACCAATTCCTATATTAACAACATCTGTAAACCCTTTTCCTGTAAAACCTTTTAACTCTCCCTTTACTACTTTATTTGTAAAGGCTTGAATTTTATTTTTTACAGCGTAAACCTCGGGCATCACATTAACACCGTCAACTAGGCATTTTGCTGATTCAGGGGCTCTTAAAGCAGTATGTAAAACAGCTCTTCCTTCAGTTTGATTAATTATGTCTCCTGAAAACTGGCATGCAATAGCTTCCTTTAACTTTACTTCTTCAGCCAATTGAAGCAAATAATTTAATGTTTCTTCAGTAATTCTGTTTTTTGAAAAATCAACATAAAAATCTTCCCATCTAATGGTGAATTTATCTGCTCTATTTTTATCCTGAGCAAATAAATCTTTCATTTTTACATCATAAACTGATTTATAATGTTGTTCAAGGTGTTGCCACGTTTTTGTTTTTGTTGGATTTATACTTGGAAAGGTCATTGTTTTGCTTGTGAAATTAAATTATCTTCTATTAGATTTTCTTGTCTTTCATTATGGAAAGGGATACTATCTAATTGTCCTTTTATTGGTTGAATGAAACTAAAATATTTGGTTTTTAATGCCTCTGAAATGGGTTCTGCCTCAGGCAGTTTTTCTCTAAAGGGATCTACCTGTTTTCCGTTTTTCCAAAAGCGATAACACACATGCGGGCCACCGGTATTTCCGGTCATGCCAACCCAGCCTATAACACTTCCCTGTTTAACAAATTGCCCCACTCTTACATTACGCCTTTGCATATGCAGATACTGGGTTTCATAAGTTGCATTGTGTCTTATTTTAACATAATTTCCATTACCCCCAGTATAACCTGAATTGGTCACGGTTCCGTTAGCAGTGGCCATTATAGGCGTTCCAATTGGTGCTGCAAAATCTGTTCCTTTATGGGGTTTAATTTTGTTACCATAATAGGCTATGCGCCTTTTTAAATTATATCTTGAAGATATTCTACTAAACTGCACGGGCATTTTTAAAAATGCACGACGTAAATTTTTTGCGTCCTCACTAAAATAATCAGTCAGTTTTTTAACGGAATCCGTTTCAAATTTAAAGGCATAAAACGGTTCTTTGTTAAATTCCATATAGGCAGCTTTCACGTTTTGAACCCCTGCATAAATAGTATCATCTATAAACTTATCTGTATAAATAACCTTAAATCTATCGCCTTTTTGAAGACGTCTGAAATCTATCGTCCAAGCAAAAATTTCATCAGCCATCTTATAAGCCAATCTAAGACTTAAGCCTTCTTCTTCCATGGCTTCTGAAATATTTGTCTTTATGACTCCAGAGACTGTTTTTTCAACATATTTAATTGGTTTCCTACTGGTATAGGCATGTATAGAATCTTGAAAACTCACCACAACATATTCTTCAACATTAGGCTGATAAATAAAGCATTTTGGCATTTCCAAGGAATCCTTAGAACACAACAACGTATATGGTTTGCCAACCTGAAGTTTTCTAATATCAAAAGTGTCCTTTGCTTTTTCTGCTATATGAAAAATTCTAGGGTAGCCAATTTTATTTCGTTCTAAAATGGTCCCAAAACTATCACCGCGTCTTATGGTATCTCTCTTAACAACGTAATCATTCAAATTAAATCCAAACTCATAAATATCGGGCTCTACCACTACAGGTTCTTCATATGCCTGGACTTCCAGATTGTCTTCAACCTTTTCTTTACAAGCAAATAACCCAATTGCTATTATTAAAAATATTAAACTTCTGTACCCCAATTTTGTAATTCTTGTTTGGTCCATAAATCTGGAAAAAATATTCTTCTTTGATATTTTGGATGCATATATTTTACCCATTCACTTCCTCCTGTTGCTTCAGTGGTTTTACCCCCTATGTTTAAATAATGATTTGCTGTCTTGTAATGTGCCATAACCCATTTTATGTTTACCGTATAATCATAATGGCGCATGGCTTTAATTAATGCTTTATTCTCCTTTTCAGCTTGTGGCAAAGCTTTAAATTTTGTCCACAAATTGTGTGTGTTATAAAATTGCGTAAATCTAATAAATTCCTCTTTGTATTTTTCTTCAAAAACTGTTAATGTGTAATTTTTTTTTCCGGTTTTATAATCCTTCCCAGCTGCTTGCCAATACAAGTGTTCAAATGCGTTCTCATAAGAAGAGTTTCTATCAATAGTATCTCTAAATCTTTTGTCGATTAAATTAATAAGCTCAGTTGAAGAAAATTCAATTTTTCTATATTGTGCGCTTTGAAATCCACTGGCAGGGGTTAAAGCTGTTCTGAATTTATTGTATTGATCCACATCCATCCCATCTTTCATGATACTAAACGAGGATGTTAACATATCAAAATAACGACTTATCCGCATTAATTTTGAGGAAAAAAAGGAAGCCTCAACATTTTCTGTTTTTGCCACTTGTTCAATCTCCCCAAGAATCATTTTAAATAATAATTCATTGATTTGATGATACATGATAAAAACCATCTCATCTGGCAAGTCAGTACGCGGTATTTGAAGATTTAGTAGGGCATCTGTTTGAATATAGTCCCAATATGTAATGGGTTTGCTGTGTAACAATCCTTCTAAATGGACATTTAGATCCTGACCAATAGTTTCGTATTTTTCCTTAAGCTGGTTAGCTATTTTTGAGTTCAATTTTTTCCTTTATTATCAACAACAATTCTAAACGGATGCTTTAAACCTTTAAAAGCCTCAAGATCAGCTCTTAATGAGCCAACCGCTAAATCTGCTTTAATGCGTAAAGGTAATTTATTTTTATCTTTTGAAACCCAAAGGGTTAAACTTTCTTCTTCTTTAAAAACACGTCCAGCCATAACATAAGGCCTGAATACTAAAGCTTCAATATTTCCAAATTCGGTGTTTATAATTTCTTCACCAAGATATTTTAATTTAAAACCATACGTTTCTTCATCAAAAAACATGTCCACTTTTACCTCATCACCTATTTTCAGGCCGTCTATTTTTAAAGTATTGCGCAAATAATAATAGGTTGAAACCATGTCCTGGATATTTTGAGACGTATCAAAGACCTTTTTTTCATTATGCTTTTTATCATTAACATAAACCTTATTATTAGTTTGATCAAAATCAATTTCTAAATCTTTTGTATGACCACCTTCATCAATTTTTCTGACGAATTTATAAGGAACCAGCGTTTTTGTATCAAAATAGCTTTCATACCTGTCCTGTACTTTAAAAAACCATTTTATCATACCTGTAGTCCATCCTTTACCAACTACATGGTACACCTCTTTTTTATCTAGCTTAGTTTCTTTTACGGTAAGGGTTGCATTTCCGGCTTTTAAGAATCCACTATAGCTCATTTTGAATTTAAACCATTCACCATCCCCAAAAGCTGAATCGGATTGGCCAACAGAAAACTGCATGGCTAATATTGCAATAAAAACAAGTAGTTTCTTCATCATGTTTTTTGGGTAATTATAAACTAACTCAAAGGTATTTGTTTTATTGTTAATATCTTAGAATTTGCAATTACTGTTCCAAAAGTATTAAAACAAAAAAACTCCATCAAAATATAATGATGAAGTTTTTAAATATTACCATTAAATCATTGTTAAAGTGTTCCTCTGTTAGCCTGTTCTCTTTCTATTGATTCAAAAAGGGCCTTAAAGTTACCGGCTCCAAATCCTCTGGCTCCCATGCGCTGAATAATTTCAAAAAATAAAGTAGGTCTATCTTCAACAGGTTTGGTAAAGATCTGTAACAAATACCCTTCTTCGTCAGCATCTACCATGATTGATAGTTTTTGAAGCTCTTTCATATCTTCCTTCATCATGCTTTTATGTTCTCCAAGCCTTCTGGGAATATCGTCATAATAAGCTTGTGGTGGTGGTGGTAAAAATTCTACCCCTCTCGCCTTTAATTGAGAAACGGCAGAAATAATATCGTCTGTAGCTACGGCAATATGTTGCACTCCAGAACCTTCATAAAAATCTAAATATTCTTCAATTTGTGAACGTTTTTTTCCTTTGGCAGGCTCATTAATTGGGAACTTAATACGTCCGTTACCATTACTCATCACTTTACTCATTAATGCAGAGTATTCCGTATGAATTTGTTTATCATCAAAAGACAAGAAATTCTCAAATCCCATCACATCTTCATACCATTTTACCCAGGTATTCATTTGACCCCATCCTACATTACCAACCATATGGTCAATATATTTCAAACCTACTGAGGTTGGATTATAATCTGATTCCCACTTTCTAAAACCTGGTAAAAATGCTCCTTTATAATTTTTACGCTCAACAAATATGTGAACTGTTTCTCCATAAGTATAAATACCAGCTCTTACTACTTCGCCATGTTCATCCTTCTCAACAACAGGTTCCATGTATGATTTTGCGCCACGCTTAGTGGTTTCTTCGTAGGCTTTTCTGGCATCTTCTACCCAAAGCGCAATTACTTTTACGCCATCACCATGCTTTACAATATGCTCATTAATGGGTGATTTACTATTTAATGGTGTTGTTAATACCAAACGGATTTTATCTTGTTTTAAAACATAACTCACGGCATCTTTAGAACCCGTTTCTAAACCTTTGTAGGCATATGATTGAAAACCAAATGCTGTTTTGTAATAGTGGGCTGATTGTTTGGCATTTCCAACATAAAACTCGACATAATCTGTTCCTAAAAGTGGCAGAAAATCCTGAGCCCCTTCAAATATTTTTTCTAATCCGTAATTTACTGATTTTACTTGCTTACTCATTTTGATTGATATTTTAATAAGTGAATGTTACTCCAACCAAGATTTATGATATTTTTCATCGGCTATTTTCATAGCTTCTTCCGTTACTTGCAAAGGTTTAAAGGTATCAACCATGACAGCTAGTTCTTCCGTTTTGGTTTGTCCAATACTTCTTTCAGTAGCGCCTGGATGCGGTCCGTGAGGTATTCCTGCCGGGTGCAAAGAAATATGACCCGCTGCTATATCATTTCTGCTCATAAAGTCCCCATCAACATAATACAACACCTCATCACTATCAATATTACTATGATTATATGGTGCCGGAATGGCTTGAGGATGATAATCATACAATCTAGGCACAAAGCTACATACTACAAAGGCATCCGTCTCAAAGGTTTGATGCACCGGTGGCGGTTGGTGTATGCGTCCTGTAATAGGTTCAAAATCATGAATAGAAAAGGCATACGGGTAATTAAACCCATCATACCCTACCACATCAAATGGATGCGAGGCATAAACCATATCAAAAATATCGTTTTGCTTTTTTACTTTGATCAAGAAATCTCCACTTTCATTATAGGTCTCTAATTCATATGGTCGACGTATATCACGCTCACAAAAAGGAGCATGTTCTAAAAGCTGTCCAAACCAGTTTCTGTATCGCTTTGGCGTATAAATGGGCCTTCTGGATTCCACAATAAACAACCTATTGTCTTCAGTATCAAAATCTATTTTATAAATAATCCCTCTTGGAATTAACAGGTAGTCTCCGTATTTGAAATCAAGATTACCCAGCATAGTACGGAGCTTACCCGTTCCTTTATGAATAAAGATCAATTCATCGGCATCTGTATTTTTATAAAAATAATCTTTTGTAGAATGTTTTGGCGCTGCCAAAATAATAGCACAATCACTATTGACTAAAACGGCCTTTCTGCTCTCTAAATAATCGTTTTCTGGCTTCACCTGAAACCCAACAAATCTATACGATTGTATGTGATTTGATTTCGCTATTTTAGGAGCTACACTATATTGCCGTTTAATTTCTTTTACCTGAGTGGGTCTTTGTTCATGATAGCTGTTTGTAGACATCCCATCAAAACCAACGGTTCCAAATAGTTGTTCATAATACAAACTGCCATCTGCCTTTCTGAATTGTGTGTGCCTCTTGGGCGGAATGTTTCCTAATTTATGATAAAATGGCATTCTTTTAAATTTTAAGATTAATAATTAAAGCTCAAAAAAATTCTTAAACTTTAAAAAGATAAATAAATTTAAAGCCTTCTCATTCAGGATTTCTCTTGATAAGAAATTGTAGAAATTGTAATATATTTTGCCAAAAAAGTTTCATACACTTACAAATATCGTAAAATTTTGCTAACCAAGAATGTTATGAATGCCTTTTAACCAATCCTTAAGATTTGATTCATTAGTGTTATATGCCAAGCTATTATTTCCGTATGGTCCATACTTCTCAAGATTGGTTATTTTGAAAAAACCAACCACTGGAATTTGAGCAGCGCTCGCCAAATGCATCACTCCATTATCTGCAGTAATAAAAACGGCTGTATTTGCTAATAAAGCACACATTTCTCGCACATCTTTACTGTATAAATTTGGTGCCACAAAATTAATTCTTGAAATATTTTCAATAGGTAATAATTCTATAACATTATATTCCGGGAACTCCTCTAGCAATCGATTGTATAGTTGGGTCCACCATACCTCATCATAGCATTTATCACCAGTAGCATTAGTATAAATACAAATAGCTGGCTTATCATTATGAACTAATTCCCTTAAAACTGTTTTTCCATTAGCAAGTTCCTGTTCACTTAATTTAATATTTAAAGTTGGTACTGGTTTATTGTTTTTTGAAAATCCGATTAAGGCCAAATATTCCCTTAAATTATAAACAGGGTATTTTGATATGTGTTCATAATCATCATATTCATTTTGAATTGCCTCATTTAAATCTCCAAACAATTTAAATTTTCCTTTTGCTAGTTGTGTAGCCAGTTTCCCAGAGGAAGAATCCTTATCTCCATTAATTACCAAATCATAACTCCTTTTTTTCAATTCAAACCATTTAAATATATATTTTATTAAATGACTAAATGGTTTCTTAGGAAGCTGAATAACTTGATCAATATTCTCATAATTCTCAAAAACAGCTTTTGCAACACCTCCTTTAACGAATAAATCTATTTTACAATTTGGAAATGTATCAATGATTTCCTGAACAAGTGGTGTTGTTAGCAATTGATTCCCTAATCTGTGGTTTGGTCTTAAAATTAAAATTCTATTTATTTCTGGAATGACTCCCGAATTTAAGCGGGCTGATGGATAAGAATTTCCAATATTTTTAGTTAAAGCATTCATTAACTGCCTTCTTAAACTATTTATTTTTTTAGATACTTTCATTAATAGAATTATAATTTTTTAACATGACAAAAGTAAAATATTATGGTTTTTCAGCCTAATTATAGGGGCCTTCATTAATTTTAAAAACCTCTTAAAACCAAAAACCAACATTAACAAACCAAACACCATCGCTTTGTTCTGGTGAATAAGTATATTTCGCCTGAATGGGCCCTAAAAAAGTTTCAATCGCATATCCTAAAGCATAGCCCCTATAGTCGGGGAGTGTAAACCATTCTCCGGTTCTAAAAATATCATTCTCAATGTTTGCCCAATTTCCTTCCAGGGTAATGTGTTGATGTTTGAAAATTTCAAAATCTGCACTCGCATAAGCCTTGACATAACTATTTCCGATAAGGGAGATAAAGTCATATCCTAAAAAAGGAATGAAATTATTAATTAGATTATTCCCGTATCCACCTAAAGCAAAGTCCAAAGTATTCGTGGAATTATCTCCTAATTTAAACCCACCACTAGTTTGTAAGTTCAATGACAATTTATCTGAAACACTAAAAGCATAACCAATATCTGCCTTTGCTATAGAAAAATTTTCAAAATCGTCATTAAACTGTGATGCATAAAAGTAATTATGAATATACCCATTAAAATACACCCCTCTTTTTGGAAAATATTTATTGTCATAGGTATCAAGTTTTATATTTCCAAAAACGCTCAAATAGTCTGTTTGTTCAAAAACAAAAGGCGTGTTTGAAGGGTTTGAGCTGAAGGTTTCTGAGGTTATTCTTAATCGTTTATGTTCTAAACCAAGACTTGCA
>DATCZQ010000181.1:0-11050 GCA_036525815.1 Yeosuana sp. | reverse complement strand
ATTAAAGGTGACACCAAATTGGCGTCTCCTGATATATTTTATACCAAGGCATTAGACGGTGAAATAGATGGCAGTATGTCTGATGACGAGGTAAAACAGGTGATTCAAACAAAAATTGATGAATCCATTATTTCTGCATTTGAAGTATTGCGTAAACGTATTGATGAATTTGGAGTTACTTCTCCAAATATCCAACGTTTAGGTACATCAGGTAGAATCCTTGTTGAATTGCCAGGGGTTAAGGATATAGAACGTGCAACAGGTTTATTACAAAGTACCGCTCAATTAGAGTTTTGGGATGCTTATAAGGGGGAGGATTATTTCACATTTTTATCTCAAGCTAATGAAGTTTTAAAAGGGATTGTAAATCCAAAACCAGAAGTTCAAAAAGCAGAAGGTGATGATGAGGAAAATGCAACAGATTCTAAAATTGACGAACTTTTAGGAGATACAACGACTGATTCAACGGCTATAGCTGTTAATCCTTTATTTGACTTAATAAGAGGTCAGGGATATCCTGGAGGACCTGTAATCGCTAAATTTGAAATTAAAGATAAAGCAAAGGTAGCCGAGTATTTAAACATGCCTCAGGTAAGAGCATTGCTTCCAGTGGAACAACGTTATGTAAAATTTGCATTCGGTAAACCAGAAAAAGACAGTGAATTAATTGATTTATATGCTTTAATAGGAAACAGAGATAATACGCCTGAGTTAAGTGGTGCCGTTGTAACCGATGCCAGAAATGCTTTTGGACCAACAGGTAAGCCTGAAGTTTCTATGCAAATGAATGCTAAAGGTGCTAAGATTTGGGAGGAGATGACTGGTCGTGCCTACAGCCAGGGATCGCAAATTGCTATTGTTTTAGATAATATTGTATATTCTGCGCCAGGGGTTACTTCAGGTCCAATTGCAGGAGGAAATTCATCTATTTCAGGAAGTTTTACTTTAAATGAAGCGGTGGATTTGGCAAACGTTTTGCGCGCTGGTAAATTACCCGCAAGAGCTGATATTATTCAAAGTGAAGTAGTAGGGCCATCGTTAGGTCAAGAAGCTATTGATAATGGTAAATTGTCATTTATGATTGCCCTAGCCTTAGTTTTGGTTTGGATGATCGTTTATTACGGTAAAGCAGGTGGTTTTGCTGATATAGCCATGACATTGAATATCCTATTAATTTTTGGAATACTCTCTGGTTTGGGTGCCGTGTTAACCTTACCTGGTATTGCTGGTATCGTTCTTACAATTGGTATGTCGGTAGATGCGAACGTTATTATTTATGAGCGTATTCGAGAAGAGATTGCTAAAGGAAAAGGATTAAAAGAAGCCATTCAAGATGGTTTCAGTAATGCCCTGTCTTCAATTTTAGATGCGAACATTACTACTGGTTTAACAGCTTTAATATTATTCATATTTGGAACAGGTCCAATTAAAGGATTTGCAACCACCTTATTAATAGGTATTGGAACCTCCTTGTTTACTGCTATTTTTATAACAAGATTATTAATAGATTGGTATGCTAATAGAGGTGGTAAACTCGTTTTTTCAACTGCATTAACAAAAAATCTTTTTAGAAACCTGAATATAGAATTCCTTCAAAAACGTAAGATAGCTTATGTGGTGTCAGGAGCGTTTATATTAATAAGTTTAGGCTCTTTATTAACTGAAGGCTTAGACCAGGGTGTTGACTTTGTAGGGGGTAGAACCTATCAGGTTCGTTTTGCACAGGATGTAAATCCAACGGAAATTACAGCAACGTTGTCAAACGCTTTTGGCAGTGCTGATGCGAAAACTTTTGGAGATGCCAATCAGTTAAAAATAACTACTAAGTATAAAGTAAATGAAACTGGAGCGGAGGTCGATGAACAAATCAGACTGGATTTATACAAAGCATTGCAGCCTCATTTAGACGGTTTGTCTTATGAAGATTTTATAAGTGATGCAGATACTAAAACAGTTGGTTTAATGAAGTATTATAAGGTGACTCCCACTATTGCCGATGATATTAAGCAGGCGTCATTCTGGGCGATTTTAGGATCGTTAATTGTGGTGTTCCTTTACATATTAATGCGTTTTAAAAAGTGGCAATTCTCATTAGGAGCCGTATTAGCAGTTTTCCATGATGTGTTGATTGTTCTTGGGGTATTCTCATTAACCTATAAGTTCTTACCATTTAGTATGGAAATAGATCAAGCTTTTATTGCGGCCATATTAACCGTAATTGGTTACTCATTGAATGATACCGTAATTGTTTTTGATAGGATTAGAGAATATCTAAATGAACATACAACCTGGAATTTTGGCAAAGTTATAAATGTGTCTTTAAGTAGTACTTTGGGTAGAACCTTAAACACCTCTTCAACGACTTTAGTGGTATTATTGGCAATATTTATTTTTGGTGGAGATTCTATAAGAGGATTTATGTTCGCCTTAATAGTAGGTATTGTGGTTGGGACTTATTCCTCATTATTTATAGCAACACCATTGATGTATGACACTATAAGTAGTGCCGAAAAAAGAAAAGGAAGAGAAGCAGGCAAAATAGAAAAGCAAAAAGCTGTAAAATAAGCTTATAAAGGAATATTTTAAAAAAGCCTGTTGATTCTTTTCAATAGGCTTTTTTTTATTAAATTTTATGTAGGGTCTTATATACAACAAAACTCTTATTTATCTACATTTGTTGTATACTTTATAACTACAAAGAAATTATAATTAACTCATCCTTTCCAGTTGAAAATAAAACAAAACCAAAGTAAAAAATTTCTTTTTGTCTCCCGCTGGGGGGAATCATTAGATATTGTTAATTCTATTAAAGCAGAAGGGAATGAAGTGAAGTTTTATATTGAAGATAAACCTTCAAAAGAAATAGGTTGCGGTTTTGTTGATAAAGTGACTCATTGGGAGAAATTTATTGACTGGGCCGATATCATTATTTTTGATTATACCGGATACGGTAAAATGGCTAGTCAATTAAGAAGTACTGGTAAATTAGTTATTGGAGGAACAGAGTATACAGATAGGCTGGAATTAGATAGAAATTTTGGTCAGTCTGAATTACAAAAACATAAAATTAAAGTCATCCCTTCAAAAGAATTTACAACTTTTCATGAGGCCATTAAATATATTGAAAATAATCCTCACACTTATGTCATTAAACCTTGTGGAGAAACACAAGAATTAAAACAGTTGTTGTTTGTAGGCAGTGATGATGAAGGTTTAGATGTGATCCGAGTACTTAAAGCCTATGAAAAATCATGGGGAAATGATTTTGGTGATTTTCAATTGCAGCGTAAGGTAAAAGGGGTTGAAATTTCAATTGCGGCATTTTTTAACGGCAAAGAATTTATCTATCCTATCAATATCACTTTTGAGCATAAAAAACTGTTTCCTAAGGAATTGGGTGTTTCTACTGGTGAAATGGGAACAAGTATGTTCTGGACAAAAGATTCCCCCATTTTTGATGCTACCTTATTAAAATTTCAAAGCACATTAGCCAAAGATAATTTTGTGGGACATATCGATATTAATTGTATTGTGAATGGAAATGGGATATATCCTTTAGAATTCACTTCTAGATTTGGTTATCCTCAAATATTTATTCAACGTGCAGGAATAAATGAACCTATGGGAGAATTTTTCATAAAAATAGCTTCTAAGCAAAGCTTTAAAATTAATGTTAAAAAGGGGTTTCAAGTGGGGGCATTTATTGTAGTACCTCCATTTCCTTATGATGACAAAAAAACATTCAATCTGTTTTCTAAGGACGCCGTGGTCGTTTTTAAAAAGAATGGAAGAGAAGGCGTGCATCCAATGCATTTAAAGAAGGTGAATGATGAATGGCTTATAACGGGTAATACGGGTATTGCCGTATTGGTAACAGGGAATGGTCAAACTATGAAAGATGCACAAAAAATGATGTATAATAGAATCAGTAATGTGATTATTAATAACGGCTATTATAGAACAGATATAGGCGATAGATGGAGTGAAGACTCAGACAAACTTTGGTCTTGGGGTTTATTATAAATTATAAATTTTTAGATACGAATGACTTTTGAACCTTGTCTAAATGATGAGCAGTTTTTTAAAATATTACCAGAAGATTGGAAGGAATATATTTTAACTTTTTGGGAAGATTTTAAATCAACTACAGAATGCTTTGTATTATTGGTAGACAAACAGGTGATTGCTGGCGGCTTGGTATTTTCAAAATGTCCACCAGATATGTTTTATGCGATTAATGAATCGAACAAATGGTTTGAAAAGGGGTATCTGTATTTAGGTTTTATTTTTGTTATCGAAGAAAAGCGACATCAAAATTTGGGCTCCATTTGGTTAAACCATTTAAAAGCAAAGTTTCCAAATCAAAAGTATTGGTTAACTATTGAAGATTTTAAATTAGATAGTTTTTATGTAAAAAATGATTTCAGGAAAGTAAAATCACTTTTTAATGAAGATCAGGAAGAATGGCTTTATGTGTTTGAGCCTAAAGTTTTAATGTAAATATTCAATTAGAATAATGGATACTGTCTCCAACATTTAAGTGCCAGGAATCTACTAAACCGGCATTAATTTCCAACACGTATTTAGCAGGTAATATAGAAGGCAAAGAACTTTCATCATAGGGTTTGGCATTTTTCTGAAAGCTCACGATGTGTTTATTTTCATTGATATATATTAAATCCAATGGGATTTTCGTGTTCTTCATATAAAAAAACCGTTCTTTAATATCATCAAAAATAAAAAGCATACCCTGATTGGATTCCATAGAAGATCTATACATCAGCCCAGTTTGAATTTCATAGTCATTATCAGCAATTTCAATATCTAAGTTTATTTTGGTAGAATCGGAGGTTTTTTTAATAATAGTTAATTCACCTTCTTTTTTAAAAATGACTTCAGAATGTTTGATGGCTTTCACTTCTTTTTTGCACGAAGTAAAACTCAAAGAAATACAGCTTAAGACTAAGAAAAAAAACTTGATGTAATAGTCAATGGACATTTTATTTAACTTCTGCTTTTGACTTATAAATAAACATAAAATAAAGCCCAATAATTATAAATGGAATGCTCAACCATTGTCCCGTATTAAAACCAAACCAATTAATATATTCATCGCCTTGCGGTTCTTTAACATATTCAACAAAAAAACGGATGGTCCAAAGTAAAATTAAAAAGAGACCAAAAAGGAAACCTGTTTTGTCTTTTAAATTCGTTTTTGAATACACATACCAAAGAATTAAGAATACAAAGATGTAACAAAAAGATTCATAAAGTTGCGCCGGATGACGGTAAGGCACGGCATCCAGAAGATTTTGAAACTGAGGATTATCCGTTACGGCATTATAGGCTTTTTGCACATTTTTAATACCAGTAAGCCTAACAATTTCACTTTTATAATAGTAGTCTTGTATAAAACGGACACCAAAATTGGAATCGGTGACTTTTCCTATAATTTCTGAATTGATAAAATTCCCTATTCTGATAAAAACCGCTCCAGAAGCTACAGAAATAACCACTCTGTCTAATATCCATAATAGAGATTTGTAGTTATATTTTCTTCGGTATAAATACATCCCAACAATAATACCTATAGCTGCACCATGACTTGCTAAGCCTTGAAAACCTGTAAATTCAAATCTTGGATTCGTTCTAATAGGCAGAAAAATACTCCAGAAGTCTTGCGTTATTAATTCTGATTGATAAAATATAACATGGCCTAATCTGGCACCAATCATAGTGGCTAAAACGGTATATATGAATAATGGATCTAAATATTCTAATGAAACTTTTTCTTTAGTAAAAATACGTTTCATGATATACCATCCTATTAAAAAAGCGACTATCCACATGACGCTATAGAAGTGAAGCTTAAAATTTCCTAAAATTTCAATTCCTGTTAGCGGATTCCAGTCAAACTTTAATAAATACATAGGTTCTAAATTTTTCTACGTAAAGATAATAGATTGGTATTACTTATAGAATGTTTCCTATAATAAATTGAATATAAAAGAAACGCCATATATGCGCTTTTAAAGAAATGGATTAATCCTTTTATTTTGTAAGTTCTAATATTTCAACTTCAAAAATCAAGTTTGATTTTGGCGGAATGATGGCATTTCCGGTTTCTCCGTAAGCTAAATAAAAAGGAATGAATAAGGTGGCTTTATCACCAACTGATAGCTCTTGTAATCCTTCCTTAAATCCTGTTATCATTTTGGCATTAGCACTTAAGTCTGCTCTTATGGGCTGATAATCATTGTTGGCTTGTCTTTCTTTATCAACAGAACCTAAGGCTTTAGCAATGTCTAATTTACTGGTTTGGAGTAATTTTGCATCTTCAAAATAAACTGTGTAATTAATTAAAACTTTGGAGTTTTCTGTTAATTTTTCTCCAGTTCCTTTTTCAGTTACTAAAAATTGTAAACCAGAGGAAAGTAAAGTAGATTGCTTTTGCTGCGTATCAAATTTTTTCTTTGTGGCCTTTAACAGGGCTTGTTCCTTTTGAAGGCGTTTTTTTTCTAATCGTTCTAATTCAGCAAAATGATTTATAAAAACATTAGCCGCATCAAAGGCTTTGGCTTGGACACCTACTTTAATAATATTGACTTCCTTTAAGGCCACATCTTCAATTGGTCTGTCGTCGCTCTCTGAAGTTTTAACCTTAGAAATAGAATCTAGAATATCAATACCTAAAATGAGTTCACCAAAAACGGAATGAACATTATCCAAGTTAGGATTTGCAATTTCAGTAATATAAAATTGACTACCATTAGTTTTTGGGCCATCATTAGCCATTCCTAAAATTCCTGGTTTATCATGTTTTAAATCCGGCACAAATTCATCATCAAACCAGTATCCAGGATTGCCATTTCCTGTGCCAGTTGGATCACCGCCCTGTATAATAAAACTATCAATAACTACGTGAAAAATAGTGCCATCAAAAAACTTTTTGCCTCTGTATAAACTATCCACCAAGGTGTTGGTGCCATCTGCAAGAGACACAAAATTAGCAACAGTATTAGGCGCTTTTTTATAATATAATTTAGCTACCATTACTCCCTTTGAGGTTACAAATTCGGCATAAATGCCATCTGGAAGATCGGGGTATTTATTCTGGCATGAAAGGCATAATATTAAAAATAAAAACGGAATAATCTTATATGTGTATTTTTTTGTATCCATATAAAATATAATCTATTTTTCAGAAATGGAATTAACAGTTACTTCACAAATAAGGGGAACATTCGTGCCTATTTTATTTTGGTCACCATAATAACCATAGGCTTTTTGTGATGGAAAAAGAAAAGTAACCGTTTCACCTGTTTTCATAAGTTTTAAACCTTCGCGCAAACCAGTGAAGATTTCTTCCTGATCCATCGCATAAGATTGAGTCTTTAAGTCCTCCTTGGAGTAGATAGTTGCACCATCTAAGGTTTTAACGTCATAATTGAAATTTATAATATTACCAAATGAAGGTGTTTTTAACGAGTCAATATCAGTTTTAATATTATAATAATACCAAAAACCACTTTGGGATGACAAGTAATCTATCTTCTTTTCGGATAGAATTTTTTGAATTTTAGCTTGTTCTTTAGCATTAAGTTTTTTATTGCGTTCTACTGATGCATCAATAAAAGAACCTGTTTTAACTGAAATAGGTTTTCTGGCTTCAGGAGATTTACAGCCAACAAAAAATAGCATTGCTAATACTAATAAAAATATCTTATTCATCATTCAGGGCATTTGAATAGTCGGGTAATATAGTAATAAATTTATTAACAGTATCATTTAAAGGCAGATCACTTCTTCCACCGGCGGCATTAATATGACCACCTCCGTTAAAATGCAATCTAGAAAAATCGTTTACTGAAAAGTTGCCTTTTGAGCGTAATGAAATTTTTATAATACCTTCTTGTTTATCTTCAATAAAAATAGCAGCAAAAACTATATTTTCCAAGGATAGTCCGTAATTTACAACACCTTCAGTATCACCCTTTTTGAAATTATACTTATTTAATTCATCTTGAGATAATGTAATATAGGCAGTTCTTAATTCATAAATAACCTTTAAATTATTTAAGGCACAACCTAACAGTTGGAGTCTTTCATAGCTGTTGGTGTCGTAAACTTGATTATGTATATATGCACTGTTGGCACCTTTTTCAATTAAATCGGCCACAATAATATGGGTAGTACTTGTGGTGCACGGAAATCTAAAGGAACCAGTATCTGTCATAATCCCTAAGTATAAGCAGGTTGCTATATTTGAATCAATGAGATGGGTGTCTCCCAGCATATGAATAAATTGGTAAACCATTTGACATGTTGAGCTCATACCCACATCAGAATAGATGTATTGGGCATAATTATCTGGAGCTTGATGATGGTCTATTAAAATTTTAATGGCCTTACTTTTTTCTAAAACGGTTTCCATGTTGCCAGTTCTATGTAAAGCATTGAAATCAAGAGTAAAAATAAGGTCTGCTTTTTCTATTAAATCATTACTTATTTCTGTTTGATAATCATGAATTAATACCTGGTTGTTGCCTGGAATCCATTTTAAAAAACTTGGATAGTCATTGGGACTTATAACAGTGGCATTATGGTCGTGTTGTTTTAAATAATGATATAATCCTACAGTTGAACCCATTGCATCACCATCTGGATTTTTATGAGGAACAATTACAATGTTTTTTGGAGAAGCTAATAATTTTTTTATTTTTTCAATTTCTGTCTGTGTCATAGGTAGCGAATATACAATTTTTTAAAATTGGATAAACTTGTTTATAATAAGAAATGCATTACTTTTGCACGAAAATTAACAAAGGGTTGATTTCCTAGTTTTCTTGAAAGCATAGAATACGTTATTAAAAAATAGATTAAATTAAAAATTACACATGGTAACAAATAGAACATTTACGATGCTAAAACCAGATGCTGTTGAAAAAGGACACATTGGTGCTATATTAGAAAAAATTTCAGTTTCAGGATTTAGAATTGTTGCAATGAAACTAACTCAAATGACAAAACATGATGCAGAAGCATTTTATGCGATTCATAAAGAGCGTCCGTTTTTTGGAGAATTAGTTGAATATATGACAAGAGGGCCCATTGTAGCGGCGGTTTTGGAAAAGGAAAATGCTGTTGAAGATTTTAGAACCTTAATAGGGGCAACAAATCCAGCTGATGCAGCGGAAGGAACTATTCGTAAATTATTTGCAAATTCAATCAGTGAGAACGCAGTTCATGGAAGTGATAGTGATGACAATGCCGCTATAGAAGGTGCTTTTCATTTTTCGGGAAGAGAGATGTTTTAATTTTAAACCTTTATAAATTATAACAGAAAAGCCTGCAACATTGTTGCAGGCTTTTCTGTTATATAAAATTTTAATCAAAAAAAAAGCCTATCACTTGGATAGGCTTCTAACTTGTAAAATGTCAAAGTATATATTAGATTACTTTTACGTTTACTGCGTTCAGTCCTTTTTTGCCTTCTTGCAAATCGAATTCTACTGCATCACCTTCACGAATTTCATCGATTAATCCAGAAATGTGTACAAAATGTTCTTTGTTGTTGCCATCTTCAATAATGAATCCAAAACCTTTTGAATCGTTGAAGAATTTTACTGTACCTTTACTCATTGTTTAAATATTATAAAAATTAAGTGACAAAGATAAACTATTTATTAAGATATTTATAATAATTAGTTTTTTATTTTTCTCAGTAATTATCGCAATATCAGTTTTTTAATAATTTCTTTTCCTAATTCTTCATTTAATAGGGTAATGATTTTTTCTTTACCGTAGCTTAATTCTTCTCTAAGCACACTAGAACTAAGCTGCACGTATAATGTATTTCTCTCCAACTGTACAGCAGTTGTATAATGGTTTACACCATTTCCCATAAGTTTAGCCCAAGCATCAGCAACGTTAACTTTGTTTAACCCGGTTTCTAATTTATTGGTTTGAACAAATTCTTTTAAAGCATCAGAAATATTCACATGATCGTTATTGCGTTTTGCCATTAGTTTAAGTTTATAGGCTTATATGATTTATAAATATAAACATTCCTATCAGCATTAATAATTTTTAATTCTTTTTTATTAGCGAATAAAATAGTTTCCTTCCAATTTGAAAAGTTGGTATGATAATAAATATTTAAACTATCCTGTTCTATTTTGATAACAAACGCTTCAGCATCATTTGAGCCTTCAAAAGTAGCATTTAAAGTAGGTTTTAATTTTTTTCTGAAGCCCTTTAAACTATCACTAACATTAAAATAATCAATAAATTCATTGTAATTATAAACATGTTCTTCACCAGAAGGTAAAAGAACTTTTCTGATTTCCCAATAACCATTTAAATGTTTAATATAACTTTCATTATTGTTTTGACAGCCTATATTTAGAATAATAAACAGAAAGATTAACAGTCGCTTCAAATTATTCAAGTTTAAAAATTTCATAGGATTGATGTACTTGTTTAATAGCATTTTCACTTCTGTCGGCATGCGTGTCACTGATAAAAATTTGTCCAAAATTTTCATCATCCACTAATTTAATGATTTGGGAAACACGTTGTTCGTCTAATTTGTCAAAAATATCATCTAAAAGTAATATAGGGTCATCACCACTTTGCTGTTTAATAAAATCAAATTGAGCTAATTTGAGTGCAATTAAAAATGATTTTTGTTGTCCTTGACTACCAAACTTTTTTATTGGATGTTCTTCAATATTAAAATGTAAATCATCTTTATGGATACCTACACTGGTATACTGCAAGGCCTTGTCTTTATTAATTTGATTCTTAAGCAGAATATCTAAACTGTTATCAAATAAATCACTTTGATACACTAAACTTACCTCTTCATAGCCATTGCTTATTGCTTTGTAACGAGATTTAAAAATGGGAATAAATTCTTTTAAAAAGTCTTCACGCTTTTTAAAGATTTTAGTGCCATAATCTGTTAATTGATTATTATAAATTTCTAGGGTGTCCGCATTAAATGTGTGATTCAAGGCAAAATATTTCAACAGTGCATTGCGCTGTG
>DATCZQ010000180.1:0-2160 GCA_036525815.1 Yeosuana sp. | reverse complement strand
ATCAGATTATGTTGATGTAACTTAATAAGTACAGTAGCAATATGAAAAAACTAATTTACTTTCTTTTATTAATCTTATCAATTGGAGTAAATGCTCAGTCGTTTATGATGAACCCCTATGGACGGCAAAGTGTCACTTTGTTAAATGGTAAGTGGAACGCCATTATAGATTTGTATAGTAATGGTGAAAAATTGAAATTTTATCAAAACCGTAAGCCTCAGGATAAAACTGAGTTTATTGAGTACTCCTTTGAAAATGGACTTCGACTCAATGTTCCAGGAGATTTCAACTCTCAAATACCCGAACTTAAGTATTATGAGGGAAACGTCTGGTATCAGCGCTACTTTACAGTTAAGAAGAATAATGATAAGCGACAATTTCTCTACTTTGCAGCGGTAAGCTACGAAGCCGTTGTTTGGCTTAATGGTGTTGAATTAGGTAGACACGAAGGCGGTTTTACCCCTTTTCAGTTTGAGATTACCGATAAACTGAAAAATGGAGAAAACGACCTCGTGATAATGGTTAATAACAATCGTAGAGTAGATGGTATCCCTGCCATGAGTTTTGATTGGTGGAACTATGGTGGAATTACACGTGATGTTTTTTTAATTGAAACACCGCAATCATACATTTTAGACTATAAAATTCAGCTCAAAAAAGGTAGTGATAAAATACTATCTGGTTTTGTTCAATTAGATGGGGTAAACACTTCTCAACAGGTAAAACTTTCGATACCAGAGTTGAAAATCAACAAAACGATTACGACTAACAAAAGCGGGCATGCAACTTTTGAAATAGCAGCTAAGCCACAATTATGGAGCCCTGATACACCTAAAATGTACGAAGTAAATTTCATTGCAAATGGTAATATTGTTAAAGATAAAATGGGCTTTAGAACCATTGAAACAAAAGGGACTAAGATATTACTTAACGGAGAGCCTATTTTCCTGAAGGGAGTTAACTTTCACGAAGAAATACCACAACGTATGGGACGAGCGTATTCCGATGCCGATGCTGCTATGATATTGAACGAAGTTAAAGCATTGGGATGCAATTTTGCCAGAACCGCACATTATCCTCAAAACGAACGTATTTTACGCATGGCAGAAGAAATGGGTATTATGATTTGGGAAGAAATACCTATTTGGCAGGGTATTGAGTTTACTAACCCGGTTATTTATAAAAAGGCGGAAACCATGCTTCGTGAAATGATATATCGCGATAAAAATCGCTCGAACGTTATTATCTGGAGTGTTGCCAATGAAACTAAGCCATCACCTGCTCGGGATAGCATATTAACTAAATTGGTTACTCTTACAAGATCTATAGATAATACGCGTTTAGTAAGTGTCGCATTCAACAATAGTTATTTCAAAAAGGATAGAAATACCTTTGAGTTGAAAGACAAACTAACTGATGTACTTGATGTAGTAGGCATAAACAAATATGTAGGTTGGTACCAACCATTCATAGCAGCTCCTGAGGAACTAAAATGGATAGCCGCACCCGATAAACCACTTATTTTCTCTGAGTTTGGAAGTGAAGCACTTTACGGTCAACATGGTGAGGCCGATGTAGCATCTTCGTGGAGTGAAGAGTATCAGGAACAGAATTACAAAAACAACCTTACGTTACAAAAAAATATTAAAAACCTCTGTGGCATAGCTCCGTGGGTATTATTCGATTTTCGTTCTCCTAACCGTTTCCATCAGCGCAATCAGGAGGGGTGGAACAGAAAGGGCTTAGTTTCTGATCAGGGTCAGCGAAAAAAAGCTTGGTATGTAATCAAAGAGTACTATAGTAAAATAAAGTAACTAGTAGAAAGTTAGAGTTTTCTTTATGAAGAGGGTTTTGTAGAATTGTATGATCACACAACAATACAGAAAGAAACCAAAAATGTAGCTGATGAATATCCGGATTTAGTGGAGGAGTTGATAGTTGTGTTTAATACTGAAGAAGTTACCTGGAATTTAAATGATTAATAAATAACATAATGAAATTCAAAATTATTATTGTAATATCGGCAGTTATTATTTCTGCTTGCACTAAAATATCTAAAACAAGTATTGTGGAAACCGATGAACAAATAGAAACAATACTGAGTAAGTTAACTCTTCAAGAAAAAGCCGGACAGCTCAACTTAATTCCTATAGAAGGTGA
>DATCZQ010000179.1:0-2152 GCA_036525815.1 Yeosuana sp. | reverse complement strand
GTTTTTAATAATTTGAATTTTACCGTACAAGTACCGTACAATATTATTATATTTGTATTATAAAAATCTATTACAAATGGCTACAATCAATTTTTTATATCGTTCAACAAAGAATAAGGCGAATTTACATCTACGACTATTGTATCGATTTTGTATGTCTTCAAACTAATTTGGACTTTTTAATAGAGAGTATTTAGTTAATAATTCAAAGTTAAATGATTTTTTTGATTTGTTAATTTTTTAAAATACATATACTCATTTTTACGTTGGTTCATAGCTTGTTTTTTTAATTTTTTCCTTTCTTGAAGTATTTGTTCACCTCTACCATAATATACATCCGCAGGAGTTAAATTTTGCAAAGATTCGTGGTATCTTTCATTATTATAAGTATGTACAAATTTTTCTAAAGCGTTTTCCAATTCCTCGGGAGTGTAATAATTATCAAGTTTCACTACATTTTTCATGGTTCTGTGATAACGTTCAATTTTACCTTGTGTTTGTGGATGATTAGGTCTTCCGTGTACTTGTTCCATCTGGTGCTGGTTTTTTAAATAAGATTTCAATTCTGTTGCAATGTAACAGGAACCATTGTCTGATAATAACCTCGGAGGTTGTTTGGTTATCAGTTTTGCTTTTACAATAGCCGTATCCACAGTTCTTTTAACGTCATCAACTTTCATATTTGAACAAAGCTCCCAGTGCACAATATATCTACTGTAATCATCTAATACGGTACTTAAGTAATACCAACCCCATCCTAGGATTTTAAAGTATGTAAAGTCGGTTTGCCACATTTGATGAACAAATCCTGTTTTACTTGTAAATTCATCAGCTGCACTGAGGAAAATATGCGCAGGAGCTGTAATAAGACCTCTAGATTTTAAAATTCTATAAACGCTGGATTCAGACATAAATACCTGTTGTTCATCGGTGATTTTATAAGCTAATTCTCTTGATGATAAATGAGGATAATCCAAAGCTAATTTCACGACCAAATTCTTTTGCTGCTGAGGAATGCTATTCCACTGCCGATTAACACATCTTTTATTTGGAAGTAATCCTTCTACACCTTTTTCCGTATAGGCATTATACCAATTATAGAAGGTGCTTTTATTGAGCCCAATTTCCCTGAGTGTTCTATTCACTCCAATCTCAGAGCGAACCACCATATGAATGATTTCTTGTTTTTCAGACACTGTAAAACGCATATATTTCTTGTATTTTACAGTTAGTCCAACTCGGATAAGCTTTTTTTTACAATGTCATAGCGCAATACTAAATCAGCCACAATCTCTTTTAGACGCTGATTTTCTTTTCTAAGTTCTGATACTTCATCGCTGGTAGCTTCTCTTACAGTATCACCTGCAAGACGCTTTTTCCCTGCTTCTAAAAACTCTTTGTTCCATTTATAAAAAGAAGACTCGTGAATACCATATTTTCTGCATAACTCTGCAACAGATATCTCAGCTCGTAATGCTTCCATTACAATTTGAATCTTTTGCTCGGAACTAAAGATTTTTTTCGTTTTTCTACGAATCTCTTTAATGAAGTTTTAGGTGTTTTTGTTGTTAAAAAGTTTGAGCATTGTGTTAGTTGAAATTGAGCTGTTTTATTAAGAGGACAAATTTAAAGTCTTTTGAGAATTTTTATTAATTTTTTTTATAATAGTGGATGAAGGCTGTAATTTATTGTTATTTGTTGAAAATCAAGTTCAATTCTGAAATACAAGTGAAAACGTAGTGTGAATACCAACTTCAGAACTCACTAATAAATTCCCACCATGTTTTTTCATAATATTTTTTGATAAACTTAATCCAATGCCTGAACCATTTTTTTTAGTCGTGTAAAAAGGGATAAATATTTGATTCATAATTTTCTCTTCTATACCAAATCCGTTATCATTAATAAGTATAACTGTTTTATCCAATTCAATGTTACAACTCATTTCAATAGTCGGATTTTCTTTTCCTTCTAACGCGTGAATACTGTTGTTGATAAGATTGATTAATACTTGTTCAATTAGTTTACTATCTGCATTTATAGTGCAACTTGGAGGGATTGATAAAAGTTTTAAATTAACATGAGCTTCTTCTGTTAAGGGAGACATGAGTGTTTCAATACCGGTTAAAAATTGCTTTACATTAATTTTGTT
>DATCZQ010000178.1:0-10319 GCA_036525815.1 Yeosuana sp. | reverse complement strand
TTGTTAGCGGTTGGCTATTTTCTGGTTTAAAAGGAAGGTTTAATTGCTGCTTTATAATTTATGTTATCGTCTATTAGAATTAATCCTTTTTCAGAAACTTTTATTTTCAAATCCTGCATGCCTCCATTTTGGTGACCATTGATGAAAAATTCATTTTCACTAACCTGTGTTAATTTTACTTTTTTAATAGAGCTTGTTCTAATGTTATCATCATTAAACATCCCTTGAATTTGATTCTTAGAGTTAATTCCTATAACAAAACCAACATCTTCTTTTTCAAAATGAAATCTAATATTTACCGTCTTACTACCTTCCTCTCCTTCAGTTTTATAAATATTGTAAGATTTGAATTCTCCAGCTTGTTTTATAAAATAAGCCCACATTCCTTTTAACTGATTTATACCTTCTTCTGAACCTAAAAAACCTTTCATATCATCATTGGCATAATCGGCAAGACCTTCGAAATTTTGGGTACTCATTGCGTTGGCAAAAAATAAAGCAGTTTCACTTGTTTTATTATCTTCTTTAGCGTCTCTTGAAAATTTATATGTAAAAACAGACCAAGATTCTTTTCCTAATGTTTCAAGTGAATACCCCTCACCTTGTTTTCTTAGGAGCAATGAATGGTCGCTATCAAGCATATATGTTCTACTAAAGTCTGCAGTATTTTGGTTGATCATCTTAACTGCTATAGGGAGCAATTCAGGATTTTTACCTTGCAAAACAGCAATAACGTTATCAATTATTTCCCCGTCTACAAACTGACCTTTTCCTTGAAAAGTACTTTCAGTAATTAGATCTGTAGAAGTTGCATTTGATAAGATGATAATCTTCATATTTTTTTGTGGTAATGAACCTATTATAGAAGTAACACCTGGAAGTAAACCGGTATGATTAACCCATTTTTCGCCCTCTTTATTTTCAATTCTCCAACCTAATCCATATTCCGAATCATTAATGCCTATAGATTGTGTTAAGCTGTAAAGTTTATCTACAGATACTGGTTTTAATAATGTTCCTTCTTCTAAAGCCTTCATAAAGTTATATAAATCTCCTGTAGTAGAATTAATGTTTCCAGCACCAATTATCCAAGAAGAGTGGATAGGGAAATTCAATTTTTTAAATTCATTCATACCTAAACCTATATGTGGAAAAGCCCTTTGTCTTGAGACCTTATATATGTTAACAGAGGTATTCTTCATATTAGCAGGTATAAAAACAGCTTGTTCCATATAGTCAGCATAATTCATTCCGCTTACATTTTCAATAATATATGCAAGAAGCGAGTATCCAAAATTATTATATTCATAGCCTGTTCCTGGTTCATATTTTAGTTTAGAATCTTTAAATTTTTCAAAAAGTTCATTTAAAGTAATCGGATTTTCTCCAGGCATTAGGCCATTTCCTTGGTCGTCTATTCTACCTACATTAGCTTGCATACCAGAACTATGGTTTAACAAATGACGAATTGTTATTTTCTTAGAAAAATTAGGTATGAAATTTGGAAAATAAGTGCTAATTGGTGTTTCTAATGTAAGTTTACCCTGGTCTACTAATTTCATTATCCCTACAGCAGTCAATGGTTTAGTAACAGAAGCAATACTAAATATGGAATTTTCAGTATTCTTTTTGAAATTTTCCGCATCGGCATCACCAAAGCTGTTTTTATAAATAATTTTATCATTTTGACTTATTAATACATTACCTATAAAACGATTATAATGTGCATAGCTTTCAAATACTTCGTTGATGCTTTCTTCTAATTTCATATTAGAACTTGTCTGACTAAATGAGTTAAACCCTAAGAATAATATCATTATGATTGCAATTGTTGTTTTCATTTGTGTATGATTTAAGATTAATATGAAGCAATAGTAATACGTAATAATCGTAGAATAAAAAAAATGTGATTGTTAAGTCTTTTAATGTGGTAGATACTCTAAACGATGTGAAACAGTATAAACTTCACAAGAATATTGAGTTTGGTCACTTTAAGTATCATCTTTATCCCAACACTGTTTTAGAAAGCGATTAAAACCCTATTTTTGAGACTTAAACAGTTAGAATGAAGAAGTATTTAGAAGCGATAATACATGTTTTGATATGGGGAGTTGCCTATTTTTTGATTTTAAATTATGTAAATACGATCTCTGATTTTAGGAAAGATCAAGGCCCATTTTGGCTTGCAATATTGTTTGGAATGTGTATGAACCAAGTTCTATTTTATTCTACTGCCTTTTTTATTGTTCCAAGATTTTTACGTCTAAAAAAAATACTGCTTTTAATCATTACCTTAATAAGTGCTTTTGTTCTCATTAATTTATTCGAGAGCTTTATTGACTATTATTGGTTGGTTGGCTTTTTCTCTAGTGAAAGTGAATCTTATTTGAGCTATTTGAGTTATAATTCAATAAGTAGTTTTTTTATACTCTTACTTAGTTTATCATATGCCTTAATTAAGTATTGGTTTCAAAGTGAAAAATTGAAGAGGGTTTTATATGAAGAGAAACTAACTACAGAAATGACTTTTCTGAAGGCTCAAATAAATCCTCATTTTTTGTTTAATGTGCTCAATAGTTTTTATGCCAAGGCATTAAAAAATGATGTACCCGAATTGGCAGATGGCATAGCTAAATTAGCTGAATTGATGCGCTATATGGTGTATGAAACTAATGAGGATAACGTGGCATTGGAAAAAGAAATTCATCATCTCAAAAAATTCATTCAAGTATATCAATTACGCATTTCTGAAGAAGATGATGTGTTTATTAATTTCACTATTAAAGGAGCTATTGAAAACGTGCAAATTAGCCCTATGTTGCTTATTCCATTTGTTGAAAACGCTATTAAACATGGAATAGACACAAAGACTAAATCCATCATAGATATATCTTTGGAGGTCACTAAAAATAGTTTATCATATAAAGTGACCAATACAATGCATCAAGCAGTTTATGGTTTAAAGGATAGTGCCTCAGGATTCGGTCTTGATAATTTAAAAAAAAGACTAGCTATTCTTTATCCCAATGCACATACAATGGAAATAAAAGTGGAAAATGGATATTTCATATCTTTACTTAAACTCCAAATTGATTAAATTTTTATGGAATATATAATAATTGACGATGAACCAAATGCCATTGATGTTCTTAAGTTTCATCTAAATAATATTCCTTTTATGGAATTAAAAGCAATATTTAGAGATCCTTTGGACGCTCTTGAATACCTTCAAAAGCATACCGTTGATCTCCTTTTCTTAGATATCAATATGCCTAAATTATCTGGAGTTAGCTTTCCTAAGTTTTTAGAAAAACCGCCACTTATTATTTTTACAACAGCCTATTCAGAATATGCATTGGAGAGTTACGAAATTAAAGCGGTGGACTATCTATTAAAACCTATCGAATTTGATCGATTGCTACAAGCAGTAATGAAAGCAAAAGAAGTATTGAATCAAAATAAAACAGGAGTAAAAGCAAGCCCTGAAACTTCTCAAGAGATACCTGAACAAACCGTTTTTATTAAAAGCGGTTCGGAATTTCATCAAGTTTCTATTCAAAATATCAAATACATAGAAAGTGATGGTAATTATGTGACGTTCCATACTACTAAGCGTTCTATTCTTGCACGTTACAAAATATCAGAAGTAAAAGAGTTATTGCCTCAGCAGTTCTTTATAAGAATACATCGTTCCTTCATTGTTGCAATAAAACATATAGAAACGGTCAAAAAACACGCTGTAGTTATTGACTCTAAGGAGATTCCTATAAGTAGTAATTATAGAGAAGGATTTTTAACTATTATAGAAGGCATTAGTAAGAAGAGAGATAATTAAACTTAAAGACAACTAAATCTATCAGATGGGGTGTTTACGCTTACCGCTAACGTGTTTGTATAAGATTAGTTGCGTGTTTCAAGCACCTAATTTAGCAAATACAAACCGAATAGAAAATCCGCGAGGATTTTCGTAAGTAGGCTTGCACTAGCAATTAATTTTATACGGTGTTGGCATTAGTTATTCCTCAAATAGTTTTTCAATTTTTTCAATCATTTCACCAGCAGCTTCATTTTTTGGATTTAACTCTAAAGATATCTTGTAGTTTTTTAGAGCTAATTCATATTCCTTATTTATAAAATAAGCTTCTCCAAGACTATCGTAAGGATTCGGAAATTTTGGAAATTCGGAAACCAATAATGTAAATATTTTTATTGCTTCTTCTACTTTGTTTTTTGATAATAATTCATATCCAAGATTGTTCAATGCATTTTGATTTCCAAAATCATATGCATCTATATTATCTTTCTTTAGTTGATGATATAAAGCAATCCCTTCATCCACATTTTTCATTGTTTTAGCTCTAATTTCCTCTTCTATTGATTTTTTTCCATTCGGTTTTAAATCATTCGAAAGTCTCCTAGCGGCAAGATGAAGTAAGTCGCCTGTAACCTGTGTACTGGCGTTTGTGATGATAGATACCGCCATATTGTATGCGGGATAAACATAAAACACATTTTGCATACCCATTCCTCCTCCATGGTGACTATAATGGATAGTTCCATCGTTATTATTTCCTATATTCCAATAATACCCTAATGAAAAATTTGAATGAACAGTAAAATTAAGCCTGTGAGATTCTACTGCAGCTGCGTTGGTTGTATCTAAGTGTAGTCGCATATATTTGACAAGGTCAGCAGTTGTAGATTTTAGACCCCCGTCAGCTCCCCACGTTGAAACAGACGAGTAAGGCGTCCTATTTCCGTTCCCATCATAGCCGTTGGCTAATCGAATTTGTTCATCTTCAGATAACCTTAGCTTTGTACTGGTCATCCCATTTTTTTTGAATATGAACTCATTAAGTAATTCGTCGAATGATTTTTGATACACATTTTCAAGAACATGGGCCATTAAGTTGGGCGCTAAATTGTTGTACTCGTAAATGACACCAGGAATGGTATCAAGGACAGCATTTTTCAATTGATCGAAAAACTTTTCCTTATTATAATTCTTCATAGCCTTCTCAATTTCTTGAGTAATTTTAACCCAATTGTTGCCTCCTTTTTTGAACGCATCTTCAAAACCTGGTATGTTAGCGGGCAAACGACTTGTATGCGTTACTAAGTCTTTAATCGTGATGACTTTATTTTTATACTGAAAATTTGGATAGTCGTCCTTTAAATATTTTCGGATATCGTCATCTAAATTTAACTTTCCGTCCACTACAGCTTGAGCAACCAAGGTTCCTATCATGGTTTTAGTTACCGATGCGATTTCATATATCGTTTCATCATTCGGAGAATTTCCTTTTCCGGAATCTAATTCACCATAATGAGAAGTATATGCTATACCATCCTTTAAAATACCTATGGATAAAGATGTAATGGTTGAGTCACTTAACATAGATTGAGCGGTTTCATCCATAGAAGTTTGTACATCTATTGTTTTCATTTCAGACTTATTTTCGACGTTCTTTCCACAGGACATAAAAGTCAACGCAATTAGAAGCGTTGGAATCAGTTGTTTTATTTTTTTTGATTTAATTTTTTTTGTTATTAATTGCACATAATGTGTCTTATTTTTAGACATTTAGATTATTTTGATTTAATATTAATATTTTAAGTTTGTTATTAGACGATAGAGATCAAGAGAGGTTACAATGTTTTTTAAAATTAACGTTTTGGCTATGCGCAGTGTCCCGTAGGGCATTGCGTATAGGTATTGTTAGGTTTAGTTTTTTTATATTTCATTTACTAATTTCAATATTTCTTCTAGATCCTTTTTCTTTATGTATGCGTTGGGGTTATTTTTAAGTGAGGTAATGACTTTGCTCGCATTTCCATTAATTCCTTTGGTTTTCTCTTCTTTATATTTATTGAAAATAATAAAACAATTAAATCCGTACCAATCGGATCCCCCGGAGGTCACTAGAACCTTCAAACTAAAAAGTTGAAGCTTTTATTTTTTAGCTTAATATTTTCAAGTTTAATGTTTCAAAAAACTCAAGAGTTTGATTTGAAGTCAGGTCTATCTGGTTCACAAAAAAGCTCAAACTTATTAAGTTTGAGCCTTTTTTGTTATTATTATTATTGATACTTTTAATAAAACGTAATTAAATAAATTAACTGGTGTATAAAATTTACGTAAAACTAAATCGTTAAGTTTAATATGTTGAACATATACTACATGCAAAATTATACGGTAGGGAGTAAAATTATTCTTGGGATATTTATTGCTTTATTATTGTATATGCTTATTCAATTTGCCGTAAAGTTATTAGAAATGGGTTACGTTTTAAAAAATAAAAAGCCCTATTTTGTCCATTTTTATACTTCTTTGAGAAAATTAAATCCACAGCAAAATGACATTTTAAAAAATCAATTTGGCTTTTTTAATAAACTTTCTGAAAAAGATAAAACCTTTTTTGAACACAGGGTGGCTTCATTTATTAATGATAAGGATTTTATTGGTAGAGGTGTTCAAATAACTGAAGAAATGAGAATTTTAGTGGCATCAACGGCCGTTATGTTAACCTTTGGATTCAGAGATTTTTATATTGGTTTGATACAGAAAATTGTTGTTTACCCGGAAAAGTTTTATTCAAAAACTAATAAAAATTATCATAAAGGAGAATTCAATCCTAAATTAAAAACATTAGTTATCTCGTGGGCTGATTTTAAAACTGGTTATGAAAAGCCAAAAGATAATATTAATCTTGGCATTCATGAATTTGTACATGCCATACATTTAAATAGTTTAAACGAGCGAGACATAAGTTCTACAATATTTACTGATACTTTTGAAGAATTAACTGAATTACTCACTAAAAACCAGCTTTTAAGAGAAGAGTTAACTCAATCTCATTATTTGAGAAATTATGCTTTTACAAATCAGTTTGAATTTTTGGCGGTAACAATTGAAACTTTTATTGAGACGCCGCAAGACTTTAAATTACAATTTCCTGAGGTTTATTACAAAATAAGACAGATGCTAAATTTTGATTTTGCAGGTTATTGAAATGGTTTTTTAGGCAGATTCTACTAATTTACCATTTTTATATTTACCTAAAATAATAACATCTTTGCTTCTTTCATATTCTTTTGCAGCACGATACATTTGATCGCTGTTATCTCTACGAATTTTTACACCACTATTTGAATTTCTATTTCTAATTTCAATATAATATCCATCTCTAAGTTCTGCGGGTTTAGTTGCAGGTCTTCCCATAATTAAAAAGTTTTTTTAAAAGTTAAAATCTCTAAGTTTTAACTTTATGATTAAATATAAAATGTTTGACACATTATTAGTCAAGTTTCGCAAGGTAGTAAAATCTGAGCAAAATATTTCCTTAAAAACAAGTTAAGGTATATTATTTTGTTATCATTAAATAGCTGTTCTCAATGAAATTAGTTAAAACATAGGAATAATAGGGTTTTTGTAATTATATACACCGTAATAAGATAGTATTTAAAAAAGAAAACTTTTATGAATTGGCAATTAATTTTAACTCCTTTGTTGTTTCTAATGGGTTATTGCTTTTAAATACAAAACTTCCTGCGACCAGCACATCCGCTCCCGTAATAATTAGTTTTTTAGCATTTAGGCTGGTAACACCGCCGTCAATTTCAATAAGAGTAGAGGCCCCTTTTTTGAGAATCAATTCTTT
Organism: Yeosuana sp.; assembly: GCA_036525815.1. Taxonomy (GTDB): domain Bacteria; phylum Bacteroidota; class Bacteroidia; order Flavobacteriales; family Flavobacteriaceae; genus Yeosuana. The sequence goes on along the minus strand of DATCZQ010000178.1, from coordinate 2,658 downwards.
TAACTGCTTTACTTTAGCATAGGTGTTTTCAATAAAGCTTTGACCTCCAAAACCAGGATTTACACTCATTACACAAACCAAATCAATATCATTAATAGTATCTTCTAAAACATTGATATTGGTGTGCGGATTTAATGCGACTCCTGCCTTCATACCTTCAGCTTTGATAGCCTGAAGCGTTCTATGCAAATGAGGACATGCTTCATAATGAACAGTCAAAATATTGCTTCCTAATTCTGCAAAAGTTTTAATATACCTATCCGGATCAACGATCATTAAATGAACGTCAATAGTTTTTTTGGCATGTTTAGTAATGGCTTTTAAAACGGGCATGCCAAATGAAATATTGGGCACAAAAACCCCATCCATAATATCAATATGAAACCAATCGGCTTCACTTTGGTTAACCATCTCTATATCACGTTGTAAATTAGCAAAATCGGCTGCTAAAATGGAAGGTGCTATTAACTTTGAACTCATTATTTTATTTAAATATTAATACAGCAAAAGTACTATAAAAAAACAAACCCTCGGTAATCAGCCGAGGGTTCTTTCATCAATCAAAAAACGAACAGTTATGATTAACTGTTTGTAACTGTAATAGAATACAAATATAGTTATCCTAAATATGTTTTTAAAATTTTACTTCTAGAAGTATGTTTCAATCGTCTAATGGCTTTTTCCTTGATTTGACGCACACGCTCGCGGGTTAAGTCAAATGTTTCACCAATTTCTTCAAGAGTCATTGGGTGTTGATTGCCTAAACCAAAATATAAACGAATAACATCTGCTTCACGAGGTGTTAAGGTTTCTAATGCTCTTTCAATCTCCGTTCGCAATGATTCATGTAATAACTCTCTGTCCGGATTGGGAGACTCACCACTATTTAATACATCATATAAGTTTGAATCTTCTCCTTCAACTAAAGGGGCATCCATACTAACGTGTCTTCCAGAGTTTTTCATAGACTCTTTAACATCGTTAATAGTCATGTCTAATTCCTTAGCAATTTCTTCAGCACTTGGTGGACGCTCATGTGATTGTTCTAAGAAAGCAAAGGTTTTATTAATTTTATTAATGGAACCAATTTTATTCAAAGGTAAACGTACAATACGAGATTGTTCAGCCAATGCCTGAAGAATGGATTGACGAATCCACCAAACAGCATAAGATATAAATTTAAAACCACGTGTTTCATCAAAACGTTGAGCCGCCTTAATTAAACCTAAATTACCTTCATTAATTAAATCAGGTAAAGTTAAACCTTGGTTTTGATATTGCTTAGCTACCGAAACTACAAAACGTAAATTAGCCTTTGTCAACTTCTCTAAAGCTAATTGATCACCAGCTTTAATACGTTGTGCTAATTCTACTTCTTCATCTGCGGTAATTAAGTCAACTTTTCCAATTTCTTGTAGATATTTATCTAACGAAGCGGTTTCTCTGTTAGTTACCTGCTTCGTAATTTTAAGTTGTCTCATTTAATGGTCTCCTGTAATTTTTAAGTGAATTTTCTTTACTATGTGGTTATACGTAATAAAGATTCATTTTGTTACAAAATATTAAATTTTAATTAAATATTTGTCATTTAAGTTGAGTTCATGCATCATTTCACTAGTGAACTTGTAATGCCCTTTGGTAGTTATTAATCTGAATCTGTGAGATTTTAAGGCGCTTAAGGCGTTTAAGAATAACCATTTTGATTTAAGTAATTTTGGTTCTTCTGATTTTAAGCTTAATTCAAAATAATGTCTTTGCCCTTCTTTTTCGGCAACAATATCAGGTGTAATATTTATATCAGTGCCTACTTTACTAAAAGATTTGGGTGTTTCATAACCTTCAGTATCAGCCTTAATATTTTCATAACCTCTGTTTTCCAGATAGGTAACTGATTCATTTAAAATGTCTAAATATTTTTCTTTATCTGTGTATATCATATTTTCAATTTAATTAAATAAAGGAGAAAAGCAAATAAAAGAGCAAGTTTAACTTTGATTTGGCTTTTATTATTCAAAATCAAACGATTTACTGGTTTGAATTATGACTCTTAACTTATCGATTTTTTGATGCATTCTTTTAAAAAATAAGGAGCGATCTCTTTCTCCGGCATTAACAAGTAATTTGGAGCTACTCATTTGTTTCTCAAAAAACTCATTCATAAGGTCGCAAGTGGGTTGATGTTCAATTTTAAAATAACTAATCACTGTGAATGGTGTGAAAAAAACTTTTTGATAAGGTGTTTTTACCATAATTGTGTTAGTCATTGTATGAATATCATTTACATATAGATGATAACTCGACTTGTTTTTTGATCCTATGAGGCACTGTTGTATCGCTTGTTCTTCTATGTGCTTTATAACTTCTTCAATATCTGTACAAATCTTTAAAGCAATATTTTTAGATAATAAGCCAGATTCAAAATAATATAAGACTTGCTGCAGGGAACCATTAATGGTAGTATTATTCCATATTTCTGTTATGTTGATATCTCTATATATTTCACCAAGTTTAAAGGCGTTTTCCAATAATGAGTTTGGAATAGCTTTTAAAAAATCATCAAAAGATGTTTTATTTTTAGTCATGTTACTATCTAAATCTTTTAACCATACAAACATTTTGTATCTGGATAGATAAGTGTCTTTGAGCGTATGAAATAAT
>DATCZQ010000177.1:0-9014 GCA_036525815.1 Yeosuana sp. | reverse complement strand
CAGGCTACTGATATTAGTGCGCTTACCGCTCCTGTATTATGTGATGGTGGTGCTACTAGTGTAACTTATAATATAACAGACTTATGTGAGTCTGGTCAGGATACGGCTACATTTACGGTAACTGCTCCAACATCTGTTTCTTTTGATCAACAAAATCTTCCTGCAGACATTGCTGTTGAATGCGATAGTGTTCCAGAATCAGAAATTCTTACAGCTTCAACAAGTTGTGGAAGTGTAGATGTTATTTATAGTGAAGAAAGAACAGACGGAAATTGTTCTTCTTCATATGAATTAAAAAGAACATGGACAGTTAATGATAATTGTGGTTCAACTATAGCACACACTCAGATTATAATTGTTTCTGATACCACGGCCCCTGTAGCTCCAAGCGCTCCTGCTAATGTAACATTTGAATGTATTGATAATGTACCTGTAGCTGGAAATTTAACTGCTGTAGATAATTGCACAGGTAATATTACTGTAGGTGGTGTGGATACATTCGATAACACAAATCCTTGTAATATAATTATTACTCGTACATGGACCTTTACTGATGATTGCGGTAATACAAGCTCTGTGGTTCAAACTATAACCGTTATTGATACAACGGCACCTGAATTAACTTCAGATTTAGATACAGACCTTACAGTAAGCTGTGCAAATGTTCCAGAGATACCAAGTCTTAAGTTTACAGATAACTGTTCAACAAATGTAGATGTTGTTTTTGATGAAACAAATTCATTTGATGAAGCTATATTGGACGATTATGAAATAATTAGAACATGGACAGTAAGTGATGCCTGTGGAAATAAAACCACGTATACACAAACATTGCATGTAACATTAGATGAAGTTGTTACTGAAATAACTGCCGGTGACAAATGTTATGATGATGGCATTGTCAATTTAAATGATTATTTGCAAACGACCAACTTAACAGGCGTTTGGGAAATGCTTGAAGGAAATACAGACGCGACTCTTGAAGGTAATATATTTAATCCTACATTATTAGAACTGAGTTTAGATTTCAAACCAGGTACTGGAGGAATTGATTACTTATTCAAATATGCCACAACTGATTCTGGATGTGTTAGTGTGACCTATGTCTCTATGAATATTAACGCTGAGTGTACTGTATTACCTTGCGGTAGCGAAGACGTTATTATATCAAAAGCAATTACACCTAACGGAGATCAATGGAATGAAAACTTCGAAATTAATGGAGTTGAATTGTGCGGATTTGTAATAGATGTGAAAATATTCAATCGTTGGGGTGCGCTAGTATTTGAATCCCATAATTATCAAAACGACTGGAATGGTAAAGCAATGTCTGGCGCAATTGGTAATGCTTCGAAATTACCTAACGGAACCTATTATTACATTATAATTTTAAAAGACAGTGGATTGAATCCTTTTACCGGACCAGTTTACATCGGAACCAAATAAAACATTAACCTATGAAACTCATTAAACATTATATAGTTGCTTTGGCGTTGTTTAGTTGTACTGTGGGAATTGCACAACAGTTACCGCAATTCACACAATACATGTACAACACAATCTCTATAAACCCTGCTTATGCAGGAAGTAGAGAGGCATTAAGTATTGTTGGTTTACACCGAAGCCAGTGGGTTGGCTTTAAAGGTGGTCCTATTACACAAACTCTTTCTATTCATACACCTCTTAGGAATGATAGAATAGGTTTAGGCCTTTCATTTATAGAAGACGATTTGGGACCACAAAATTTCTCATATCTATATGGCGACTTTTCATATACTATTCCAACTGGAACGGATTCTAGATTGGCATTTGGATTAAAAGCTGGGTTTACTGGGTTTAGTTTTGATTCGGAATTTAGACTTGATGATAGTAATATTAATGATCCACTTATTTATGGTCAAGAAGATCGTTGGAGTCCAAATATTGGTGCTGGTGTATTCTGGCATTCCAATAAATGGTATTTAGGTTTATCAGCTCCTAGAATTTTGAATACAGACTATAATACGAGTAAAGATTATGCTGCTTTAGAACGTATTAGCTATTATTTTACAGGTGGTTACGTTATAGACTTAAATAAAAGTGTGAAATTAAAACCGGCATTCTTAGTTAAGGCTACCAATGGAGCTCCTGCTTCCTATGATTTAACGGCTAACTTCTTATTTAATGAGAAATTATGGCTAGGTGGTTCTTATAGAATAAATGAACAAACCGCTGCAATTGGTGGTATTGTAGATTTTCAAATATCCAGACAATTACGTATTGGTTACGCCTATGAAAAACCAATCTCAGATATTGCCAGTTATACCTCAGGAACACATGAAATATTGTTAATTTATGAGTTTAAATTCTTAAGTTCTAAACTAAAATCACCTAGATACTTCTAATTAAAACAATTATGAAAATTAAAAATCACATATTAGTTGGTATCCTTTTAATGGTCAATGTCTTTGTATTCGCCCAATATGGGAAACAAAAAAAAGCAGATATCTTATTTAATAAATTTTCATTTGTTAAAGCTGCGAACGAATATAGAGAACTCATTGAAAACAATTATAATAAAGATTATGCAACAAGACGTTTAGCAGATTGTTATGCCTATTTAAGAGATCCAAGAAATGCCGCTAGATATTATAAAAAAGCAGTTGAACAAGTTAATGTCCCTATTGAGTATTATTATAGCTATGCCCAAGCCTTAAGAGGAATCAAAGATTATAAAAACTCTAGAATTTGGTTGGAAAGATTTAAAGATTCAGGAGGGGTTATAAATGCCAATGATTTTGAAAAAGATGTGAATTTTATTACGAGTGTTTTTAATGCTAAACAACAGTATTTTTTAGATAAAGTAAGGTTTAATTCAAAATTTAGTGACTTTGGCGCATTTGAACAGAATGGTAAAATTTATTTTGCTTCCTCCAGAGATGAAGGTGTCTCTGTAAAGCGACTTTATGGCTGGAATGAACAACCGTTTTTAGATGTATATGTAGCTGATGTTGGAACCAAAAGAAATGTAGATCATACTGCCAAATTAAAAGGCGATGTTAACTCCATATATCATGATGGTCCAGTGACCATTACAAAAGATGGAAATACCATGTATTTCAGCAGAAATAACATTGATGAATATGGTCTTTCAAAAGATAAAAAAGGTATTAGCAATATGAAAATTTATAGAGCAACCTTAAGAGACAGTATTTGGACAGACATTGAAGATTTATCTATTAACCATACTGAATATTCCACACAACATCCAGCCTTAAATAAAGATGATTCTAAATTATATTTTTCTTCAGATTGGCCTGGAGGCTTTGGCGGTTCTGATATTTACGTAGTAGATATAAAGGCAGACGGTACTTTAGGGGTACCAACGAATTTAGGAAACGTTGTTAATACAAAAAACTCTGAAGGTTTTCCATTTATTAACAATGAAGGCACGCTTTTCTTTTCATCAGACGGACATCCAGGACTTGGACTACTAGATATTTTTGGCACTATTCAAGGTGAAAATGGCGAATTTGTTGATGTCATAAATTTAGGAATCCCCATTAATTCAAATAAAGATGATTTTTCATTTAGCATGAATCCTAATGGGATTACAGGCTATTTTGCATCCAATAGAACCGGAGGTCGTGGTGATGATGATATTTACGCCTACCACAGAGTTCCAACATTACAAGTTGAAGGTGTAGTCAGTGATGCTATAAATACCAAACCTATAGCTAACTCCATTATTACTTTATTTAATGATAAAGAAGAACAGATAGCCTATATGGTTACTGATGAAAATGGTTATTATCAAATAAACATTGATAGAAATCAAGATTATAAAATTGTTGGAAGTCAGAAAAAATATATAGATGATTACAGGACCTTTACTTCAAAGTATTTACAAACAGAACTGACAACCATTACGGCTAATTTGTTGTTAAATCCAGTACAGGATGTTATAAAACTTGCTGAATTAAATACCATTTATTTTGATTATGACAAGCATAATATTAGAAAAGACGCCGCCATGGAACTTGATAAAATTGTGAGTTTAATGCAGAATGATTATCCGGATATGGTCATAAGAATTGAATCACATACCGATTCAAGAGGAGAGCTGTCTTATAACGATAAGTTATCTATTGACAGAGCTAATTCAACTTATGAATACTTAATATCAAAAGGAATTGATCCATCAAGAATAACTGAACATGAAGGTTTCGGTGAAAGAAGGCTGACTAATGGTTGTGAAGATGGGGCGAAATGTGAAGAAAAAGATCACCAGTTAAATAGACGAACTCAATTTATTGTTGTTAAAATGGAATAACCTATAATTTCAAAAGAACTTATTTTAAAAAACCTTGGTCTTTTTAAATTGAAACTAATACCCCATGAAATCAAAAACACACATACTAATCTACATTATTGTTCTGATTAACTTTACAGTCTTTGCTCAATATGGTAAGCAAAAAAAAGCAGATAGTTTATTTAATAAATTTTCATTTGTAGATGCATCAGAGGTATATAAAGACTTAATTGAAAAGGATTTCAATAAAGACTACTCTGTTAGGCAATTAGCTGACAGCTATGCCTATATGAGAAATCCAGATAGTGCGGCAGTATATTATAAGAAAGCTGTCGAGCAAAATAATGTACCTACAGAATATTATTATAAATATGCACAAGCTTTAAGAGGTATAAAAGAGTATAAAGAGTCTAGATTATGGTTGAGAAAATTTAAAGATGCCGGTGGTAAAATTGATAACAATAAATTTTTAAAAGACGCAGATTTTATAACTAACATTTTTAACACAAAACAGCAATATTTTTTAAAAGATGTAAAGTTCAATTCTAAGTTTAGTGATTTTGGTGCTTATGTTCATGATGGCTTAACATATTTTACCTCATCTAGAGATGAAGGTGTTTCTACCAAGCATATATATGGCTGGAATAAAGAACCCTTTTTAGATATCTATGTAAAAGCAGAAAATGATACAATAGTAGATCATAAATCAAAAATAAAAGGTAAAATCAATTCAACATACCATGACGGCCCTTTAACTATGACTAATGATGGTAAAACCATATATTTTTCAAGAAATAATTATAATAAAAATGGTTTAGCAAAAGATAAAGCAGGTATTAGTAATCTAAAAATTTACAAGGCCTCTTTAATCAATGGTACTTGGGATAATATTGAAGAAGTTCCTTTTAATAATGATGAATATTCGACTGGTCATCCGTCATTAAATAGTGATAATACAAAATTATATTTTGCTTCAGATATGCCTGGAGGTATTGGTGGATCAGATATTTATTATGTAGATTTAAAAAGTGATGGGACTTATGGAAGCCCACAAAACCTTGGAAAGCTAGTCAATACAGATAAAAATGAGGTTTTCCCTTTTTTAAATAATGAAAACGTTCTATTCTTTTCTTCAAACGGGCATCAGGGCTTAGGCTTATTAGATATATTCGCCACCATTAAAGACCAAAATGACATAATAACTGATGTTTTAAACTTAGGAGTTCCTGTTAACTCTAGTAAAGACGATTTTTCATTTTTTATGAGTGAAGATGGAATCAGTGGTTTTTTTGCATCCAATAGAGATGGAGGAGTTGGTAGTGATGACATCTATGCATACAACAGAATTTTACCTTTAAAAGTTGAAGGCACTGTTACTGATATTATCAACAATAAACCTGTTGAAGGTGCAAAAATCACCTTATTTGATGCAAATAATAATCAAATTGCCTATTTAGAAACGGATGAAAATGGTCATTACGAAATTAATATTGATAGAGATGCTGATTACAAAATTGTAAGTAGCCAAACAAAATATGTTGATGATTCGAAAACGTTCACCTCTAAAAACATTCCAAAATCAACGACTAGTATTACTGCTAATTTATCATTGAACCCAGTACAAGACGTTTTTGTCTTGGCTGAATTAAATACCATCTATTTTGATTTTGAAAAGTATAATATTAGAAAGGATGCGGCATTGGAATTAGACAAAATAGTCAATATGATGCTCAATGATTATCCTAATATGGTCATTAGAATTGAATCTTATGCAGATTCTAGAGGTACAACAAAATTTAATGACTGGTTATCACAGGCTAGAGCCAAGGCTACCAATAATTATTTAATTTCAAAAGGTATTGAAGCTTCTAGAATTACTAAATATGAAGGATTTGGTGAGCGAATATTAATAAATGGTTGTGACGGCAGTATTAACTGTGAAGAAAAAGACCATCAGTTAAACAGACGTACAGAATTCATTGTCATTAAAATGCAGTAAAATTTAAACTAAAATAATTTGAATAAAAAACAGGTAATATAAATTACCTGTTTTTTTTGGTTGGTTAGTTATCAGTCCTTTTGCTTTTAAACTTGCAAGGAAATCTTCGCTAAGATATTCTAAAGATTTTTTGTTTTCATTAACAAATGTTAAGAATGAATATTTAGTGTTTTTCTAATTCTACTTAATTGAACAGGAGTTATACTTAAATAAGAAGCTATTTGATATTGCGGAATCACAGAATCTATATTGGGAAGTCTTTTTCTAAGCTGCAGATAACGCTGTTTTGCATCCATAGAAATAAGTTCCAGTTGTCGCTCTTCATAAGTAATAAATATTTTTTCTAATATCTTATTATACAAATTACTTATCTCAATATCAACCTGACAAAGACGCACTATTTCGTTAAAATCAATTTCGTATAACTTACAATCAGTAAGCGTTTCATAAGTTAGTTTAGAGGGCTGTTTTTTAATGATGGATGTATATGAACCTACAAAACTTAGTGGCATAAAAAAATTCTTGTTATATTCCTTTCCGGTTTCAGAACTTAAATAAACGCGCATAATTCCAGAAACTAGTAAATAAACTTTACTAGCTACTTCACCGGCCTTAGCCAAAGGCCTATTAGCTTCTACATGTTTAAATGAAGAAATCTTTTGAAGCTTTCCAAAAGTTTCTTCAGACACATCAATAAAGGAATTTAAATATGAGAGACTAGGATTCAAATAGATTTGTAAATTATAATGCTTAGGAAAGATGATCAAATGTACACTAAATTTCTTATAAAGGAAAAATATTTTTTCAATCTCAGTTATTTATTCCATTAACTTATAGGATTGTTTTGCTATTTCAATTTCCTCATTTGTAGGAATCACTAAAATTTTTACTTTTGAATGAATGGAACTCACGTCTATAATTTCACGTGCTTTTATATTGTTTTTCTCAACATCTAATTCTATACCCAAATAATTCAAGTTTTCACAAATCATTTTTCGAATCAAAATAGAGTTCTCTCCTACTCCAGCCGTAAAAACAATAGCATCTAAACCATTTAAAACGGACGCATAAGATCCGATGTATTTCTTTACCCGATAGGCAAACATGAGCAAAGCTAATTGACAATTTTCATTTCCTTTAGCAGCCTCTGCTTCTATATCTCTTAAATCACTAAATCCTGTTAAACCTTGCATGCCGCTTTTCTTCTGCAAAAGCGTATTTACGTCATCTAAAGAATATCCTAAAGAATTTACCAGATAAAAGATGACGGATTGATCAATATCACCACTTCTTGTCCCCATGATAAGACCATTCATAGGTCCAAAACCTAAAGAGTGATCCACACTTTTTCCGTCTTTCACTGCGGTAATACTGCATCCGTTGCCCAAATGAATAGTAATCAGTTTTGAACTATTATTTGGTAAGCTTTCTTTTGCTTTTTCAGAAACATATTTATGACTTGTACCATGAAACCCATAAAGGCGAATTTTATAATGGGTCAAAAATTCATTAGGAATAGCATACTTATAGGCCTCGATAGGTATAGTTTGATGGAATGCCGTATCAAAAACTGCGATCTGAATGGCAGATGGGAATATGGCTTCGGACACTTCAATACCTTCATAATTGGGTGGGTTATGTAAAGGCGCTAAAGCAAACAATTCCTTTATTTTATCCTTTACAGATTGGTTAATAATCACCGTTTCTGAAAAGGTACTCCCGCCGTGAACCACACGATGGCCTACCGCATGTATTTCATTTTCATCTTTAATAACACCTAATTTAGCATCTATTAATAAGGCAGCCACCTTTTCAAGTCCCACTTTATGATTAGGAACTTCAGTTATATTTTCTGTTTTATGAGTGTCTGTTTTATAATGTATTTGAGCATTTTCTAATCCAATTCTTTCCACCATTCCAGAACAAATAATTTTTTCCTCTGGCATTTGCACTAATTGATACTTTATGGATGAGCTTCCTGAGTTTATTACTAATATATTCATACTTAAATTCCTTGCGCTTGTATGGCTGTGATAATTACGGTATTAAAAATATCATCAACTGTACAGCCTCTACTCAAATCATTTACTGGCTTATTTAAACCTTGCAGCATTGGCCCTATAGCAATAGCGCCTGTTTCACGTTGCACAGCCTTATAGGTATTATTTCCTGTATTTAAATCAGGGAAAATTAAAACCGTAGCTTGACCAGCTACTTCAGAGTTTGGCATTTTACTTTTTCCAACACCTATATCTACAGCTGCATCATATTGAATAGGGCCTTCTATTTTTAAATCTGGCCTTTTTTGTTTTACAATTTCAGTAGCTTTCCTCACTTTATCAACTTCTTCCCCTTTTCCGGAAGCACCTGATGAATATGATAACATCGCTATTCTAGGTTCTATTCCAAATGCAATACTTGATTCTGCAGACGAAATGGCTATTTCGGCCAATTGTTCTGCATTAGGGTTAGGATTGATGGCACAATCTCCAAAGACTGATACGCGATCATCCAAACACATAAAAAATACAGATGATACCACCGAAACTGAAGGCTTCATTTTAATAAATTGTAGGGCTGGTTTAATAGTATGTTGCGTAGTATGTGCAGCACCTGATACCATACCATCTGCTAATCCCTTATAAACCATCATAGTCCCAAAATAAGAGACATCATTCATTAAGTCTTCTGCAATATCAATGGTTAAGCCTTTATCTTTTCTTA
>DATCZQ010000176.1:0-2441 GCA_036525815.1 Yeosuana sp. | reverse complement strand
TTAAGACATAACCTTCAGCAATATACTTTTTATACGCTTTACGGACATCTCAGTTTGAAATCTATCAGCGGTTTAAAAGTTGGTATGATTTTTAAACAAGGAGATCTTCTTGGTGATTTAGGAGATTCTCATATAAATGGTGATTATCCGCCACACTTGCATTTTCAAATTATTAAAGATATTCAAAACTATAAGGGTGATTATCCTGGGGTTTGCAGTAAAAAAGAGGTAGCTTTTTATTTAAACAATTGCCCGGATCCCAATACCTTATTAAAATTAGAAATTTAGTAAGGTTCTTTATCCACCACATCATCATTAGAATAAACTGTCATGATTGAATTGGGACTGATTTAAATCAGTGCATATAAAGTTAATATATGATATTTTAGATTGATTTAAGTTTTTTCAAGTTGTATTGATTTAATAATCAAAAGATTACTATGATTTCATTTGATAAATAATAGCACAATACAGCTTGTGTAAACGTCTATTATTAACCAAAATATTTATGAAATGAAAAAATTAAAATTAGTATCGATCAGCTTATTATCATTTTTATTTCTCGTTACATGTGAGACTGAATCCATTAAAGCAGATTTAATTAACGAGCAGTCGACAGAACTTACTTCTAAGAAGGATGAGAATGTTGAGAAGAGCAAATTACAAAACAGAGTAATTGAGAGTGTTGCCCTAATGGATAATTTTGTAGGGAACTCTTATGAAAGAAAACTTCAGATATACACACCTCCAGGCTACAAAAAAAATGGTGGTCAGCAATATCCAGTGGTATATTTGCTACATGGAGAACCTTTTTCTGAAAAGGCATTTGTAGATAAACAGGCTTGGGATGAATTTGCAGCAACACAAAGTGTTTTAAGTCCTGAACGAGACGACCCCCCAGAAGGATTTAGACTTTGGGTTGATAACTTAATAGAAACTGGGAAAATGGAACCTATGATTATTGTTATGCCTAATGCAATGAGTTACCCATATGGTTTCAGTATGTATTCTAATTCCATTCTAAATGGTGATTTTGAAGACTATATAGTGAATGATTTAGTGAATTTTATCGATAATAGATACAATACCATTGCCAGTAATGAGGGGCGTGCTGTTATCGGTTATTCACAAGGTGGTTATGCTGCTTTTAAGTTTGGGTTGAAACATCCCGATATATTTGGAGTAGTTGCTAGTCATAGTGGATTATTATTGATAGATGCTATTTTTTCTATGGGAGAAGTTGTTATCGCAGAAAACCCAGATGGATTCACTGGTCCAGATCCAGCCAAATTTTTAACCAGCGCCATGTATGCCTTTAGTGCTGCTTGGTCGCCTAACCTTAACAATCCTCCTTTTTACGTTGATTTACCATTCGAATGGCCTTCTCCAATTCCAATTCCTGAGGTTAGTGAAAGATGGTACCAAAATGATGTGTTTACGTTGCTTGATACCCATGTAGATGATTTCAAATCATTAAAAGGTATTTATTTTGATGTTGGTTATTATGACGAGCTTGGAATGAATTTAGCTTACCCATTTATCATTCAAAAATTGGATTTTTATGGAATCAATTATACCTTTGAAGAATTTGAAGGAGGGCATTTCGATAAAACGTTTGCCAGATTAGAAGTTTCTTTGGAATTTTGTTCAAATACTTTGAGTTTGCCAAATAATTAAATTAAAGGATGGTAGCCTCATTAATTAGATTGGAACTATTGACTAAATCATAAAAGAAACATAAAGAGTTATGGTTAGTCAATAGTTTTTTTATTAATTCTGACGGCTCGATTTGATAATTATCCACAATGCTTTGATATGGATTTTTGTAATGATTTATATCAGTAGTTAAAGGAAGTTATCCTTTTTTTTACAAAATCAAGCACCTAAAAAAAGGGTACAAAAAAACCTTGATAGTCAGTTGTGAGTTATCAAGGTTTTTGTTAATCCTGTCAATAAAACTTTAATCTTCAACTAAAACCCATTCCCCTTTATTGATTAAAGGTTCGGCTTGTTTGTATTTTACGGTTTTATTTTCTCCACTCATCACATGCTTTATGGTAACACGGTCATTACGGCCAATTTTAGGATGGTCTCTGACAATAGTTTCAACCACCTCAGGCTGACGTTGGGTATTTCCCGCAGCTCTGCTTTGTGCAGAACGTTCATCCATATTAGGGATTTCGTCTTTTTGAGTTCGTAATTTTTCCTGTTTTCTAACTCTTGCCTCTTGAATGGTATTTTGAGTTTCAGTAGGTAATTCTCCTTTAAATAAGAAAGAAATCACCTCTTTATTTACCTGATCAATCATGGCTTTGAATAATTCAAAAGCTTCAAATTTGTAAATCAATAAAGGATCTTTTTGTTCATGAACTGCTAATTGAACAGATTGTTTTAATTCATCCATTTTACGTAAATGGGTTTTCCAAGCATCATCAATGATG
>DATCZQ010000175.1:0-29419 GCA_036525815.1 Yeosuana sp. | reverse complement strand
TATGCGCCATTACTTATGCAGCTTATTTATCCGGTAGCGGTTGGTTAATTCCAAAATTTGGGGTAGTTAAATTTACAGCCTATGTCATGGTGGTTTCTTGTCTTTGTGTATTTCTTCATTATGGCATTACAAATAAAATAGACTTATTACATTATCCTCGGGGAGTGTATGTTTTAGGATTTTTAATTGCCATTTTTGCTACGGTTATTCCTTCTTTTTTAGTCTCGTGGTCTATTAAATTAATCAGTTCTTCAAACTTTGCAGTTATTGCAGCTGTGGGTCCAATTTCTACTATTATTTTAGCCGCCATTTTTTTAAATGAGCAATTAACTTTGTTACAATTATTAGGAGCATTTGCTGTTATAATAGGAATATCCTTAGTATCTTTAAAGAAAATAAAATAAGTGCTTTTATTTTAATTTAAGTCCGAATTATTATGTTCTCAACAACATTAAGTGTGTATTGTTAATTACTTTGTGTAAAGGCAGTTTTATTTTTTATTTTGATATATTATATTAGCGACCTATCATTAAATTTCACTCAAATCTATGGCTGAACAATCCAATTATACTGAAGATAATATACGTTCTCTTGACTGGAAAGAGCATATCCGTATGCGCCCGGGGATGTATATTGGTAAATTGGGTGACGGTTCTTCTCCTGATGATGGAATTTATATTCTTTTAAAAGAAGTTTTAGACAATTCCATTGATGAATATGTCATGGGAGCAGGTAAAACTATTGATGTAGCGATTCAGGGAACAAAAGTATCTGTTCGTGATTATGGTAGAGGTATTCCTCTTGGGAAAGTAGTCGATGTAGTTTCTAAAATGAATACGGGTGGAAAGTACGATTCCAAAGCTTTTAAAAAATCCGTTGGTTTAAATGGGGTTGGGACTAAAGCAGTAAATGCTTTGTCCTCCTTTTTTAGAGTGGAGTCAACCAGAGATAATAAGTCAGCGTCGGCAGAATTTGAACAAGGAAATCTTACCCATCAAGATTTATTAGATGATACGTCCAGAAGAAAAGGAACAAAGGTGTCCTTCATACCTGATGAGACTATATTTAAACACTATAAATATAGAAATGAATATGTTATTAAAATGCTTAAAAACTATGTATATCTCAATACAGGTTTAACCATCATTTTTAATGGCGAAAAATATTTTAGTGAGAACGGGTTAAAAGATTTGTTGTCTGAAAATATTAGTGAATCAGATATGTTATATCCTATTATTCATTTAAAAGGGAATGATATAGAAGTTGCCTTAACCCATAGTAAGACGCAGTATAGTGAAGAATATCATTCTTTTGTAAATGGTCAAAACACAACGCAAGGTGGAACACACCTGGCAGCTTACAGAGAAGCATTAGTAAAGACCATTAGAGAGTTTTACGGAAAAAATTATGATGCTTCTGACGTTAGAAAGTCTGTGGTATCTGCCGTTTCCATTAAAGTAATGGAACCTGTTTTTGAGAGTCAGACTAAAACTAAATTAGGTTCAACAGACATGGGTGGTGGCTTGCCAACGGTAAGAACCTATATCAATGACTTTGTTAAAACCTATCTTGATAATTACTTACACAAAAATCCTGAGACTGCAGAAAAAATTCAGCGTAAAATTATGCAGGCTGAACATGAACGTAAAGAATTGTCAGGAATTAGAAAATTAGCTAAAGATCGTGCTAAAAAGGCAAGCCTTCATAATAAGAAATTAAGAGATTGCAGAGTGCATTTTGGTGACACTAAGAATGAACGTAACTTGGAATCTACTCTATTTATAACAGAAGGAGATTCAGCATCTGGAAGTATCACAAAATCTCGTGATGTGAATACACAGGCAGTTTTTAGTTTAAAAGGGAAGCCTTTAAACTCCTATGGATTAAGTAAAAAAATAGTTTATGAAAATGAAGAATTTAATTTACTTCAGGCGGCTTTAAATATAGAAGAGTCTATTGAAGATCTTCGTTATAATAATATAGTCATAGCCACTGATGCTGATGTGGATGGGATGCATATTCGATTATTACTCATTACTTTTTTCTTGCAGTTTTTTCCAGAATTAATTAAAGAAGGCCATCTTTATATTTTACAAACACCACTTTTTAGAGTTCGCAATAAAAAAGAGACGATTTACTGCTATTCAGAACAGGAGCGAAGAGATGCTATTGAGAAACTAAAACCAAAACCAGAAATTACGCGATTTAAAGGTTTGGGAGAAATTTCACCAGATGAATTCAGAAACTTTATTGGAGAAAGTATTCGTTTAGATCCTATCATGTTGGATAAGGATTTATCGATTGAAGAGTTATTGGAATTTTATATGGGAAAAAACACGCCAGACAGACAAGAGTTTATTATTAATAATCTAAAAGTTGAATTGGACATCGTTGAAGAAACGGCATGACAAAAACAGGTATTAATAAAGAATTAAAATTTCATTTTTAAATAAGGGATAGCATAACAGTTAATGATTGAAGAAAACGAAGATTTGATTAATCCGCAAGGTGAAAATCAAGAAACCATTACCCGGATTTCCGGCATGTATAAAGACTGGTTTCTGGATTATGCCTCGTATGTTATTTTAGAGCGCGCAGTGCCTGCAATTGAAGATGGTTTTAAACCAGTTCAAAGGCGTATTATGCATTCTATGAAAGATTTAGATGATGGTCGTTATAATAAAGTGGCAAATATTGTTGGTCATACCATGCAGTATCATCCGCATGGTGATGCAAGTATAGCAGATGCCATGGTGCAAATTGGTCAAAAAGACTTACTTATTGATACCCAAGGAAACTGGGGTAATATTTTAACAGGAGATAGTGCTGCAGCATCTCGGTATATTGAAGCAAGGTTATCAAAATTCGCACTTGATGTTGTTTATAATCCTAAGATCACAGAGTGGCAGGCTTCTTATGATGGCAGAAGAAAAGAACCGGTAAACCTTCCGGTAATGTTTCCGTTGCTTTTAGCTCAGGGCGGAGAAGGTATTGCTGTGGGATTGTCAACTAAGATTTTACCACATAATTTTATCGAATTAATCGATGCTTCTATCAAACATTTAAAGGGTAAAAGCTTTACCTTATTTCCAGATTTTCCGACGGCCGGTATTATAGATGTCAGCGATTATAAAGATGGCTTGCGTGGTGGCAAAATTCGCGTGAGAGCCAAAGTATCTCAATTAGATAAAAGTACTTTAGTAATTACAGAAATACCTTTTGGAACTAATACAACTTCCCTGATAGATTCTATTTTAAAGGCCAACGATAAAGGCAAAATAAAAATAAAGAAGATTGAGGATAATACGGCTGCTG
The DNA here is from genome assembly GCA_036525815.1 of Yeosuana sp. GTDB lineage: Bacteria > Bacteroidota > Bacteroidia > Flavobacteriales > Flavobacteriaceae > Yeosuana. Next base: position 26,104 of record DATCZQ010000175.1, on the reverse strand, counting down.
ATGTTGAGATTTTAGTGCATTTACCTTCAGGTATTTCGCCTGATAAAACCATTGATGCACTGTACGCATTTACTAGTTGTGAAAGTTCTATTTCACCTTTGGGATGTGTCATTGAAGATAATAAGCCGCTTTTTATAGGCGTGACCGAAATGTTGAAACGTTCAACAGACAATACGGTGCAATTATTAAAAAGTGATCTTGAAGTAAAACTTGATGAATTTGAAGAACAATGGCATTTTGCCTCATTAGAACGTATTTTTATTGAAAACAGAATTTATCGTGATATTGAAGAAGAAGAAACTTGGGAAGGGGTTATTCAAGCAATAGATAAAGGGCTTCTACCTCATATTAAACATCTTAAACGCGCCATAACTCAAGAAGATATTGAGCGTTTAACTGAAATTAGGATTAAAAGAATTTCGAAATTTGATATTGATAAAGCACAACAAAAAATTGAAGCTTTAGAAGATCAAATTGCTCAGGTAAAACATCATCTTGAGAATTTGATAGATTATGCGATTGCCTATTTTACAAGATTAAAAAAAGATTATGCTGCCGGACGTGAACGAAAGACAGAAATAAGGGCATTTGATGATGTAGACGTCACTAAAGTTGTTATTAGAAATACGAAACTTTATGTGAATAAAGAAGAAGGTTTTGTAGGCACCTCATTGAAGAAAGATGAATACGTATGTGATTGTAGTGATATAGATGATATCATTGTTTTTACCAAAGAAGGTAAAATGATGATCACGAAAGTTGATTCTAAAACTTTTGTAGGTAAAGATATTATTCATGTTGAGGTTTTTGACAAAAAGGATAACCGCACCATTTATAATTTGATTTATAGAGATGGCACAAAAGGCCCATCATACATCAAGCGTTTTGCAGTTACAAGTATAACAAGAGACAAAGAATATGATTTAACCAATGGAACCAAAGGATCAACTATTCTTTATTTTTCTGCTAATCCTAATGGCGAAGCTGAAGTTATTAGCGTCATTCTTAGACAAGTTGGTAGCATTAAAAAACTAAAATGGGATTTAGATTTTGCTGATATTTTAATAAAAGGAAGAAATTCAAAAGGGAATTTAGTCACTAAACATTCAATTAAAAAGATTGAACTAAAAGAAAAGGGTATTTCAACTTTAAAACCCAGAAAAATTTGGTTTGATGATACGGTTCAAAGGTTAAATGTAGACGGAAGAGGTGAGTTGATTGGTGAGTTTAGGGGCGAAGATAAATTACTCATCATAACACAGTCAGGAACAGTAAAAACCATTTTACCAGAATTGACTACACATTTTGATGAAGATATGATTGTTCTCGAAAAATGGCTTCCAAAAAAACCTATATCCGCTATTTATTATGATGGAGAAAAGGAGCGATATTATGTGAAGCGCTTCTTAATTGAAAACGAAAATAAAGAAGAAATTTTTATTTCTGAACATCAAAAATCTCAGTTAGAAATTGTTTCAACAGATTGGATTCCGCGGGCAGAAGTGATTTTCTCCAAAGAGCGTGGTAAAGATCAAAAGGAAAATATAGAAGTTAATCTTGAAGAATTTATAGCTATTAAGGGTATTAAAGCCCTTGGTAATCAATTAACTTCGGATAAGATAAAACAAATTAATTTGCTTGAGCCATTGCCTTATGAAGCTCCGGAAGAAATTCATGCTGATGAAATTGAAGTTGTTGATGAAGAAACAGTTGAATCTGAAGAAAAGATTGACAAGCCCACTTCAAGTGAAAAGGATTCAGATGATTCTGAATTAGATGGAAAGGGACAGATCACCCTGTTTTAGTTTAATTTATGCATCTATTTAGTAACGGTAGACATCCATTTTTTCAAAGTTTCTAAATAGTCTGAATGTAATTTGGACCAATAAGGGAAATCACTTTATTTTAGGCTAAAAATAAAAACCCTTATATAAGGGTTTTTAATAATAGTCTATATATCTCATCTTTATTTATTCATACTTTAATGAATTAACAGGATTTGAATTCGCAGCGATATAGGCTTGAGTACTAACGGTTAGTATGGCAATTATTAAGGCCAATACTGTTGCAAATACATAGGGTAAAATAGGCATATCAATTTGATATGAAAAGTTTGATAACCAATTTTTTGCTAATAAAAACGTAATAGGCCATGCAAAAATATTGGCAATGAGTACCAGTTTTACAAAGTCTTTGGTTAACATTCTCATGATTTGAGATACTGATGCACCCAAAACTTTTCTAACACCAATCTCTTTTGTTCTTTGCTCCGCTGTAAAGGAGGCTAACCCATATAAACCCATGGCAGATATAATGATTGCAAGTATAGTTAAAAATAAAAACATCGTTCCAAAATTTTCTTGTTGTCTTAATAACGCTCCAAATTTCTTATCCAAATAAGTGTACCTAAAAGGATGTGTAGGCTCTAATTTATTCCATTCGTCTTCTATAAAACTTATCGTGGAGCTTGCGTTTTCTGGAGAAATTTTAAAAGCGGTAAACCAGGTTTGGTTGCTAATTTGTAATACCATAGGACGAATAGGTTGGTTAAATCCTTCAATATGGAAATCTTTCACAACGCCAACAATATTTCCGTATTTCAAATCTCCATTGTTATTTATAAAGGTGCCAAGTCGTTTGCCTAATGGATTTTTAATATTCAAATTATTTACAGCAGTTTCGTTTAGTATGAAGGTTGGAATGGAATCTGAATCTTGTTCTCTGTTAAACAATCTCCCTTCAGCCAATTTAATGCTCATGGTTTTAAAAAAATCATAGTCCACGTTCATATTCCATAATGGTAATTTCTCTTGGTTACCTTCTAATGCATACATACTTTGATTAGGAAGGTCACCAGGAAAAAACGAGGCTCTTGAAATACTTTGAACATGACTGTTTTTTAAAAAGATGCTTTTGTAGTCTCTAAAGTTATTAGCCATTTGATCTGTTTGTATAGGAACGATAATAACTTGTTCTCCTTTAAATCCAATATCTTTATTATGTAAAAAGGCGATTTGTTTAAAAATAATAATCATCCCAATAATTAAAATGGTTGAAGCAGTAAATTGGGTTACTACAAGCGATTTTCTTAAAAATGCGCCATTTTTGGATTTGGTAAAATCTCCTTTTAAAACAGAAATTGGTTTAAATGACGATAAGAAAAATGCTGGATAACTTCCTGCAAAGAGTCCATAAAATAAAGTGATAATGATTGAAAAAATGAATGTTTGAGTAAAATACTCATTTGACAGACTAATACTGGTTTCTAAAACATTATTAAATCCTGGTAATAGTAAGATAACAAGAATGTAAGCCAGACATAAAGCGATGGCACTTTGAATGACTGATTCAACTAAAAATTGAATAATCAACATGTTTCTTGAAGCTCCAGATACTTTTCTTACGCCTACCTCTTTAGCGCGTTTACCTGAGCGGGCTGTTGATAAGTTCATAAAATTGATGCCAGCTATTATAAGTACCAAAATGGCAATACCTAAAAACACATAGATGTACATGATATTCCCGTTTTGCTGAATCTCGAAATCTTTATGAGAATATAAATGAATATCTTTTATGGGCATAAGCTGATATTCAAAAGCGTTTCCCTGTTTCAATAATTCATCTACACTAACTTTTAAAAATTGTTCAACATCTGGTTCAATTTTTTTCATAAAGTTAGTTTTCATTTGTGTTTCAAATGAATTAAAATCAGCTCCCTTTTTTAGTTTTACATACGTGTTCCAACCATTATTTATCCAAATATTCCTAATCTCATTATCGGATACGAATAACTCAAAATTAAAATGAGCATGTCCTTTTGGTTCTTTTACAATTGCGGTAACGATCAGGTCCCGTCTATTATCATAATTAACCACTTCTCCCATAGCACTTTTATCTCCAAAGAGTTTTTGTTTAGTTTCTTCAGTTAAAACAATTGAATTTGTTTCTTTTAGTGCTGTATTTGGGTCTCCATGAATAAATTCATAATTGAATACCTTAAAGAATGAACTATCTGCTTGAGCAATATGTTCTATGTACACCTTTGTTTGATCATGACGCATCAATATTTCCTGCCTTCCAGACTGTATCCTTGTAGCTGATTCTACATCGGTAAATTCTGTTCTTAAGGTATTTGCCATTGGGCTGCAGGAAACAGGTGCATCCATTTTTTGTCCCATCATATCAGCTTTTATGCCTGTTCTATATATGCGTTCATATCCCTCCCAATGCTTTTCATAGCTGGTTTCATCCTTTATAAATAAAAAAACGAGAATGGTTACCGCTAAACCTAAAGCCAATCCAAGAATATTGATAAAGGCATAAATTCTATTTTTATTGAGGCTTCTTATAGCTACTTTTAAATAATTTTTAAACATCGTTTTTAATTTTTAATTTATACAGCAGCTTTATTTAACATGATTTTCTTTTCGGGCACAATTTGGCCGTCTAATAAATTAATAGTTCTGTTTGAGTAACTGGCATCGTGTGCGGAATGCGTTACCATTACAATTGTTGTTCCTGACTCATTAAGCTTACATAACAGATCCATAACCTCATTACCATGGGAACTATCTAAATTTCCTGTTGGTTCGTCAGCTAATATTAATGCGGGTTTTGTAATTAATGCTCTGGCTACGGCAACACGCTGTTGCTGTCCACCGGATAATTGTTGAGGATAATGATTTGAACGATGAGTGATTCCAATTTTATTAATGATTTCATCAACTCTTTTTTTGCGTTCTGAAGGACTAATATTATTATAGAGAAGTGGTAATTCTATGTTTTCAAAAACAGTTAATTCGTCAATAAGGTTAAAATTTTGAAAGATAAATCCAATATTCCTTTTGCGTATTTCAGAACGTTGTTTTTCATTATACTGAGCAATTTCTTTGTTTTGAAATTCATAACTACCACTTTCAGGTTTATCTAACATCCCTAAAATATTCAATAGGGTTGATTTTCCACAACCAGAAGGGCCCATTATAGATACGAACTCGCCTTCCATTATTTCAAAAGATATTTGGTTTAAAGCAGTTGATTCCAGTTCCTCAGTTCTGTAAACTTTAGTAAGATTAGTTAGTTTGATCATGTGTTCGTTTTTTTATTGATTAATTTTAATTGATTCATAATTTTTAAAGTCGTCATAGGACGAAGAGATAAATTCTTCATTGGCATTAAGTCCTTCTAAAACTTGATAATAACTTGGATTTTGGTTTCCTAATTTTATATAACGTTTGTGTGCTTCACCTTTTCCATCAAGTACAAATACATATTGTCCGCCAGACGCCTGAAAGTAATTTCCTCTTGGAATCATAATGGATTTTTTAGACTTCGAAAGTTCTAAGCGTATTTGGAGTGATTGCCCTATGGTAATATTTTTAGGGATGTCATTTACAAAAACTAACTCAATTTCGAATTTTCTACTTTTTACTTCAGGAAACACTTTTTTTACTTGCAAACTTATAAGGTCACCATTAAAGGAAAAATTAGCTAATTGTCTCGGTTTTACAGTACTTAAATAATATTCGTCTACGAGTCCTTTAACCTTGAAACCTGTTTGAACATCAATTTTGGCGACCGTTTGATTTTTATTATAGGATTCCCCAATATCGGGATCAAAACTCGATAACATACCGGAAATTGGAGCTCTTACAAGTAGTTTTTCAATATTTTCATGTATTAATTCTAAATTGCGCTGCATCAATGCTATGGAGGTATTAATCTGATTGATTTGCAATAAATTATCTTGAGAACTTTTAATCACGTTTTGATTCATAAAGTCACGTTTGTTTTTAAGATATTTAAAAGATTCTTGCCTTTCAATAAAATCATTCCGTGCAATGATGTCTTTGGAATATAAAACAGAGTCTACTTTATAATTACGTTCAACTTCTACAAGACTGTTTTCGCTATCAATTAAAGATTCTTTTAAATCGCGTTGATCTTTTTCTAGCGAGAGTTTTAAGCTTCTAAGGTTATTTATTTGTTCTACAATAGCAGTTTCCTGATTCATATATCCAAGTGTAGCTGAAGGATTGCTTAAACGCAAAAGGGGAGTTCCTTTTTCAACAAAAATGCCGTTTTCAATAAAAATCTCTTCTACGGTACCCCCTTCAAGTGTGTTAACTAACACTAAATTAATGGGTTCTACATCTCCGTCAATGAGTATAACATCTTGAAATTCGCCTTCAAAAGCTTTTTTTACAGAAATTTTTGAAGCGTTTACCTTATATATTTTTTTATTAAATACCTTCAAGCCAAAAGAAGAGAGAATGAGGACAAGTATAATGCCAACCAGTGTTAAAATTCTTTTCTGACTCCAAATTTTCTTTTCAATTTTTCTATCCATTCCTGTTTGGTCCATGATATCTTTGTTTTGATTTTGGTTAGGTTATTTTAAAATAAAATAACTTCAATAATTTTAATTATAAAATCTATTAGAGCTGTGATTATGGATATCATACCGAATGAAGATTAGTTTGAAGTTTATTATAATTGGAGTGGTGAACTCTTTTGCTAAACTCTAAATAAATTGAGTTTCTATATTTTCTGCTTTCTTTTGAATTATTTATAATAAATGTATTCATGATGTTCGTTTTTTTGTTTGTTGATGGTTTTTTTAATATGTATTATCTGTATCGTCTTTTTGTATTCCAATAATTACTTTTTGAACTATTAGGAGACTCTTGTGATTGATAGTTGTTAAATGATTTCATGATTTATATAGTTTAATGGTTTTATTTACTTTATAGACGACCAATATTTAAAATTGTTACAGTACTATGTATAACATATTAATTATTAATTAAATTTTAATACCATGAGATATTAGTATTGTTAAGATTTCTATCAAAAAAGAGAACCTTTATTAATGAATGTTGCAGTAATATGATTAGAATTTGTCACTACTCACTGATGCTCTCTGAGCAAAGCGCACTTAAAGATTGTAGAACTTTGTCGAATATGCTAAACAAAAAAAATGGATAGAGCAAGGAGTGTTGTAAATCAAAGAAGTGCTAATGAAACCATGATCATAGGATTTTGGTTTTAAAAACTGATCATGATTTTTTATACTATGCTTTAGTTTTTTTAGCTATCCTAAAACTTAAAAATTCAACAAATAAGGAGAATGTGATGGCAAAGTATAGGTAACCTTTGGGAATTGGGCCAACTGAACTTCCAAATATTTGTGTGTTTGATAAATAACCAGCTTCGGTAATTAGCATAAAGCCAATCAAAATCAAAAAGGCTAGACCTAATAATTGTATACTTGGATGCGCATCAATAAATTTCCTTATTGGGTTTGCAAATCCAATCATAATTCCAATAGATATAACAACTGCAATAATCATTAAAACCAAATTGTAATTATGGTTTGCATGTAAGCCATTGGTCATTCCAACGGCTGTTAAAATGGAATCAATAGAGAAAATAAAATCAATTATAACAATCTGAATAATTGCTTGTGAAAGAGATTTGATTTTTTTTCTGGTTAATGTATTTTCATCATGCATTGGAGACTCTACTTTTTCACGAATTTCTGAGGTGCTTTTATAAATCAAAAATAGGCCACCACTAAATAGTATGATGGATTGCCAACTCAGAGCAATGTGTAACCATTTTAAATCAATAGTATAAAAAGGTTCTTTCAAACCGATCAGAAATGAGACAAAAAAAAGCAAAATAATCCGTTGTAACATGGCCAGTAACAATCCAATATTAGTGGCTTTGGCTCTTTGATTATGTGGTAACTTATTCGCAGCAATTGAAATAAAGACAATGTTATCAATACCTAGAATAATTTCTAAAAAGGTAAGTGTTAAAAGAGCCATTATGGCATCACTGGTGAATAAAAAATCTAACATAGAAATCTTAAAAAATTACGCATCAAAATTAATTAAAATTGCTTCAGTAAAATAATTAGATGCAAGGAATTTAATTATAATTTATTATTTTATTTAATTCAGAAATAATTTGATGAACATCAGTTAAATAATCAAACCATAAAACATTCTGGTCTTTTCTAAACCATGTTAATTGGCGTTTTGCAAATCTTCTTGAGTTCTTTTTTATTTCTGAAATGGCAAAATCTAGTGTCCATGAACCATCAAAAAAATGAAACAATTCTTTATATCCTACCGTATTCAGAGCATTTAAAGTTTTATAAGGATATAAACCCTTTACTTCCTCTAATAATCCATCTTGAATCATCATATCGACTCGTTGGTTAATTCTATTATAGATGATGTCTCTTTCAGCGGTTAAGCCAACTGTAATAGTTTTAAAAGGACGATCTATTTTGCTTTTATTTAAGAAGGAAGAATAAGGTTTTCCTGTACCAATGCAAATCTCCAAAGCTCTGATTACTCTGTGTGGATTATCAATGGCAATAGTATTATAACTTTTTAGATCTAAAGACTTGAGTTTTTCTTGCAAGTATGAAATGCCCTTTATTTTAAAATCCTCATTTAACTGCTTTCTAATGTGGCTTTCAACTTCAGGAAAATCATCTAATCCTTTTGTTATAGCATTAAGATAAAGACCAGAACCACCCACCATAATAAGGATATTATGACTCTTAAAGAGTTCATTTAAAGTTTTTAATGCGTCTTTTTCAAATGCGCCAACATTATAATCCTCCTGTATTGATTTATGATGAATAAAGTGATGCTTAACGGTATTTAATTCTTCTTTAGTTGGTGCAGCGGTACCTATTGACATTTCTTTATAAAATTGTCTGGAATCTGCTGAAAGTATGTCCGTTTTAAAATGCTGAGCCAGTTTGATACTCAAAGCAGTTTTTCCGATGGCAGTGGGCCCAACAACAGAAATGAGGTATTTACTCATTGTTTAATTTATAACCACAATTGTAACAAAATCCCGCATGATCTTTATGTTTACTAGCTGAACAGTTAGGACATGATTGTGTGTTTAAATGTATGTCTTCCTCTTTAGTTTTGGGTTTATTATGTTGCGCATATTCAGCGGAAACAATTCCCGTAGGAACAGCAATAATTCCGTAACCTAAAATCATGACTAAAGAGGCAATAAATTGTCCTAACGGCGTTTGAGGCGCAATATCACCAAAACCTACAGTAGTTAAAGTGACAATACACCAATAAACACTTTTAGGAATATTGGTGAAACCATTTTCTTCACCTTCCACCATATACATAATGGTTCCTAATATAATCGCGACAATAACCACGGCAAATAAAAAAACGGATATTTTAGCGCGACTCGCTTTTAAAGCGGCTATTAAACTGTTAGAGGCCCCTAGATAACGACCCAGTTTTAAAATTCTAAATACTCTTAATAAGCGTAAAGCCCTTAAAGCAGCTAAGGCATGAACACCACCAACTATTAATGAAATGTATTTTGGAATGGTTGAGAGTAAATCAATAATTCCATAAAAGCTAAAAATATATTTAAAAGGTTTTTTAACAGTTATAATTCTGGCTATGTATTCAAGACTAAAAAGAATGGTTATAATCCATTCACTTATATTTAAGATATCATGATAGTTTGAGTCAATATGTTTAACACTTTCTAACATGACTAAAACGATACTGGCAATAATAGTAATGAGCAGGACAATATCAAATAATTTACCTGCAGGTGTATCTGCTTCATAAATTATTTCATGTAGTCTTGTTTTCCAGTTTCTATTCGAATTATTGCTCATGTAATCAAAAATAAGAAAATTTAAAAACTATTGCTTACTATTCAGTTGTATTACTTTTAGCCGTTTGTTTCTCCTTATATAACTTTGAATGATATGTTGTGTATCTCTGTTGTTTTCCATTGGTGTTATAAAAGATTCTAAAACGTCAATATTGTTAATCTGATAATTTAAATTAAAGAAACCAATCCCTTTAAATACACCATTTTCAATGTAGATAGCGCTGCGTTCATCAATATCCCGTCCTTTATCAATAATCACCATATTTTTATTTTTGTAGCTGTTTTTTTTAATCAAATCTTCAGCACGCTTATTATAATCCTCAAATGATTCTTTACCAATACAAGCCCCGTTACATTCTTTAATATCATATTTAAAGCAGCTACTTTTGGTTTTATATATTCCTGTTAGTTTTTGGCATAATTGATAGTCTTCAATAGCTTTTAAAATAAAGCTTTTGGCACTATCTCTGTTACTAAAAGTGGTGATTGGTTTTTTTCTACCGTCAACTTTATCAATTTTAAAATTGACATAATTCTTTTCGTCAACAAAACTATACAGTGCATGCGTAAATATGGTACGTCTTAATGCCCTATTGTAAATGGGTTTATTACGTTTTATTTCTTCACTTTCTTTTAGCAAGGCTACTAATTCACTACCCGTAGCTTCATAGGTAACTGCTGCTGCGTGAAGTTGAATTTTTTTTGATTTCTGATTAGAATTGGTGAAATGTTGATTGATGCGTTTTTTAATATTATTACTTTTTCCAATGTATATGATTTCACCATCTGATCTATGAATATAATAGACGCCTGTTGCCGTTGGAAGTTGTTCAATAATATCTATATGTCGGGGCTCTAATTGTAATTTAGGACTTAATCGAATGGACTCTTGAATAATTTTTTTTGAAGAATCCTTATCGAGCAACATTTTAAATAATTTTACTGTGGCAATGGCGTCTCCTGAAGCGCGATGTCTGTCAGTTACGGGTATGCCCAGTGAACGCACCAGTTTGCCTAGACTATAAGATGCTTGATTAGGAATTAAATTTTTTGCCAATTCAACCGTGCAAAGGGTTTCTTTGACAAAATCAAATCCTAAACGCTTAAATTCAGTTACTAAAATGCGGTAATCAAATTGTGCATTGTGCGCAACCAATATGCAATCTTCTGTAATCTCTACAATGCGTTTGGCAACTTCATAAAACTTAGGCGCATTGCGCAGCATAGCGCTATTAATACCTGTAAGATTAACCACAAAAGGTTGAATCTCCCGCTCTGGATTGATCAGGCTTATAAATTGATCCACAATTTGGTGGCCGTCATATTTGTAGATTGCAATTTCAGTAATGCCTTCTTCATTATATTTTCCTCCGGTGGTTTCTATGTCTAATATTGCGTACAAAAATGGTTTATTACTTAAATTAAATTGAATAATTTCGCTCTCCAAAGATACTGCTTCCAACACGTATCATAGTACTTCCGCAAGCAATGGCTAATTGATAATCTCCACTCATTCCCATTGAAATAATTTCGGGTTTAAAGTTAAAGGATTCCAATGGCTTTAAACTGTCAAAAGTATGTTTTAACAATTGGAATTCTTCTTTTATTTGGTTTTCGTCTTCAGTAAATGTTGCCATCCCCATAAGCCCTATAACTCTTATGTTTTTTAATTCTGAAAAGAGTTTTGATTGTAATAATAAAGAAGTATCCTCAGGCGTCATTCCAAATTTTGAGTCTTCTGAAGCTATTTTAATTTGTAGTAAACAATCAATAATTCTATCGTGTTTTAAAGCTTGTTTATTAATTTCTTCCAAAAGTTTTAAATTCTCAACGCCGTGAATTAAAGAAACAAAGGAGGCCATGTATTTTACTTTATTTTTTTGAACATGACCTATCATATGCCAGGATATATCTTTTGGTAAGGCTTCATATTTAGCAGCCATTTCCTGAATTTTATTTTCCCCAAAAATACGTTGCCCCGCATTATAAGCTTCCAGTACATCAGAAATAGGTTTTGTTTTTGAAACAGCCACTAAAGTAACCTGTTTGGGTAAAGTTGATTTTATGTTTTTAAGATTATCTTTTATTGACATGATGTTAAGCTTTTTGATCCAAATTTAACAGAATCGATCGTAAAATTAATTTACTTTTTTTACATTTATAGATAGGAAACCGCAAACCCACTGCGTTCTTTACGAGAAATGGATTTATAATAGCGATACCCTGGATTAACCACCTGTAAAAAGGAAAACAGATTGTAATCTAGTCTGGCCTCCAGTTCCCCCTGAGTGTAACTCTGGTAAGAGCGCGACGCCACTAAGCTTACCTTATCACGCATAGGACGTACTGCTTTAAACGGTAAAAATTTTGCCATTTTTTTGAATTGTTCAAGGTAGAATTAACCAGTTAGGTTTTGTGTTGTTTACAAATTAAACTAAAATCTATTGAAATTGTTTTGCGATTTTTTCTGCCTTTCTGCTTTCTGAATAATCATAAAATCCTTCACCAGACTTGATGCCTAATTTTCCTGCACGGACCATATTTACTAATAAGGGACAAGGTGCGTATTTAGGATTTTTAAAACCTTCATACATCACATTTAAAATGGACAAGCACACATCTAATCCTATAAAATCAGCCAATTGTAATGGTCCCATAGGATGTGCCATACCTAGTTTCATTACCGTGTCTATTTCAAAAACTCCAGCAACACCGTTGTAAAGGGTTTCAATAGATTCATTAAGCATTGGCATTAAGATTCTATTAGCTACAAATCCTGGATAATCATTGACTTCTACTGGAATTTTACCTAATGTTTTAGATAAGTCCATAATTGTATTAGTAACCTCATCACTGGTATTGTAACCTCTAATAATCTCAACTAATTTCATCATTGGCACGGGATTCATGAAATGCATACCAATAACATGATCTGGTCTAGAAGTTACTGAAGCTATTTGTGTGATGGAAATTGAAGAAGTATTAGTAGCCAGAATGATACCTTCTGGACAAGCTTCATCTAACTGTTTGAAAATTTTTAGTTTTAAATCTATATTTTCAGTAGCAGCTTCTACCACTAAACTGGCATATTCAACACCTTCGGTGATATTGTTAAATGTAGTTATATTTGATAAAGTTTCTTTTTTTAGAGCTTCAGTAATGGTTTCTTTACTAACCATTCTATCTAAATTCTTAGTGATAGTTTCTATGCCTTTTTTTAAAGCATTTTCACTGACATCAATAAGTTGAACTCTAAATCCACTTTGTGCAAATGTATGCGCAATACCATTTCCCATGGTTCCAGCACCAATAACGGCAACATTTTTCATCATCAAAATTTTATTTAAAACAATTTATTATTTGTGTTGCAACACGTAAGGCTTCAGTGCCATCATGAAGTGTTACAATAGGTTTTGTATTATTATTTATGGCATCTGCAAAAGTTTCCAATTCATCTAGAATGGCATTGTTATTAGAAATAGTTGGATTGTCAAAATAGATTTGTTTTTTAACACCTTCAGCATTTTGAAGCACCATATCAAAATCTCCGGGCTCTTCCGGTGCATCTTTCATTTTAACGACTTCGCATTTCTTTTCCAGAAAATCAACAGAGATATAAGCGTCCTTTTGAAAGAAACGTGTTTTACGCATATTTTTTAAAGAAATTCTACTGGCAGTTAAATTGGCTACACATCCATTTTCAAACTCTATACGTGCATTGGCAATATCTGGAGTATCGCTTATAACAGATACACCACTTGCTGAAATATGTTTCACTTTTGATTTAACGACACTTAAAATGATATCAATATCATGAATCATTAAATCTAATACTACCGGCACATCTGTACCACGAGGATTAAATTCAGCTAGCCGGTGTGTCTCAATAAACATAGGCTCATGAATTTCATTTTTTACAGCTAAAAAAGCCGGATTAAATCTTTCTACATGGCCAACCTGACCTTTTACGTGATGCTCGGCTAAAATGGCTCTGATTTTTTCAGCTTCTTCAACCGTATTGGTAATGGGCTTTTCAATAAATATATGTTTGCCTTTAGCAATGGCTTGCAAGGCACATTCATAATGAGATAAAGTTGGTGTTACAATATCTACAACATCTACGGCATTTATTAAATCTTCGATGGTATTGAAAAATTTATAGCCAAATTCAGCTTCTACTTTTTTACCGTTTTCAATATCAGCATCATAAAAACCAATAAGGTTATATTTTTCAGATTGTTTGAGAAGTCTTAAATGAATTTTCCCAAGGTGACCAGCACCAAGAACACCAGCTTTTAGCATTTTTATTTAGGTTTTCAACAAAAATAGGATATTTAAAGCATGATTTTCATAATAATACTCTAAATTTTTCTCTATTAAGCATCAAAAATTAATCGAAAATAAATTGCTTTTAGCTAAAATGTTTAACTTATTTTAGCCTTGAAAACAGGACGAAAATTGAAAGATACATTTAAACATAAAGGATTAAGACAACAATTGGTTAATGTTATAAAAACCAAGGGAATAACGGATGAACATGTTTTAAAGGCTATAGCGAATGTGCCGCGGCATTTATTTATGGATTCTGGATTTTTAGACCATGCCTATCAAGACAAAGCATTTCCTATTGCTGCAGATCAAACCATTTCTCAACCCTATACAGTTGCTTTTCAAACAGAATTATTACAGGTAAAAAAAGGGGATAAAATTCTTGAAATTGGTACTGGAAGTGGTTATCAAACAGCCGTTTTATGTGAATTAGGTGCTAAAGTTTTTAGTATTGAAAGACAATTAGAATTATTTAAAAAAACCAGTATTTTTTTACCTAAGCTTGGTTATCGTGCAAAAAAAATGATTTTTGGCGATGGATATAAAGGTCTAAAAGAAGAGGCACCATTTGATAGTATCATTGTTACGGCGGGTGCTCCTTTTGTGCCTAAACCATTGTTGAACCAATTGAAAATAGGAGGCAGGCTGGTCATTCCTGTTGGCGACAATATTCAAATTATGACTTTATTTATTAGAAATGATGCCAAGGAATTTGAACAACACGAATTTGGTGAATTTCGTTTTGTACCTTTGCTTGAGGATAAAAACTAAACAGGATTATTTATTAAAGCAAATCATTTAGTTTTTACCTAAGTACTTTTTTGGAATAGGATTGTCGCTGGTTTCCTGAGTCCAGAAGATATTGATAATCCACCAGCGTTCTCCGTCATATAAGAGTTGAATGCTATTGATGCCGCGCATAAAGGGTTGGTCGTCAGATTCACTTTTGAAAGATTCATAACTACTAAAGACTTGTGTTATATTTCCATAAGTATTGACTGTTCGGCTAATTTCCTTTTCAAAAAAACCATTTTCAAATAACCAGTCTCCTGAACTTTTAATGTAATCCTCAGGACTCATGTAGCGCACTTTATAAACGCCATCATTGTCTTTTCCAGAAGGAATCAATTTGGCACCTGGTTTAAATAAAAATTTAAAAAGAGCCCAGTTTCTTTCAACTTCTTTTTCAGCTGAAATAACGGCATATAAAGTTTTAATAGTGCTGTCCAAAGTTTTAACTTTTGAACTGTCTATACTACTTTTTTTAATGGAATCATTTTCAGTGGTCTTTTCTTGTGCGTTAAAGTTTAATGAAACAAAAATGATGATCATTATGGAAACTATTTTCTTCATAATAAAAATAAGAGATGTTATAATTTTTATTTATATATCTTTTTAACGCGATCAAGATCTCGTTTATTATCACGATCTTTAATAGTTTCACGTTTGTCATATAATTTTTTTCCTTTGGCCAAAGCGATATCAAGTTTTGCATATCCTTTGTCATTAATAAACAGCTTTAATGGAATAATAGTTAGGCCCGTATTTTGAACTTCCTTAAGTAACTTTTTAAGTTCTTTTTTATTTAACAGCAGTTTTCTTTCTGCCTTTGGTTTATGATTGTAATACGTGCCGTATAAATATTCCTCTATGGTCATGTTAATCGCAAAAAGTTCTCCTTGTTCATTAAACTCACAAAAACTTTCGGCAATGGAAGCTTTACTATTTCTAATAGATTTAATTTCTGTACCAGTCAATACAATACCAGCGGTATACTTATCTAATATTTCATAGAGAAAGCGCGCTTTTTTGTTTTGTATGTTGATGTTCTTTTGCATGAATACAAAACTACATAATTTTAGGTTGTGAACCTTTTCTAATGGATGAGTTTTTATTGACTTTATAAAGCTAATTCTGAATTCTATAAAAATTTGTTTTCCATTGTTGTAACCTAAAACATTTGTACTTTTGTCTTCAATTTTTAATAATAAACATCAAAATCATCTTATGAATTCATATGACGTAGCCGTAATTGGTTCAGGACCTGGAGGATATGTAGCTGCCATTCGTTGCGCTCAGTTGGGAATGAAAACAGCCATTATTGAAAAATATGCCACGCTTGGCGGTACTTGTTTAAACGTGGGTTGTATTCCAAGTAAAGCACTTTTAGATTCCTCACATCACTATGAGGATGCTATCAAGCATTTTGAAGAGCATGGCATTGATATTCCAGGAGAAATCAAGGTGAATTTAAAACAGATGATAGGTCGCAAACAAGCAGTAGTTGATCAAACTACCGGCGGTATTGATTTCTTAATGAAAAAGAATAAAATCGATGTATATCAAGGTTTAGGAAGCTTTAAAGATGCGACTCATATTTCAATTTCTGGAAAAGAAACAATTGAAATTGAAGCAAAAAACACCATTATTGCTACAGGTAGTAAACCTTCCAGTTTACCATTTATATCTATTGATAAAGAACGTGTCATTACTTCAACTGAGGCTTTAAAATTAACTGAAATACCAAAGCATTTAATGGTTATTGGAGGCGGTGTTATTGGTTTAGAATTGGGTCAGGTATACAGACGTCTTGGATCAGAAGTGACGGTGATAGAATACATGGATAGAATCATACCGACCATGGATGCTGGATTATCTAAAGAATTAAACAAAGTTTTCAAAAAAGCGAAATTTTCAATTGAAGTGTCTCACAAAGTAAAATCTGTAGAAAGAAAAGGAAATGAAGTGATTGTAAAGGCGGATAATAAAAAAGGAGAGGAAGTTACTTTTACAGGAGATTATTGTTTAGTTTCGGTTGGTAGAAGACCGTATACGGATGGTTTAAATGCTGAAGCTGCAGGAGTCAATATAACAGATAGAGGTCAAATTGAAGTAAATAATCACTTACAAACAACAGCTAGTAATATTTATGCGATAGGTGATGTAGTAAAAGGCGCAATGTTAGCTCATAAGGCTGAAGAAGAAGGTGTTTTTGTAGCTGAAACAATTGCAGGTCAAAAGCCACATATTGATTATAATTTAATTCCGGGCGTTGTGTATACCTGGCCAGAAGTGGCGAGTGTTGGTAAAACTGAAGAAGCATTAAAAGAAGCAGGTGTTGAGTATAAAGTGGGTCAGTTTCCAATGCGCGCTTTAGGAAGAAGTAGAGCGAGTATGGATATTGATGGTTTTGTTAAAATTCTGGCAGACAAAAAAACGGATGAGGTATTGGGCGTTCATATGATTGGTGCGCGTGCTGCTGATATGATAGCTGAGGCCGTGGTAGCTATGGAATTTAGAGCAAGTGCTGAGGATATTTCAAGAATGTCTCATGCACATCCTACTTTTACAGAAGCTATTAAAGAAGCGGCTTTGGCTGCAACAGAAGATAGAGCCTTACATATTTAATTTGATATGACTATAAAAAAAAGGTTGACATTTCGTCAACCTTTTTTATTAGAATAAATCATTCAACACTTTAGCAAGCCTGATGCCTCCTTTTTGAAGTTGTGACCTAACTGTTTCAAAATTATCATAAGAATAACTGTATCGTAAATTGTCATTAGACTTTACGTTAGCATATACCTGTCTTGTTAATTTATGAGTGTCATTTACCCAATCAACAAGGGTACCTTCCTGAATAGCCTTTACTTGAGAATTGCTTATAACATCTGCATTATCAGCCATTTCAGAATAACTCATCCCATAACTATCCATCATTTCTCTATCCCAGACAGAATGTAAATTAGAATCTTTATAAAACCATTGTAGTTTAAAATCGTTGCCACCTTTATCTTCAACAAGCCCCACATGCATTGGTTGATGTAAATCACCAATAAAGTGAATCAATAGTTTAAGATAAAAGGCTTTGTCCTCATTACTTGAATGATCATCCTTAATTATTTTTATGCAATAATTAATGCCCGAAACTAAATCACCATCGCTGCTTTTTTCAGAATCCTCATAATTTTGATCTAAAGGCATATTAATATAATGCCAGGTATAAAATTCATTAAAACGCTTATCAGATTTTATATCGTCAGCAAACGTTGAAACAAAATCTAATGAATGATTGTTAAGTAATTTTTTAATTTTCTTTTTCGTTTTTGATGTTAAATACTGATTGGCAATTTTTCCAACAACACGGTGCCCAGTGGCGCTCCATTCATCTCCGGCATATAACTGAAAGGAAGTTAGAAATATTAGCGCAAGAAATAAAGTAATTAATTGTTTCATCTTGAAAAATATAAGGGGTATCTAATTTTTGAAAATAAGTTTATACATCTAATTTTTTAACAGTACTTTTTTTAAGCAGCAGCATAGGCAAAGATACCCCAACTGTGAGAGAAATTAACACAAAAAACATGGTAAAGCCATTGGTAAAAATGGCATCAATTAACGAGATTCTCTTACTGGCGTCGCCTTCTGTAAAAATAAAATTCATTATTGAGAGAATGGTTTCATAAGCAAAATAGCCAGGAATCATGGGTATAACCGGCGGAATAGAAAAAACGACTGGTGGTTGATGAATTTTATGCGCCATAGGAAGGCTAATGATACCAACGAAAAAGGCTGCTAAAAAGCTGCCAAGGACCACATGAACATTTAAATGAATAAGCAAGAATTTTATAAAACCAGCGCCAAAACCTAAAGTAAAAATAGTAGTTATGGCTCTTTTAGGAACATTGAATAAAATACCAAATCCAACGGCTGCTATTCCTGACCAAAAGGAAACTTCTAATAATTTTAAAATAAGCTCTAACATATTAATTTATTTGAAAAAGATACATTGCTACAAATAATCCAATGGCCATGGCCAAGACCGTCATCAAGCCGGTTGTGAATCTTACCATCCCATTTAAAATATTATTATCAAGTAAATCTGTAAACGAATTTATTAAAGCGACTCCTGGTACCAGAAACAATATAGATGTTGCCAATGCGGTTTGAGGATTTGCTCCAATATTAAAATAGATACCTACTAATGCGGTAACTGAAGCTATAAATGACCCTAAAAATAGTCTTATATATAAGTTGTATTTTAATTTATGTGTTTGCTGGAAAATAAATAGCCCCATGAAAGTACTAGTAAAAGCAACCATCATGTTTAAATAATCTCCATTAAATATATTGCAAAATCCTGCACCTGCTAAACTTACCGCAAAAAGAACGAGAAGGCGAGGGTACCTGTTTAATAATTTTATTCGTTCAATCTCGGCTTCAATTTGTTCTAAGGTCCAATTTTCACTGATGGCATTCCAACTGGCTTTACTAATTGCTGAAATGATCATGAAATTAATAATATATGGCGGGATATTTTGAACTCTGGTACAACTTTGATCGGTTTCTTCATCGGTCAAAGTCATGATAATCGTTTTATGACTGATAAGACTAAAGGCTTTACAATCAAGAACAGAAGCAAATCTGTCAATACTTAAATTGGCTCTATTGGTATTGGCACCCGAAACCATCAAAAGGGATGAAATATCTAATAGTAAATTAGCTGTTTTTATTAATTTTGAAGAATCATTCATAATAAATGAAATACATATGAAAGTGCAAATTTAAGACTTTCATTCATTTAAAACCCATGAAAACGGGGTTAAAATTTGTAATTATTAGGGGGCATTTTTAGGAAAAAATCAATTAACATGTTAATTGATTTTACTTTGTTTATAAAAACCGATTTTTAAAGCGTTTGAGCTGAAAACTACTTCTTTTTATTGCGCTTATTATAATTTTTATCACCTCTTGTTTTTGGCTTCTTGTATTTTTCTGCAATTTTAAATTTATAGGAACCTCCTAAATTTTCTTTTTTGTTTTTATCTTTCTTTTCATGATAGGCTGGGCCAATAGTTTCATCCTTTTTTATGGGATTATTGCGCTCTTTTATAACAAGGCGCTCTTCTTCTATTAATTCCTCCGAAATAATCACATTTTCAGGTAATTGAATTACTGGAATGGTCATATTCATTAAGGTTTCAATTTTTTCTAAAGACTCCAACTCTTTATCAGTAGAAAGCAAAATAGAAGATCCTTCGCGTTCTGCCCGGCCAGTTCTACCAATTCTGTGCATGTAATTCTCAGGATATTCGGGTGTGTCAAAATTAATAACATGACTAATATTATCAATATCTAAACCACGTGCCATGACATCTGTTGCCACTAAAATACGATTATCTCCATTTCTGAATTGCTCAATACTTCTAAGTCGATAATTCTGTGTTTTATTAGAGTGAATCACACAACATTCATCATGAAAATGCCTTTCTAAGTTTTCGAAAAGTAAATCAGCCAATTTTTTATAGCCTATAAAAATCAATACTTTATTAAAAGCCTCTGTGTCTTTTAATAAATGAGTCAGCAGATTAACTTTAGTATAAAAATTGGGAACATTGTAACGGCTTTGTATTATATTTTCTAAAGGTGTCCCAGAAACGGCAATAGAAACACGTTCAGGACTTTTAAAAAATTCTGAAATTATGTCATCGACATCATGAGTCATGGTTGCAGAGAACATAATGTTTTGTCTGCGCTCGGGTAAAATGTCAAAAATATTAATAAGTTGGTGTCTGAAACCTAAGTCCAGCATGACGTCTACTTCATCAATTACTAAACGTTGAATGTTTTTAAGTTGTAAAACGCGGCTTAGGGCTAAATCATAAAAACGACCTGGAGTTGCTACCAAGATATCCAATCCATCCGCAATGGCTTGTTTTTGTGTATTTATATTGGTGCCGCCATAAACTCCTAAAACTCGTACACTGATATATTTTGCAAGCTTTTCAATTTCTTCAACAACTTGAACCACTAATTCACGAGTGGGTACTAAAATTAAAATTCTTGGGGTTTCTTGGGTTGAAAACTTTAGATTTTTTAAGATAGGCAGCATGTAGGCAAAAGTTTTACCAGTACCGGTTTGAGCTATGCCAACCATATCTTTACCTGAACTTACCACATTAAAAGCTTCAGCCTGAATAGGAGTAGGTACAGTAAAGCCTAAATCATCTAGGGCATTATATAATGGGGTGTTTAAATTTAAATCTTGAAAAGTCACAGCATTTATTTAGCTGGCAAAGTTAAGGCTATTATTCGTATTTAAACCAGATGATTGTTGTGAATTTCAATAGTATAGCTCGCAGAGAAGGATTTATTTGCTTCTAATGATAAGATACCTTCTTTTGTTTTTAAATCCTGATTTGTGTCTTCATGATCAGCAATTCCCAGCCATGGTTCAATACAGACGTAATTCCCATTAGGCTTAGCCCAAATACCTAAATAAGGAAATTCCTTAAAACTTACAGAAAGAATAGCCCCGTAAGTGTCACTTTTTAAAGTGACTTTTCGTGATTTTAAATCTTTAAATACTAACGCATCTTCATTAAATAAATCATGTGTCAATTGTATTTTATTGGAGTTGTTGAAAACCGGTTTCGTTTTTGAAGAAATTAAACCATTATCCAAATTAATAAGATGCCTTACTGAATTTTCTTCATGTTCAAATTCTAAAACATAATCTTCATAATTCTCATCATTATAAACAGGACATTTAAAAGCAGGATGGCCGCCTAATGAGAAATACAGGACTTGTTGATCGCAATTTTTAATGGTGTGAACGATATCAATTTTGTTGTCGGTTAATTTATATGTTATATGAAATTCAAATTTAAAAGGATACGATTTTAAAGTAGTTTCATTTTGACTCAATTTAAAAGTGAGACTATCATTCGTTTTCTCATTTAAAACAATGTTTTTATTATGGCGGATGAAACCGTGCTTGGTCAGGGTATACTTTTTATTGTCGAAACGATAAATATCCTCTTTTAAAGCGCCAATGATGGGAAATAAATTCGGAGCATGATTGGCCCAAATGGACGGGTTGGCATCCCACATAAATTCATTAATATTTTTAACGGAGGATATCTGACATAATTCAGCCCCAATTTTTTTCACCCCTATTTTAAGTTTGCTATTTTCTATTGTGTACATAGATTATAATGTTCAAAGTAATGTGCAAAATTTGTAATTTTTTAAGGAATCTAACTAACTTTACCCTATAATTTTTATAATTGAGAACAAAGTACCACCATACCGTTAATGATCCAGAACAATTTAAACAAAAATTACTGCTTTGGAGCCAACAATATAAAGAAGCAATCTATTTAGATTCAAATAATTACCAACAAAAGCATTCTAGTTTTGAAGTTGTTCTTGCCGTAGATGCAGTCAATAGCATTCAAACGGATTATCATAAAGCTTTTAATACCCTTAAGCATTACCAATCCAATTGTAATGATTGGATTTTTGGTTATCTAACCTATGATTTGAAAAATGATGTTGAAAGTTTAGAATCGAATAATTTTGATGGCTTACAGTTTCCGGAACTTTACTTTTTTCAACCAAAAAAAATATTTTTATTTAGCGGAAATGAAGTCGTACTATTATATTTAAAGGCTTATAAAGAGGACATTAAAAAGGATATTGAAAAGATAGAACAACTCACTTTAAAACCTCTTGCCCAATCTGAAGAAGCTATTAAAATTAAATTGCGAATTCACAAGGATGATTATTTTAAAAAAGTGAATAACATTTTGGAGCATATCCATAGAGGTGATATTTATGAGACAAATTTTTGTCAGGAATTTTATGCAGAAAATACGGTTATCAACCCTTTAGAAACATATTTTAAACTGAATGCCATTTCCCGACCGCCTTTTGCCTGTTTTTTAAAATTGAACGATTTATTTTTATTATCAGCTTCACCCGAGCGTTATCTGAAAAAGTACGATTTAAATATTATAGCTCAACCTATCAAAGGAACATCAAAGCGATCGTTGGATTTAGAAGAAGATAAAGTCTTAAAATTAGCCTTATTTAATGATGAAAAGGAACGAAGCGAGAATATAATGATTTTGGATTTGATGCGTAATGATTTATCTAAAACAGCCATTAAAGGGAGTGTACGGGTTGAAGAATTATGTAAGGTTTATACCTTTAATCAAGTGCATCAAATGATATCTACAGTCATCTCTCAAGTAGATAAATACATGCATCCGGTTGACGTAATTAAAAGTACTTTCCCTATGGGTAGTATGACAGGAGCGCCAAAAATTTCTGCAATGAAAATCATTGAAGAATTTGAAGAAACAAAACGGGGTTTATATTCAGGAGCCGTTGGCTATTTTACTCCAGAAGGTGATTTTGATTTCAATGTCGTCATCCGCAGTATTTTATATAATGAAACCAATAAATACGTCTCGTATTCTGTTGGCGGTGCCATTACAGCCAAAAGTGATCCGCTTAAAGAATACGAAGAATGCTTGGTTAAAGCCAAAGCGATGCGCGAGGTATTGGAAAATTAGTCTAAATGATCTTTAAACTTGTTTTTTACTTCTTCATAAATATGTTCTACACGTTTTAATTCAATATTTTTAACTTTTGAAATCTCTTCAAAACTTAATTTCCCAAAAATGAGTAAGTCTATAATATTAGACACATTTAAAGGTAACCAACTGTACAAGCTACCTAAAAGTTGACTCGACTTGTTGGAATTTATTTCGTCTAATTCAAAGGCATTTAAAACTGAATTTTCATAATCATCATATAAAAACAAATGCTTGTGCTTTTGGTCTTGTTTATAGGAAATGTCATTTAATTCTTCATTCATAATAAAATCCAAGTCGGCATCTATTGTGTAATGTTCTTCCAGATCATCAAGTTCTTCTTCTAAAATATCCCTTGTACTTACAGTGTTTTTATGAAAGGCTTCTTTTTTAAAAATAGAATCTAGGTAAGAACTAACAATTTTAAAGAGTTTAATCCTTATTGCAGGGACGTCATTATCAATATCAAATCCTTTTTCATAAAACTGGGCAATACTTTCATCTATAACACCATTTGAGGAATACATATTTCTAGGAATAATACCCATCGATTCCGCTATATAAAGTCTGTGCTTTACGTATGGATGTATCTGTTGTGTTGCAGAAATCACTCGTTTATCAAATGCCTGTTTTGTGGCTTTATCGTTAATATTCTCTATTGAACACATGGTAATAGTATTTAAAATTTACCTTCTTAAGGTACTTTATTTTTAAAAGATAATACATGATTAAAATCATTTTATAAAAAGAACTTGGTGTTTATTTCTTTAATCAAAGTTGTATATTTGAAATATGCTTGAGCTATTTCAAAATCACATAAAAACCAAGTTTTCTTTTTTAGAGACCAGTAGAGTTCTGGTGGCTATTTCTGGTGGAATGGATAGTGTGGTACTTGCAAATTTATGCCATGAGTTAAATTTAAATTTTGCTCTAGCACATTGCAATTTTAATTTAAGGGGTAGTGAAAGTGACGCGGATGAAGAGTTTGTTTTACAACTTGCTGAGGCATTAGATTTGGAAGTTTTTGTTGAAAGTTTTGACACAACGGTTTATGCTGATGAACATAAACAATCAATCCAAATGGCAGCACGTGAATTACGTTACAATTGGTTTCAGGAACTTTCAGAACAACTTCATTTTGATTATATATTAACGGCACATCATGCAGATGATAATTTGGAAACCTTTTTAATTAATTTAACGCGGGGAACAGGTCTTGATGGTCTAACAGGAATTCCAGAAATTAATGATAATATAGTACGACCGTTATTGCCTTTTTCAAGACAAACTATGGAGGCATACGCTATAGTGAATGAATTAAAATGGCGGGACGATAGCAGTAATGCTTCAACCAAATACTTGCGTAATAAATTACGTCATGATGTCATTCCGGTTTTAAAAGACATCAATAAAAATTTGCTTCAAAATTTTCAAACAACTCTAGATAATTTGAATGATACCGCAGATATTGTGCAAGAAAGCCTTAATGCGGTTTTAAAAAGAGCCATTATATCCATTGATAATTCAGAAATTCGGTTTAAAGTTTCTGAATTTAAAAAACTCAACAATCCTAAAGCGTATCTTCATGAGTTTTTAAAAGATTATGGGTTTTCGGAATGGTATGATGTACTTAATTTGCTGGATGCTCAATCAGGCAAGCAGCTATTTTCATCTTCATACAGATTATTAAAGGATAGAGATATTATTATTTTAAGTGAATTAATTTTAGAAGACAATAATCAGTTCTTTTTAATATCAAAAAAGGATAAAAAAATCGCACTGCCTATAGGTAATTTGTGTTTTGATGAGGTTTCTAAAATGGACAACCTCCATTCTAACATTATTTATGTAGATGAAGGTCAATTAAGATTTCCGCTTTTAGTAAGAAAATGGCAAGAAGGAGATTATTTTTTCCCTTTAGGAATGAAGGGTAAAAAGAAATTGAGTAAATACTTTAAAGATGAAAAGTTGTCTTTAATTGATAAAGAAAACACCTGGTTGCTATGTTCAGAGGACACCATTTTATGGGTGATTGGAAAACGTGCTGATGATAGGTTTAAAGTGACTGAGAATACAAAACAGATTTTAAAATTTGAAATAAAATAAATGAAGCTGCAAGGGCAAATAGTCGATATAATAAATAAAAGAATTTTTAAAGGTGAAGTCACAGTTTCAGATGGAAGGATTTCTAAAATTGTAGAGAAGGACCATCATGAGAACCAATATATTCTCCCAGGTTTTGTAGATGCTCATATTCATATAGAAAGTTCCATGTTGGTGCCCAGTGAATTTGCGCGTTTGGCTGTTAAACACGGAACCGTAGCAACCGTGTCAGATCCGCATGAAATTGCAAATGTACTTGGAATTGAAGGGGTGGAATTCATGATTCAAAATGGCAAAAAAGTACCTTTTAAATTCAATTTTGGAGCACCGTCATGCGTTCCTGCTACTAGTTTTGAATCAGCAGGGGCCATCATTGATTCAGAAGCTGTTAAAAAGTTGCTTCAAAATCCGGATATTAAATATTTAACTGAAATGATGAATTATCCAGGTGTTTTGTTTGATGATGAGGAGGTCATGAAAAAAATAGCCTGGGCTAAACATTATAACAAAACTGTGGATGGTCATGCGCCAGGATTAAGAGGTGATGATCTTACTAAATATATCAATGCAGGCATATCAACAGATCATGAATGTTTCACTTTTGA
>DATCZQ010000174.1:0-16326 GCA_036525815.1 Yeosuana sp. | reverse complement strand
AAAAATACCAGTGTAAACAAAAAAGGAGAAGTTTAACTTCTCCTTTTTTGTTGTCTTATAGAACCACCCGCTCCATAATGCTGATTGGGCATTTGAGCACGCTTCATATTTTCTTTCATCATTTTTATTTGCTCTGTCAACATACCTTGCTTGTCAAGTTTTTGAGCTTCTGATAGTAATTTAGCTGCTTCTTGTTTTCTTCTTTTAGAAAAGGCGATTCCAGATAAATTTAATTTTGCCATCGCTAAATCATGGTTCATTGATAAACCTAATGAAATGGCATTTTTAAAATATTTTTCAGCCTCATTCATATTGGTTTGAGAAACCATAATGCCATGGAGATAGTTATAGTAGCCCTGTTGTTTTCTAACAAGTGCTGATTCTGGTTTTTTAATTTTCCTGAGCCATTTGGTGGCACCCTCAAAATCCTGTTTTCTTAATCTTAGAAATGCCAGAAGTATAAATTCATTTTTAAAGTACAAAAACACAAATACACCAGAAAGAAGGATGAGCATGATGCCATTTCCAATATTATTTTCTGTAAATTGATACACAGCATAAGCAAAGATGCCGGCTGCAATAATAAGTTTTATAATTTTATTATACATTTTTATTCTATATAAAGGTGTTAAAGATACATTTGATAGTCTTTTTTGTATCTAAAATATAGACTACAAAGTAACTAAATTTTTATGAAAAGGACCTAATTGAGGTGTAACAAAAATAAACTGTTTATACGAGTTGTATCATTTAATTTTGTCATAATTTTTAAAATTTATTGAATTAATAAATATTTTTAAAATAACGTTTGTCAAAGTAAAAACTCTTTGTATATTTGCGCTCGGTTTTGGGTAACCCTTAAACTTTAAAAAATAAACACATTTTTCAGATTTAAAGATACTAGACAATGAGTAAAAGAACGTTTCAGCCATCAAAAAGAAAGAGAAGAAACAAACATGGTTTCAGAGAAAGAATGGCTTCTGCTAATGGTAGAAAAGTATTAGCTCGAAGAAGAGCTAAAGGAAGAAAAAAATTGTCTGTATCGTCTGACGCTAGACATAAAAAATAATGATATACATCATTACTTATAAATTAAAGGTGTTGCTTAGGTGTAACGCCTTTTTTTATATCTTATAACGAAATTTTTATTAAACTAGAAAAACCAAAAGTTAAAATGCCAAAAAATTCTAAACTTAAATCTATATTAATTATTGGTTCTGGGCCTATTGTTATTGGTCAAGCATGTGAATTTGATTACTCGGGGTCGCAAGCCTTAAGGTCATTGAGAGAAGATGGAATTGAAACAGTTCTTATCAATTCAAATCCGGCGACCATTATGACAGATCCTTCCATGGCTGATCATATTTATTTGTTGCCTCTAACCACCAAATCAATAATAAAAATTTTAAAGGAACATCCTCAAATTGATGCTGTATTACCAACAATGGGTGGTCAAACAGCATTGAATTTATGTATTGAGGCTGATGAAAAGGGTATTTGGCAAGATTTTGGAGTTGAAATTATTGGTGTTGATATTGATGCTATCAATATAACTGAAGACAGAGAGAAATTTAGAGAGTTGATGCTTAAAATAGGGATTCCAATGGCGCCGCAGGCAACGGCTACCTCTTATTTAAAAGGTAAAGAAATTGCTCAGGAATTTGGTTTTCCTTTAGTAATTAGAGCATCATTTACTTTGGGTGGTGCCGGTGCATCCTTTGTACATGAAGAAAAGGATTTTGATGAATTATTAACTCATGGTTTGGAAGTATCTCCAATTCATGAAGTTATGATTGATAAGGCCCTTATTGGCTGGAAAGAGTATGAATTAGAACTTCTAAGAGACGCTAATGATAATGTGGTTATCATTTGTTCTATTGAAAATATGGACCCAATGGGTATTCATACAGGTGATTCTATTACGGTTGCTCCGGCCATGACCTTAAGCGACAGAACTTACCAAAGAATGCGTGATATGGCTATCCATATGATGCGGAGTATTGGTGATTTTGCGGGCGGATGTAACGTGCAGTTTGCAGTGAGTCCAGATGAGAATGAAGATATCATTGCTATTGAAATCAATCCACGTGTATCGCGCTCATCGGCATTAGCGAGTAAAGCAACGGGATATCCTATTGCAAAAATAGCAGCTAAATTAGCTATTGGTTATCACTTAGATGAATTACAAAATCAAATTACAAAATCTACTTCAGCATTATTTGAGCCAACTTTAGACTATGTGATTGTAAAAATACCACGTTGGAATTTTGATAAATTCGAAGGAAGTAACCGCACACTAGGTTTACAAATGAAATCTGTGGGAGAGGTAATGGGTATTGGGCGTTCCTTTCAGGAGGCATTGCACAAAGCAACGCAATCACTGGAAATTAAGAGAAATGGTCTAGGTGCAGATGGGAAGGAAAATAAGAATTATGAGGAAATTATAGAAAAACTCACTTATGCTTCTTGGGATCGTGTGTTTATCATTTATGATGCGATAGCTTTAGGAATTCCGTTGAGTAGAATTCATGAAATCACTAAAATTGACATGTGGTTTTTAAAGCAATATGAAGAATTATATCTGCTTCAAAAGGAAATATCTACCTATAAAATTGATACCATTCAAAAGGATTTATTGCTTGAAGCAAAGCAAAAAGGGTATGGTGACAGGCAAATTGCCCATATGCTGGGATGTTTAGAAAGTCAGGTATATAACAAGCGTGAAGAATTTGGGGTTAACAGAGTTTATAAACTGGTTGATACTTGTGCAGCTGAATTTAAGGCTCAAACGCCATATTACTATTCTACTTTTGAAAGTGATATGCAATTGGCTGGTGGCGAGCGTTTTTCTCATAATGAAAGTATTGTTACTGATAAGAAAAAAATTATTGTTTTAGGTTCTGGTCCAAACAGAATAGGGCAAGGGATAGAGTTTGATTATTGTTGTGTGCATGGTGTTTTAGCGGCCGCTGAATGTGGTTATGAAACCATTATGATTAATTGTAATCCAGAAACGGTATCGACTGATTTTGACACGGCGGATAAGTTATATTTTGAACCTGTTTTCTGGGAGCATATTTACGATATTATAAAACATGAAAAACCAGAAGGCGTTATTGTTCAGTTAGGTGGGCAAACAGCCTTAAAACTTGCTGAGAAGTTATCCAGATATGGTATTAAAATTATCGGAACCAGTTTTGAATCGCTTGATTTAGCTGAAGACCGAGGTCTTTTTTCTAATTTGTTAAAAGAAAATAATATTCCATATCCTGAGTTTGATATAGCCACTACGGCAGATGAAGCAGCAGCTATTGCGGACGTTTTAGATTTTCCAATTTTAGTGAGGCCATCGTATGTTCTTGGTGGACAAGGCATGAAAATTGTGATTAATAAAAAAGAACTGGAAGAGCATGTTGTTGGTTTATTAAGAGTTATGCCAGGTAATCAGTTGCTTTTAGATCATTACTTAGAAGGGGCTATTGAAGCGGAAGCTGATGCTATTTGTGATGGTGAAGATGTCTATATTATTGGAATTATGGAACATATTGAGCCTTGCGGTATCCATTCGGGTGATAGTAATGCCATGTTACCGCCATTCAATCTCGGTGATCTAGTCATGCAACAAATAAAAGATCATACGGTAAAAATCGCAAAAGCTTTGAATACTGTTGGATTAATAAATATTCAGTTTGCCATTAAGGATGATATGGTTTATATTATTGAAGCCAACCCAAGGGCTTCCAGAACGGTTCCTTTTATTGCCAAAGCTTATGGAGAACCATATGTGAATTATGCTACAAAAGTTATGCTGGGTGAAAAGAAAGTGAAGGATTTTAATTTTAATCCTCATTTAGAAGGTTATGCCATAAAGCAACCAGTATTTTCATTTAACAAGTTTCCTAATGTCAACAAAAAGTTAGGACCAGAAATGAAAAGTACTGGAGAAAGTATATTATTCATAGATAGTCTCAAAGATGATCAGTTTTATGAATTGTACTCTAGACGAAAAATGTATTTAAATAAATAGAATAAAAAAAGCCGCTAAAAGCGGCTTTTTTTTACATTGGAAGGAGATTGAAATTGAAAGAAATGTTAACCATTTCTGAGACTTTGTTGCTCACAATTTTTGGTATAACAATATTGAAATCAGAACTTTTTATGGTGAAACTACCTGACATTTTTATAAAATCTGACTCACTTAGCAGGGTTGCACCAACCACTTCAATTTTTTTTGATCTGCCATGGAATGATAATTCTCCGTTTAATTGAAAGCTTTTTTGAGACCCTAACATTGCAGGAGAAAAACCTTTGATGACACCTTTAAAAGTTGCTTTTGGAAATTTATCCGATTCAGCATAGTTTTCGTTAAAATGTTCTTCCATTAATGCATTTTTAAATTTAAAACCCTTCACTAAAATTAATGTGGCAAATTCTCCATTTTCTACATTTAATATAGAAGTAACAGTATTGGTCTGGGCACTGACTTCTTCAAATGAAGGCACAGATGCCTCAAAACTGACGCTTCCTGTTTTTGTTAAATACTTTGATTGACAATAGGAGTTTAATCCTATAAATACAATTATAAATAGTAAATGTTTCATAATACCTTGTATTAAAGAAAAATTAATTCTAATGATTTAATTTTCTAAAAAGCCTTGATCTTTCCATTGCTGTATTAAATCTCGATTAGCTTGTGACATAAGACCTCCTTTTGGCATGGGGTTATTTGTATCGTTTATTCTTTCGATTAACCCTCTGTTTTCTACTGCATTTTTTACTTCGCTATAAGTTGTTAGTGACATAGGGGCACTGTTTGTTGTTGGGTTACCATGACATGAAGTACAATTACCACTCATAATAGATTTAATATGGCTATTATATGTTATGGATGTGGAATTATTAGGATTTGGATCAGGGTTATTAGAATTTGGGACTGATGGGTCATCCCCATCTCCTGAACAATTAAATAATAAAGTTACCATCAGAACTAATGAAAATAGATTTTTTGAATTCATAGCATATTTATTTAAGTTAATTTTTTTATTTTTCTTTAAGGCCATCATCTTTCCATTTAATTATTTGATCTATTAAATTTTGAGGTAATCTCGGCCCTCCAAAGGGCATAGCATTAGGACTTCCGGCCTCACTTGAAATACGATAAATCAAATTGTTATTTAGAACGGCATTTTTAACATTGTTGTATGTTATTAACGATGTATTAGCTCCATTTAAAGGAGGTGACTGATGACAGTTAATGCAATTGTTATTAATAATAGCTTTGATATCATTATATGTCGTGATAGTTGCTATTGGCTGTTCATCAATCAAGTCACTTTCACTGGCATTTGTGCAATTGAAGAGAAAAAGATTAATGAAGATAATTTTTATAAATATTTTTTTCATAACAAATTGTTTTAAAATACTCTACTTAAATTAAAGCCAAAATAAATATTACCATCTGACCAGTCGCCAGAGCCTTGTCCAAGAAAACCATTGGTATTCATTGGTTGGGCATTGGTGAAATGCATCTGAAAAACATGACCACCTGTTTCTAAATCAAATCCTATGGATAGTGGGTTCTTAAAAGGAGAATTATCAGCACGATTTAAGTGCCAACCATAATCTGCATTAATAGACCAACGCTTTCCCAATTTATATCTTCCTCCAAATCCTAAAGCAAATTGCGAATTGTTTTGCTCGTCAATAAGCACATAATTATCATGAAAAAAAGTTGGGGCTAATTCTAGACTAAAAGAAGTGTTTATTTTTCGTGAAATTAATAATTGAGCAGTATAACCTAGACGATGCTTAAATTCTAATTTTGGTAAGTTGTCTTTATCAAGGGCAGTGTTAATTAAAATAGCATTAAATCCAACAATGGTAAATGGAAACCCATTTTTTTCTTGTCTGAAAAGCCTATATTTCAAAGAAGACTCATAAATTTTTTGAAATGAACTTCTTGAAACCCCAATATTAAGTCCATCAGAAATACCAAAGACAAAATTCAACCTAGTAACAGCATCATCTAAACCAAAAAACGTATTGATGCCATTCTCAATGGTTCCGAATCTATGAGACACAATAAGGGTAAATTCATCTTTTGCGACTAACTTAGTAGATTCAAAATTAACAATTTTTAAACCTTTAAATGCTGCGATTTCATATTGCTTTCCAATGGAGTCTGTATCAATTTCATTTAATAAATCATCTTGTGAAAAGACAACAATTGGAAAAAGTATAAATATTAAATATTTCATAAGTTACGTCTACTAATAATTAAAGCTTTATGAATCTCTTGGTATGACTAATGTCTAAAGAGCTTACTTTTATAAAATATAAACCTTTGTTTAGGTTTGATATGTCAATGGTGTTTTCTAGGGAATTACTTGAATAGATCACATGACCTAATAAGTCGAATATTGAAATGGATTTAATATCAATTCCGGTTGGCATTTCCAGAAAAAGTTGTTCAAAAGCGGGATTGGGGGAAATTGTAAAATTCTTAACGGAATATTCTTCAATATCCAATGGACTTTCAACTGTAATACTTCCAGCCATAGTAAGCGGATGAAAACCACATTTGTATGGGTTTGTTCCTATTACATTAAACGTATGGATATATGAACTTCCTAAGCCCGTTTTTGTGCCACTATTGAATGTTTCTGTACTTCCAACTTCACTTTGAACAGTATGTGGGAACGTATCGGTCCAGGTCCATCTAACTTTATCACCTACATTAATTGTTAAATCAAGATTGGTTCCAATTCCCATCTCCCAATCAAGGTCATAGGTCGTTTGCGCTTGTACTCCAAACGTGATAAATGCAAGTAAAAGTAATGCTGTTTTCATAATTTTAATTTTAAAAAATTATTTATTAATGATATTACACTGGTCTAATTTGATTTGTTCTAATAAATCATCATAGCCTATAAACCGTCCTTTAATTTTGATTTGGGAATTATCTTTTAATTGAATATTAATGTTTGTATTAAACTGACAGAAAACAATATGATCTATGGTAATTGTGTTTTCCGTTTGATCAGTTATTTTACCAATAACCTCAATAGTTTTGTCAAGATATTTTTTTTCTGAATTATCTGGGTCAGTTGAAAATTTTTTTAATATTTCAACTGAGGTAAGATTATATTCAGCTTTTTCCTTATTTATATCTCTATGATTTTGATATATATAGTTATAGGTTAGTATTGAAATTACTGCCAATAGCGCTAATAATATCCACTTTTTCATAATGGGTTGGGTTGGTTAAATAAGCTGCTTCAGCATTTACACTGAAGCAGCAAAGTGCTAGAATCAAATCAAAATTTTCATTTAATAGATGAAATTTTCTTTTTCATAAGGCATTTCTACTAGCTATATTTTTTCAAAAGTTAAATTGTCTGTACCTCCATTTCCACCACTTATATGCATCAATTCAATTTTTGTAGTTGTTCTCATTACAATTTCCCAGTCTTCAGATAACTCACTGAAATTTGCAGGTGAAAGGAAGTAGATGTTAAAATCAATATCATCAGAATTGCTACTATCGTCATTACTGTTACTGCTATCAGTAATAGACCATGTACCAATAACAGTATTTGAACCATTGTCTGCATTTAATGAATTGTCCGCTCCGAAAGTGAAGCTATAGCCACTAAAATTATTGGTTTCGTCTTGGCCGGAATCCAGATAATTCGTAATGATCCAAGTATTGGATTGCACCAATGTTTCTATCTCTTGAATAGTCTGACTATTATTAGAATTCAAGTCGTCATCGGAAGAACAAGTTGATGACATTAATGAGAAACTTAACAAGGTGAACAAAGGGTAAATAAAATTCTTTTTCATAGCATTAATTTTGGTTTGTTTTTATTTTTTATATTAGTTACAACTATTTTTATAACGCATTCTATCATTATCGCCTACTCTTAAATCAATTTTGCTTTCTGAATATTGGGAAATCTCATGTAATATCCAGTTATTATTACAATAAGGTAGATCGGGGACATTGATGACTACAACTAAATTGTTCCCAGAACCTGTGGCTGTCCAGGTTCCATAGTCTGTATTAGCTCCATAGTAAACAGTGATAATGCCATCTGCAGAAAAGTTGAAGGTATAACCATCATAATAATTGTCGTAATCGCTATTGTATCGCTCTAGTTTGTCTATGGTCCAGTCTGAACAAGATGTAAGTAATGATTCCAATTGCTCTGTATTACAATCATTACAATCATCATCATTGTAGTCATAATCATCGTCTTCATCACAGTCGTTTTTATGGGTGTTTATGGTGTTTTCAAGCTCGTTTAAATTATTAATGACTATTAGTGAACTATCTAATAGTAAAACATTTATAGGAAAGTTTATTGTAACAATGTCATTAGTATTGAGATAATTAAAGAAATCAATTAAATCATTATCAGAATTAAATGAAACAGTCTCCAGAATTTCGTTGTCTTTATTAAATACTGATGCAGTAATTGGATATTGAAAATCAAGACATTCTATATCATCGTCAGGTTCATTTTCTCCATTACAGTTATTTGAATAGTTACTGAGTTCTAAAGAATTATTTACAATAATTTTTGTATAATCAGCAAGGGTAATGGTCACAGGATATAAAAGGCTTACATTATCATCATCATCATCAGATTCATCTAAAATATATTCCACTATTAAATAATCCGTTTCTGATGCTATGGTGACACTTATGCCATTAACAGTTACATTAAATGGAAACATAATATTAAAGCAATTAGCTTTATCAATAATATTATCATTTGAACCATCATTGATTGTTGTATTTTTAATGAGACCGGCAATTGAAGAATTGGCAACTAATACTTCATCTGAAGGGGCTTGCAAAAATTCAACTTCCTCTTTACGGCAGGAGGTGAATGTGAACAACATAATGAAGAAAAGGGATAAAATTTTTCTGATGAATATTTTTATAAAGGTGGCCATGCGTTTTACTGTCTTTTTGAATATAACAACTGAAAAGCTAAAACTCCTGAAGTTTTGTTAATTTTTTTTTAATCTTGTCTTAAGCTATTTAAAAAGGTCAAAGGATAAAATATTTTAACAGGATTAAGTTTTATAAATCGTTTATATAGTTTTAAAGAATAATTATATATTTAAATAAAAATAAAAAAGTTTGCCAACAGAATTAAATGAACATATTTGTGAAGAAGCAGTATTTGAACGTATTTATAAAAAATATTCTCAGGATCTGCACGATTATTTATATTACAAATTTGGAGAA
Organism: Yeosuana sp.; assembly: GCA_036525815.1. Classification (GTDB taxonomy): domain Bacteria; phylum Bacteroidota; class Bacteroidia; order Flavobacteriales; family Flavobacteriaceae; genus Yeosuana. The sequence continues at coordinate 7,064 of DATCZQ010000174.1, read as the reverse complement.
AAGTTTAGTCCGAACGATAAGGCTCAAGACGCGTTTATTAAGCTTTGGAACAATTGTAAAGATGTAACTTTTAGTAAAGCAAAATCTTTTCTGTTTACAGTTGCAAATAATTTAATGCTTAATGAGATTAAGCATCACAAAGTGGTTTTAAAATACCAAAATGAAAATCAGAGGGATTTCACCAACGAAACCCCGGAATTTGTTTTAGAAAAGAAGCAATTTTTACAGCGTTATCAAGAGGTGCTTGGTAAAATGAGCGAAGAGCAAAGGGTTGCTTTTTTATTAAATAAAGTAGAAGGGAAAAAGCATAGTGAAATTGCTGACATGCTAGGAATAACCCAAAAGACTGTTGAATACAGGATTTACAGTGCTTTTAGTATTTTAAAGAAAGAATTGGAAGGCTTTAAAATAAAATAATTCAGGAGTTTTAGGTTTTAAATTGTTATATTATAAAGTGAATAATTTATGGATTCTGAAGAGTTGATAAAAAAATGGTTAAAGAATGAGCTATCTGACAACGAAAAACTTATGTTTGATAGTCTTGATGATGCACATTTAAATGAGTATATAATTGATAAAGCGCAGCATTTTAAAGCTTCAAATTTTTCTGAAGTCAATAATTTTGATACTTTCAAGAGTCAATATAATCAACATAAAATTCCAGTTAAAAGGTTAAATTGGTTAAGTTCTGTGTTAAAAGTTGCAAGCATTATTGTTATTGCTTTAGGTGTTTATTTTACTTTGTTTTTTAATCAAACAGTTCAAATTCAAACTTTAGCTAGTAATAAAGAATCCATTGAATTGCCAGACCATTCTTTGGTTATGTTAAATGCTTTATCACGTCTAGAATATAATAAACAAAATTGGAAAGATCATAGAAAGATTAATCTTGATGGAGAAGCATTTTTTAAAGTTGCAAAAGGACGAACCTTTGAAGTAATTACAGATCAGGGTGTAGTGACTGTTGTTGGAACTCAATTTAATATTAAGGATCGTAAAAATTATTTTGAAGTAAAATGTTTTGAGGGTATTGTTAAAGTTTCTTCAGATACAATTATGCGATTTTTAAAGGCAGGGGATACTTACAAGATATTAAATGGAAAATTTTCAGAAGGAAAAACAATTTCACCTGTACCTAATTGGACTGAAAATATGAGTGTTTTTGAGGCACTTCCAATAAAAGAGGTTTTTGCAGAGTTGGAAAGGCAATATGATATAGAAATTAATTATAATAGTCGCTCTAATCGCTTATTTACAGGTGGATTTGTTCATGATAATTTAGAGAATGCCTTAAATGCTATAACCCAACCCATGAATTTGACCTATGAAATGAGTTCTTCAAATCTCGTAGTGATTCATGAAAAGGAGAATTAAAGAATTTTTTATAATATTTCTTCTGGTTTTCTGTAATGGATTGCTTTCACAAACTAAAAATGAAACGAAACCATTAGAAAAAATCATAGCGTTTTTAGAAACTAAATATCAAGTACAATTTAACTATGCTGAAGATATTGTAAATGGTATTACTATTAATGAACCTTTTAAGGGACTATCTTTAAATGAATCTATTAGTTATTTACAAAAAGTAACAGGATTAGAATTCATTTTGACCGATTTCAATATTATTCTCATTAAACCCTTTAAGGCCAAAGTTTTATGTGGTTATATTAAAGACAAAGAAACTTTACAGCCGTTAGTGTCGGCAACTATTGAAACATCTGGACAGGCAACGACAAGTGATGAAAACGGATTTTTTAAAATTAGCATAAACAAAATATCTGAACCTGTTGTCATTAGGTTTTTAGGTTATAGTACGGTTCGAACTAATTCCAATATGATCGTTAGTAATGATTGCCAAGACTATTATCTTACTGCAAGTTTCCAAAAGTTGTCGGAAGTTTTAATTTCTAATTATATAGTTAATGGAATTAATAAAATTGATAATGGTTCATATGAAATAAATTTTTTGAACTTTGATATATTACCAGGATTGATTGAAGCAGATGTTCTGCAATCAGTTCAGAGTTTTCCCGGTATTCAAAGCCTGAATGAAACAGTTTCAAATATTAATATCAGAGGAGGGACCAATGATCAAAATTTAATTCTATGGGATGGAATAAAAATGTATCAGTCTGGCCATTTCTTTGGGTTAATTTCAATGTATAATCCGGAAATTACTCAAAAAGTTTCCTTAAGAAAGAATGGTAACAGTGTTGCCTATACCGATGGTGTTTCTGGAACTATAGATATGACAACAAGTAAGCACATAAATCCATCGTTTAAAGGAGTTATAGGTTTAAATCTTACCAATTTCAATGGTTTTGTCGATGTGCCGTTAGGCAAGCATTCCTCTATTCAGTTTGCTGCGCGAAAATCAATAAGTGATTTTGTTGAAACGCCAACTTATAAAGCATTTTTTGAAAGGATTTCTCAGAACACAGAAGTTGAAAATAATATTTCAAGTATAACCAATTCAAATAAAGCTTTTGATTTTTATGATACCTCTTTACGTTGGATTTATAAAATAAGTGATAAAGATCAATTACGGCTAAATTTTATTAACGTTCATAATGAACTTGTATTTAATGAAAATGCCACAATTAATAATTTAGAAGAGTCTAAAGAAAGTAGTTTATCCCAGTTCAGTATAGCAGGTGCTATCAATTATGAACGGAATTGGAATAAAAATTTACAAACTACACTTGAAATTTATGAAACAGATTATAAATTAAAATCAATAAATTCAAATATTGTTGATTCTCAGAGGTTTCTGCAAGAAAATGTGATTTCTGAAACCAGTTCGAAGTTTGAATTAAAATATAATTTTAATAATAGATTTCAGTTTTTGGGAGGATATCATTTTGTTGAAACAGAGATAACAAATTTGGATGATGTAGATAACCCATTATTTAGAGTTTTGGTTTCTGAGGTTTTAAGAACCCATGGTGTTTTTTCTGAAGTTGGATATAAATCCTTTAATAAAAAAACAAATTTGAACGTTGGAGTCCGGTATAATTACCTTGAGAAGTTTAATAAGAATCTTTGGGAACCACGCTTCAGTTTCAGTCAAAAATTCTTAAAAAAGTTTAATTGGGAAATTTTAGCTGAGTTTAAGCATCAGAATACTTCCCAAGTAATCAACTTCCAAAATGATTTTTTAGGTATTGAAAAACGAAGATGGCAACTATCAAATAATGATAATATTCCAGTAATTGAAAGCAGGCAAATATCATCAGCCATCAGTTATAGCAATAATGACTGGTTATTTGATATAGATGGCTATGTTAAGACTGTAAAAGGTATTACAACTCAAAGTCAAGGATTCCAAAATCAATTTGAATTTATAAAATCAAAAGGGCAATATGAAGTTATAGGTTTTGATGTTTTAGTAAGAAAGAATATAAAAAGGTTAAATACATGGATGAGTTATTCCTATATGGATAACACTTATTTTTTTAGTGAATTATCTGAAAGTCCATTTTCAAGCAATTATGATGTCACACATGTGTTGACTGTGGGTAGTGCTTATAAATTAAAAAATTTTAAAGTTTCTGCCGGGTTTAATTGGCATTCGGGAAAACCAACAACAGAGCCCAAAAAAGATAATGCCATAGTAAACGGTAATATAAATTATAATATGCCAAATTCTACTGACTTAAAGGATTATTCGCGTTTGGATATATCAGCAATTTATGTTTTGAAATTGCATAATGAAATTAAAGCAGACTTTGGACTTTCTGTTTGGAATGTTTTGAATAAAAAAAATGAGATTAATAGCTTTTATCGAATTAATAAAGGGGAGATTAATAAAACCACACAAAATTCTTTAGGGATAACTACGAATGCTGTTTTTCGATTGACCTTTTAATTTAAATTTAAACATGCAGTTCTGCATTTTGTGTTTTAATAAGGTCGAGGTATTCTTCCATATGAAATTCAGACGCCTTAAATCGATTTGTTCTATGCTTTGCCTGTTCTTGACGTTCAATGCTTCGTGCAAATCGTCGCACACTATCTTTATTAGTTAGTATCAACCCGGGAACGGGTGCATTGTTACCATGCTCATCCTTGGCAACCATGGTAAAATAGGATGAATTGCAATGTTTTTTTTCTCCTGTTTGAATATTTTCAGACTCCACTCTCACACCAATAACCATTGAGGTTTTGCCCGTATAATTTACAGAAGCTTTCAAAGTAACCAGTTCTCCAACCTCAATAGGATTTAAAAAATCGACTTTATTTACAGAAGCGGTTACGCAATAATTTCTGGAGTGTTTGGAAGCACATGCAAAAGCAATTTGATCCATTAATCCCAAAATAAAACCACCATGAATTTTACCACTAAAATTAGAGTGCGACGGGAGCATTAATTGGGTTAAGGTAATCCTTGATTCTTTGATATCTTTAAACATATATTCCTTTTTTATTGATCATCATCTTCTTCGGCCCGTTTAATGATAGCTTCAGGAAGTGCTTTTTTAGCTTTAGCCCCCATTTTTTTAAGTTTCTCAACGCTATTAATAAGGTTTCCTTTGCCTTCAAAAAGTTTATTCATAGCAGCGTTATAATCACTTTTGGTGGCGTCTATTTTTTTGCCAACTCCGATTAAATCGGCCATTAGGCCTTCAAATTTATCATACAATGCCCCTGCTTGTCTGGCGATTTCAATAGCATTCTGTTGCTGCTTCTCATTATTCCACATACTGTCAATGGTGCGTAAGGTAGCTAATAGTGTAGACGGTGTTACAATAACTATATTTTTTTCAAATGCCCTGTTGTAAATACTATTATCTTCATTAACTACAATGGCAAAGGCTGGTTCAATAGGAATAAACAATAGGACAAAATCCGGGGATTCAATATCATATAAATCCTGATAATTTTTTTCAGAAAGTTGATCCACATGTTTTCTGATTGAATTGACATGCGCTTTTAAAAAGGGCGATTTGTCGTCCTCTTCTGCATTTACAAAGCGTTCATAATCTGTTAACGATACTTTAGAGTCAATAATCATTTTTTTCTGATCGGGAAGATGTAAAACCACATCAGGTAAAACTCGTGAACCATCTGGTAAGGTGAAACTTTGCTGAACAAAATACTCTCTATCTTTTTCCAACCCCGATTTTTCTAAAACACGTTCTAAAACCAATTCGCCCCAATTCCCCTGCATTTTACTGTCACCTTTTAAGGCTCTGGTAAGATTGGTGGTTTCTTTGGTCATTTGCTGATTGAGATCTTTTAAGCCTAAAAGCTGCTCTTTTAAAGCAGAATGCATGCTGATACTTTCCTTTTGTGTGAGGTCTACTTTTTCTTCAAAGGTTTTTATTTTGTCTTGTAAAGGTGTTAAAATATTTTTGATATTCTCTTTATTCTGAAGGGTGAATTTTTCAGATTTTTCATCTAAAATCTTGGTTGCTAACAGTTCAAAGTCTTTTCGTAATTGTTCCTGTCTTAATTCAATTTCCTCATCTCTTTTTAAACTGAGTTGCTGTAAATTTTCAAATTCAGTATTTCTTATGGCAAGTTCAGATGTTAATAATTCTTTTTCACGACGAATCTCTTCACGGCTTTGTTCAAGTTTGTTTAAATTTTGCTTAAGCTCTTCATTGGTTAAATGTGTTTGATTTAACCTTTCTTCTAAGGAGCTCTGTTCGCTTTTACTTTTAAGTTGGTTAAAATAGGTGCCTAAAAAGAAGCCTAATACAGCAAAAATTAAAACGGCAAAAAATTGAATTATGAAGTCAGACATAAATACGGATGAATTTTACCAAAGATAATTTTTTTAGTTTGAAGTATAAAGTTTTTAAAGCTGTAAACAGAATGGGTCTAAATTTATTTAATGACTCTGAAGCTTCCTGTTTTTTGGTCAAAACCAATCAAATCTTTTGGAAATAAATTATTAAAAACACCTTTTGAAATTAAATGACATGGCTGGTCTGAAATAACCTGATCACTTGTCATCACAATTATGGTGTCGCATAACTGAATGGCTAAATCTATTTCATGTGAAGAAAACAAAATGGTCTTTTTTGTTTCCTGAGCTAACTTTTGTAATAATTTTAAAATATAAGCTTTATGATACATATCAAGATGCGTGGTAGGTTCATCTAAAATAATCAGATCTGTATCTTGTGCTAAAGCGCGGGCAATCATTGCTTTTTGTAACTGCCCATCACTTAACTCATAACAATTTTTATTTTTTAAATGTTCAATATTAGTGAGTCTTAACGCGTCATTCACTTTGTCCATATCTTCACTAGTTAAAGAACCAACCCAATTAGTATAAGGCTGCCTTCCTAAAGCAACAAGTTCAAAAACCGTTAAGTTTTTTGAGGGCATCGCTTCTGTTAATACCAGACTTAATACTTTAGCTAAATCAATAGGGTGGTATTCATTCATGCTTTTACCATTTATTTGAACGCTTCCAAGAAGTGGTTTTTGAACATGAGTTAAAGTTCTTAAAAGTGTTGATTTACCTATGCCGTTGGCCCCAATTAAGCCAATCAGCTCCCCTTGATGTAAATTGATGTTTATATCTGAAGCTATAATATTGTGTTCTTTTTTTGAGGAATAACCAATGGATAATCCTTCCGTACTTAAAATGATATGTTTTTGAATATCTTTCATTCCTATAATCTAAAAAATCATTTTACGTTTTCTTACTAATAACCAAATAACGACGGGCGCTCCAATTAAGGAAGTGATGGCGTTAATAGGTAAAGTATAATCACTATTAGGTACTTGTGCAATGCTATCACAAATAAGCATGACAATGGCTCCAAACAAAAATACAGCAGGTAATAATATTTTATGGTTAGAGGTATTGAATATTTGTCGTGTCATATGTGGAATGGCCAGACCAATAAAAGCTATGGGCCCTGCAAAAGCGGTTATTGTTCCGGCTAATAAACTGGTAGCTATTATAATGGTCAACCTGCTTTTTTTAATATTTAATCCTAAACTTTTAGCATAATTTTCACCTAACAGCAGCGAGTTTAAAGATTTTATGGAACTAATACTTAAAATCATTCCCAAAAAATAGATGACAAAGAATATGCCTAGTT
>DATCZQ010000173.1:0-56873 GCA_036525815.1 Yeosuana sp. | reverse complement strand
CTGATGAAGCCGAAAAAGCAAGAGATTACTTGATGAAGCTCCCAGAAAGGATGCTAAGGATAGCTGATAGAATGACTATACCAGAAAACTCCTTTCAATTTAAATGGGTCGAACCTGCCAAATTAAAATTATAACTTCTTTATAAATATTATATTAATTCCTTTTGTTTCAAAAGGAATTTTTATTTTAGAGCCTATGCTAACTACTGAAGATCAAATAACCAAAACCATTGCTTTTGTAAGAGAACAATTAGTAAATGCTGAAGGTGGGCATGACTGGTTTCATATTGAGCGTGTCTTTAACAATGCGTTACTTATTTCAAAAACAGAACGGGTTGATAAATTAGTGGTATCACTTGCTGCTTTGCTTCATGACATTGCGGATAGCAAATTTCATAATGGAGATGAAACAATTGGGCCAAACACAGCTCGTACATTTCTATTTAATCTTAATGTAGATTCAGCGGTTATTGAACATGTTATTAATATTATTGAAAACATCTCGTTTAAAGGTGGGAATGTTTCGCAAAAATTTCATTCAAAAGAATTGGAGGTTGTTCAAGATGCCGACAGACTGGACGCTATTGGCGCCATTGGTATTGCGCGTTGCTTTAATTACGGAGGATTTAAAAACCGACAACTTTATAATCCGGATATAAAGCCCAATCTTAAAATGACTAAAGAAGAATATAAAAATTCAAATGCCCCTACCATCAATCATTTTTATGAAAAATTGTTATTGTTAAAGGACAGAATGAATACCAATACTGGTAAGCGAATTGCTTCAGACCGACATGCTTTTATGGAATTATATTTAAAACAATTTTATAATGAGTGGGAAGCTAAGCTATAAATAGTACTGATTTATTACTTATTCATTAAGGTTTATTTCTTTTCTGTTTTAAATAAAACCACAAACCTATATTATTTTAACTTCATGTTAACTTAATCTTAATATATTGGATAATACAGCATACATATGAGTCAAAATAGATGTGTTTTTCATTATGTTCTCAGTCTACCTTTGCCCTGTTGAACGTTTAATAATTTAAACATGAAAAAGATAATTAAAAAACAGTACAAAACAAATACATTAAATTTATTTCAATTTCTATTGATCTTATTAATCACATTGCCTCTTATAACAGGAGCCTTGTTACTTTGGTTTAGAATAAAATAAAATTAAAACTATTTGATGAAATAATTTAAAACTCAAAAAAAATTATAAAATCCTTTACTGATTAGTAAAGGATTTTTCATTTTAAATATGGAATACGCTTTAGTTTTCCCGAGCCACCTCCAATGCAGTTAACTTATGCTCCAATATTGATAATTGTTCTCCATGGTGTATAATTTGTTCAACAGACAAGTTATTGCTTGAATTCATAAAATTTACTATTCCATCCCTTTTGATATTATAGTACTCTATTGCTTTTTCAATTTTATCTTTATCCATAACCGATTATTAAATTGACTACTGTATAATAAGTTTAATCTCCTTTCTATAATTTGAAGCGCTTTGACCCGTAATCTCATTAAACTGCTTGTTAAAATGAGAAAAGTTATTAAACCCACACTCAAAACAAATATCAGCAATACTTAACTGGCTTTCGTTGAGCAATTTGGTGGCGTGTACCACACGGTATTCATTAACCAGTTCTGTGAATGTTTTTCCCGTGGTCTTTTTAAAAAATCTGCAAAATGCAGGCACTGTCATACTAACTTTATCGGCTATTTCTTCTAAACTTATATGGCGCTGAAAATTACTGTTAACAAATTTAAAGATGACATCTATTTTTGAACTGTCCTGTGGCTTAGTTTCAAAAGCAAACCCATCTGCATTTAGCAAAGAATAATCATTAGATTCAGCTAAGTCATTCAAGACTTCAAGAAGTTTTAAAATTCTATCAAAACCTTCAAGATCAGGTAATTTTTCAATTTTTGGACCAACAATTTTTTTTGCTTCAGGTTTAAATAAAATTCCCTTTTTTGCTCTTTCAAATAAAGAAACAATGCCGCTCATTTCTGGTATATTAAAAAACCCTTCTCCTAAAAAATCAGATTTAAATTGAACCACTGTTTCTGTACCGTTAGTAGTTAATCTATCCGTAAAACCATTATGTGGCAGATTTGATCCTAATAATATGAGCTGGCTATTGTTAAAATAAGATAAGTGATTGCCAATGTGTCTTTTTCCTTTCCCTTTGTTGACATATACTAATTCGAGCTCCGGATGGAAATGCCAAAAGGCAAATTTATTTTCCCTTTTTTCAGTATGTTGCTTAACTAATAAAGAACTACCAAAAGCAGGGCTAACTTTTTCAAATGTTGGTTTCTTGTTCGGCATAGGTAATTTTTAAACAAATTTACAATTTAAACTCCTGAAAAAATGTAGTCTATTAACACAAATGTATGCTAAATTAACTTAACATTAATTTAACATTGTGTTTATTGATAAAATAGCACACATATATGCCAAAATGGTTGTTTTTTCAGCTAGCTTACCGACATACATTTGCATTGTAAAACGCTACAAAAAAACCAAATCATGAAAAACAAAAAAACAACACTTAGAAAAATATTATTAACAGGGGCCATGTTTATTGCCTTGATTAGTAATGCAACGAATGGATTAAATAATGATCCAAAGAACGATTCAAAAAAAACAACTTTTACTTTAAACAATGTTAAACAAGGAAACGAACTAATAATAAAAGATCTAAATGGTATCATCCTTTATAAGGAACAAATTAAAGATTCAGGAAACTATTCAAAAGGTTTTGATTTAACTACATTACCGGATGGTTTTTATGTTTTTGAACTTGAAAAAGATTTTGAAATTAAGTCATTCCCTTTTACAGTAACCTCCAATAAAGTAGAATTCAACGACAATGAAACTACTATACACAAACCCTTTGTTGCTTTCAAAAAGAATTACATATATGTGTCTAAATTAGCCCTAAACAATGAACCATTAGATATAAAAATATATTATCAAGATGGATCGGGATTAATTTATTCTGAAAACATTAAGGACACGAAAGTGATAGAAAAAGTTTATAAACTGGCTTTACAAGCAAAAGGCAACTATAAAATAGTTTTGAGCTCAAATGGCAGAGAATATTATGAATACATGACCTTATAAATAGTTTTACAATATTAGTTAGTTTAGTTTGTTAAAAGGTGAGTGTTTCTATTTTAGCCTCACCTTTTATTTTGTATTAAAATAATTCCCCCAATAAAATAAAAAATATTCATGGAAATATTAATTAACTTCTTTGGTGAAACTTCAATTAAAAAAAACAGTTTCATCTCAAATCTTAAAAGTCTTTATGATAACTGGAAAATTAAAAGAGCCCTACTAAACATTATCTGGGGTCTTTTAAATATTTCTGCTTTAATACTAGTAACCAATATAATGCTAGCAATTCACTTAGAAGTATTATGGCTTGCTTTTGTAATAATATATGCCTCTGTTTATTGGATTTTTTCATCCATATTAATAGACCAGTTCATTGGAGATGAAATTGACAACAAAATGTCACAACTCATTTAATAATTCTAAAACATGTGTTATTTTAAACTTAATGTATTAGTATAAATTTAAACTAAGTTAAAATAGTATATAAATACATCAATATTGATGTTTTAAAAGAAACACAACCAAAGTATTTTTACGGAGAATTTAATAGTTGATATAAAACACATCAGATACAAATGATGTCTTAATTAGTTTAGTTTGTTAGTAAAAGTGAGTAGCGATACTCACTTTTACTTTTTATAAGCTTTTATAAAGAACATTACCTGAAACAAATTAACTTCCTGGAAATTCCGCTTTGCGTTTTTGCAAAAAAGCGGTTGTGCCTTCAACAAAATCGTCAGTACCAAAACAGTTGCCAAATTCGTTTATTTCAACCTCAAAACCATCGACACCATCCTGATAATTGGCATTAATTGCCTTAATTGCCGCAGCAATAGCCACGGATGAATTTCGCGAAATTTTACCTGCTATCTTTTCACAAAGTGGTAATAATTCTTCTTGGCTTGTTACATGATTTACCAATCCATACGATAATGCCTGGTGAGCATCAATCATTCCCGCGGTCATAATCATTTCCATTGTTCTGCCTTTTCCAACCAAATTTGGCAAACGCTGTGTACCGCCATACCCGGGAATCACACCTAGAGACACTTCTGGTAAGCCCATTTTTGCATTAACGCTTGCCACTCTAAAATGACAGGCCATGGCTAGTTCTAAACCGCCTCCGAGTGCAAATCCATTGACCGCGGCAATAACAGGCGTCGATAAGTTCTCAACAAAATCAAACAATATTTCTTGCCCTTTTGCGGCTAAGCTTTTCCCTTCTTTTACATTAAAATTAGCAAATTCACTAATATCAGCCCCTGCTACAAAAGCCTTTTCGCCACTTCCTGTTAAAATTATAACTTTTATGTCTGAATCTTCTTCCGCTTCTTTAAAAGCTTCATGCAATTCCTCAATGGTTTCTTTATTAAGTGCATTTAATTTGTTGGGACGATTAATAGTAATATAGCAAATGCTATTACTGGTTTCTGATAAAATGTTGTTGTATGCCATAATCTGTTATTCTTTAAAAAATTCTACTACTTTGATGTGTTAGTTTCTGACGTGTGAAACACTTTGCTACAAATAAAACCACCTAAACTTAAGAATAGTTGTTTCATTGTTATTTAATTTTCTTTTGGGATGGTCACTTTAAATGTAGTTCCTTTATTGGGTTCTGACTCAAAAGATATAGTCCCTTTATGCATTTCAACAATGTTTTTAACCATAGCAAGACCTAATCCCATACCACTTGTTTTTGTGGTAAATTTAGGCTCAAACACTTTAAGCTTATTTTCTTCTAAAACACCTGTGCCATTATCAGAAACGGTAATAATTACTTGATCATTTTCAGTTTTTACATTCACTTTTATTTTAGGCTCTCTATTATTTGGAATTGCCTGAATCCCGTTTTTCACTAAATTAGTAACGACTCTTATCAATTGCGTTCTATCAAATTTTGCAATAATCTCTTCAGAATCAGATGAAAATTCAATATATTCTTCATTAAAAATATCTAAAGCCAGTTTTACAATTTTAACCACATTTAAAGTTTCATTTTGCTGTGCGGGCATTTTTGCAAAGTTTGAAAATGCCGATGCAATGGAACTCATGGTATCAATTTGCTGAATGAGTGTTTTGCTGTATTCATCTACTTTTTTGATAATGTTTTCATCAGTAGGATCAAATTTACGTTGAAAATTTTGAACCGTTAAACGCATAGGCGTTAATGGGTTTTTAATTTCATGTGCTACCTGTTTTGCCATTTCTCTCCATGCTTGTTCCCTTTCAGAAGTTGCCAGTTTTACTGCACTTTCTTCAAGTTCATCAATCATACTGTTATATGAATTTACCAGTACATTAATTTCCTCACTAGTGTCTCCTATTTCTATTTTTTCATTGCTTTTTTCCAATCGTGTAGTATTGATTTTATCACTAATGGTTTTTAATGATTTTGTAATGTATTTTGATAAAAGAAAAGCAATAACTACTGCCATAAGTAATACAAAAGAGTAAGCATATAACAACCTTAATAAAAACTCATTTAGCTCTTTAGAAAGGAATTCATCATTCTCTAAATAAGGTAAATTTAATATGGCTAAAGGTTTAGATTTTTGGTCTGTAATATAAGAATATGAAGATTGAAAGATTTCCCCATTTTCTTCACTTTTTTCAATATAATGATGTTGTGCGGTATTAGATAATTCATTTAATATTTCGGTTCTAATACAAACCTGCAAGGTATCTAATGTAAATGTGGCTCTTGATGTTTTCAACAAGGTCCCGTCAAGATCATATAGATTTAATTGAAGCGAATGAACATCGGCTATTTTATAAATTTCCTCTTTAAAAATTAAAGGAATTTCTTTAGTTGTTACGGGATAAGACGTTTCCTTTAAAACAAAATTAATGTGACTTTGAATCGCCTTTTCCTTTCTTTCAAGCCTTTGTTGATGGTAATCCTTTGTCTCTTCTTTGTATTGATAAATAGCAACAGAAGCAATTAAAACGGATGCCATTAGTACCAAAAGGATCATCCCAATAAAAATACGGGTACGTAAAGACAACCTTTTTAAATTCATGCAGTTAAATTATGATTAATCAAACCAAATCCAAGTTTCAATTTGTTTTAATTAATAAATATAGCAATAATTGAACCAATCGTTTTTTAAGCTTCAGGGTTTTTTGCTCTAATATTCTTATATACTTTGAAACCTAACATTATCAGTACTCCTAAAACTAAAAGACCTATTATTCCATAAATCCAATTAATCGCATTTTTTAAAATGACTAAAAAAACTACGGCAAACAAAATGAAGGTGGCTCCTTCATTCCAAATGCGCATAAAACTAGATGTTTTCTTGACATCATCCTTTTGCAACTGTTTAAAATATTGATGCGTTTTAAAATGATAAATAATTAAAAGAATTACAAACACTAACTTAACATGCATCCATGGTTGTTCTAACCAAAAAGGTTGTAAAATGAGTAACCAAACAGCAAAAATAGTAGCCAATATTGCCGACGGCCAGGTTATAATATACCATAAGCGCTTGCTCATTAATTTAAGTTGTTTACCTAGAATTTCCTTTTCCGGAGAAGGTTTATAAAAAGACTCAATTTGGTACACAAATAAACGCGGAATATAAAATAAACCGGCGAACCATGTGATTACAAAAATGAGATGAAACGATTTGATATAGTTGTAAAACTCCATTAATTTTCTATGAATAATTTGGTTAATATCTTTTTGTTTAAAGGGCTGCTTGCACGGTAAATAATCGTTCAATTATGATTCTCTAAAAATAAGAATAATACTTTAAGCTCCGTCTTTAGCTATTAAATTTAACTTTACTTCTCTATTCAGAAAGTAAGCCGTCACCATGGTTGAAAGCACGTCAGAGATTGGGAATGACACCCAAACTCCAAATTCACCATAAAACTTAGGTAGAATTAATATTAACGGAATAAAAAAGAGACCTTGTCTTAATAAAGTTAAAATAAGTGCTGGAGTCGCTTTACCTATTGCTTGAAAATAAGCCGCTCCAATAAGTTGAATGGCTATTATTGGTGTGGCAGCAAAAACCCAACGCATATCATTTGGTGTTTTACTAATAATTTCAATGTCGGTAGTAAACATTCTAGTAATGGCTTCAGGAAAGAGCATTAATAAAATAAATACTAAAGTAGCCATTATCATAGCGTACTTTATTGCAATATTAATTGTTTCCCTTACTCGAGTATAGTTTTGGGCACCATAATTATACCCCGCTATTGGTAAAAATCCCTGTGTTAAACCTAACACAGGAAACATAGCAAACATGAGCATTCTTCCTACAATGGCATATGATGTTACTGAAACTTCTCCTCCTAAATCAAATAAGATATTATTCATAAATAAATAAGTAATACTTACAACCGCTTGTCTTGCTAAAGTGACAAAGCCAAGAGAGCTAATTTCAGAAACCAAAGAAGGGCTCAAGCCAAAATGTGAAAGGTTTATTTTTAACTCCGAGTTTTTGGATAAGAAAAACCAAAATATAAATGCAAAACATATGAAATAGGAAATTGAAGTAGCCCAAGCAGCACCTTCCATCCCGTAGTCCAAAATATAAATAAAGATATAGTCTAATAGCAAATTAGTAACAGAAGGTATCATCATGGCATACATGGCGAATTTTGGCTTACCTTCAGCTCTTATAACTGTATTGCCCATCATACAAAGTGCCAAAAAAGGTACCCCATAAAGTACAATAGTATAATAAATTCTGGCGGGTTCAAATATGTTTCCTTTACCTCCAAAAGACAAAATAATACTATCCTTAAACCATAGACCTAATACTACCAATGTAATTGTGAGTAAAAACGTTAAGGTTATTTGGTTGCCAAAAGTTTTTAATGCCTTTTCTCTATTTTTACTACCAAGCGCCCTTGAAATTATTGAAGATCCCCCTATACCGATTGACATTCCTAAAGCAGCAATAAAAAAAGAAACCGGTAAGACCACATTAATAGCTGCAATGGCAATTGAGCCAATCCAATTCCCAACAAAGATGGTATCTACTAAAATATTAAGTGACATCACCAAAATTCCTATAGATGCGGGAACGGCTTGTTTAATTAATAATTTAGTTATTGGTTGAGATCCTAAATCCTGGGAAGATATTTTTGTCATTTATCTTGAGGCTTAAGCCCAATTTTTAATCCATTTTGCTAATAGTGTAACCCAAGAATCATCATCATTTAAACACGGAATGGTTGTAAATTCTTTGCCTCCCATTTCATGGAATATTTCCTGTCCTTCCATGGCGATTTCCTCTAAAGTTTCTAAGCAGTCACTTACAAAGGCTGGCGTTACAATAGCCATGTTTTTAATGCCTTTTTTCCCTAATCGTTCAATTGTTCTGTCTGTATAAGGCTGCAACCAGGGATCAAATCCTAATCTTGATTGAAATGATGTTGAAAAGGTACCTTCCGCTAGTTTAAGATTTTCTCCTACTAATCTTGTAACCTCATAACATTGATGCCTATAGCAAAATTGATGGGCTTTTGAGTCTGTAATACAACAACTGCCATCAATTTTACAATGCGATTTTGTTATATCACTTTTTCTAATGTGTCTTTCCGGAACCCCATGATATGAAAATAATAAATGGTCATAGGACATTCCATTTAAATGCCTTTTAATCGATTGTGAAAGGACCTCTATATATTCCGGGTCATTATAAAACGCAGGTAGCGATTCTATTTTTAGATTCGGAAAATATTCCTTCTGAATTTCATCCGCCAGTACCACAATGGTTTCTGTAGTTGCCATAGCAAATTGCGGGTATAATGGAATTAAAAGTACTTCTTCAACACCCTTATTGACTAAATCCTGTAAGCCTTTATGTATAGACATATTACCATATCGCATGGCTAATCCTACTGGAATTTCACTTTTTTGCTGTACCTTATCTTGTAATCTTTCTGATAATACAATTAAAGGGGAGCCTTCTTTCCACCATATTTTTTTATAGGCTGCTGCAGAAGCTTTAGGACGTGTGTTTAAAATAATTCCTTTAACGAGCAAGGTTCTGGCCCAAAGAGGTACATCAATAACCCGTTCATCCATTAAAAATTCACCTAAATATTTCTTGACATCTTTTGGTTCCGGACTGTCAGGAGAACCAAGATTTACTAAAAGAATTCCTTTTTTCATATTATTTTTTTGCAAAGATAAGTAGTATTTTAATTTAAAGACATTAAATATTTTTTTGGCGTGGTACCATATTTCTTTTTAAAGGCCGCAATAAAATGGCTTGAGGTACTATAGCCTACTTTTAAACCAACTTCATTGACGTTACTATCACCGGCCTCTAGCATTTTACGTGCAAACTCCATTTTGTGTTCTACCAAAAAACCAAAAACAGTATCGCCATAAATCTGTTTAAAACCTTCTTTTAGTTTTTTTAGACTTAAGCCTACTTCATCTGCTAATTCTTGCAAACTAGGGGGCTCAGCCATTTTAGAAATAATTATTTCCTTGGCCCTTCTTAATTTTGTGACATTAGTTTCATCTACTAAAAATGGACATTGTTCAATATTGTTGTCTTCATTTCTGTTAAAATATAAACTCAAAATTTCATATGCCTTTCCCTTAAAATATAAATGTTTTATGGACTCATTCAGGTTGTAATTAATTAATTGGTTTAAAACAATGGCCATTGAAGGTGAAATTTCTCCATCCTTATAATATTTTTTTTCCTTATTATCATCGTTCAAAAAAGAAATATAATCCGCTTCTTGAGAAAATAAAGAATGAAATTTTTTGATAGAAATTAGTACCGATACGAGCCAAGAATTTGGGTTTATTTCTAAATTAATTGGTAGATCTTTTTGCGGATTGTACAATAATAATGAGTTTTCTTCATGAATATTTAAAGTATAAGTGCCCTCATTAAATACAAATTTACTTAATCCTTTTACACAAAAATGAAATTGTATGTAATCGCTTCGAACATCCTTACGCAAAGTTTGGATATTATTTTCCTCATTTTTAAATGTTAAAACAAAAAATCCATCATCCACAAAAACTTCATCAAAATACCTTTCATCGACATTTTTATTATAAATCGATTGTTTGTTATATTTGTTCTTTTTTTGGTTCATTTTAGGATAAGTGTTTTAAAAGTCGCTAATACAAGCATAAAAATATGATAAATATCATATAATATTAAAAAAAAACTCTAAAAACCCAAAAACGACACTAAAAGTTCTTTTGGCGTTGTTTTTTTAATTTTTTGATACATACATTTGTTCTTCAAAATTTTCAGGTTTTTCGATGCAACAATATAATATTTCTAAAAGCAGTTCTTTCTATGCTCTAGGGTTAAGCTACAAAAAAGCTGATGCAGATATGAGAGGAAGGTTTAGTTTAGATGAAAGCTCTAAAATCAAAATACTTAATCAAGCTAAAGAAAATGGTATTGAGAGTTTGCTGGTTACTTCAACATGTAATAGAACAGAAATTTATGGGTTTGCTCAACATCCATTTCAGCTTATTCAACTGCTTTGTGACAATACTAAAGGAACCATTGAGGAGTTTCAAAAAGTAGCATATATATACAAAAACAAAGACGCCATTTCTCATATGTTTCGGGTCGGTTCTGGCCTAGATAGTCAAATTCTCGGAGATTTTGAGATTATTAGCCAAATTAAAAAAAGTGCCGTTATTTCTAAAAAAGCTAATTTATTAAATCATTTCCTAGAGCGCTTGGTGAATGCTGTTATTCAGGCAAGTAAACGCATTAAAACTGAAACAGAAATTTCCTCTGGAGCCACGTCTGTTTCATTTGCCTCTGTTCAATATATTTTTAACTCCGTCGAGAATATTTCAAATAAAAATATTTTATTGTTCGGAACTGGAAAAATAGGCAGAAATACCTGTGAAAACTTGGTGAAACATACTAAAAATGAGCGTATTACTCTCATTAATAGAACTAAAAATACGGCAGAAAATATTGCGGGCAAATTTAATTTAGTGGTAAAGGATTACGCTAATTTACAAGAAGAAATCAATCAATCAGATATCTTAATTGTAGCCACAGGCGCCCAGAGACCAACTATTGATAAGCATCTCATTCAAACAGACAAACCTCTTTTGATTTTAGATTTATCAATACCCAAAAACGTTCATGACAATGTTAAAGATTTACCTGGAGTCATGTTAGTGCATTTAGATGATTTATCAAAAATGACAGATAAAACTCACGAAAAACGTAAAGAACATATTCCTTTAGCTGAAAATATTATTGAAGAAGTAAAAAAGGAATTTAATGACTGGCTAGAAACCAGAAAGTTTGCCCCAACAATTAAAGCCTTAAAGCATAAGCTTTTAGATTTTAAAATTGCGGAATTAGAAACTCAGCGAAAAAAAATTGATAATTTTAACGAAGAACAAGCTGAATTGATTAGCAATAATATCATTCAAAAAATTACTAATCATTTTGCGCATCATTTAAAAGATGATAATATTTCTACCGATGAAAGCCTTGAGCTGATAAAAAAAGTGTTCCAATTAGAAAATTTAATAGATGTCTAAAATTATAAGAATTGGCACTCGCGACAGTGAATTGGCGCTTTGGCAAGCAAAAACTGTTCAAGATCAATTAGAAAAACTTGGTTATAAAACGACTCTGGTTCCTGTAAAATCAACGGGAGACTTAGTGTTGGACAAACCGTTATATGAGCTTGGTATCACTGGCATTTTTACAAGAACTTTGGATATTGCCATGTTAAATTATGATATTGATATTGCAGTGCATTCACTAAAAGATGTGCCCACTATATTGCCAAAAGGCATTATCCAGGCCGCGGTAATAAAACGAGGTAATATTAATGACACCCTAGTGTTTAAAAATAACGAAGAGTTCTTATCCCAAAAAGAAGCGGTAATTGCAACGGGCAGTTTACGCAGACGTGCGCAGTGGCTTAACAGATACCCGACACATACCATTGTTGACTTGAGAGGGAATATGAATTCTCGTATGCAAAAATTAAAGGATAATGAAGATTGGAATGCGGCTATTTTCGCCGCTGCAGGTTTAGGAAGAATTGGTTTGAGACCAGAAGAAGCCATTAATTTAGATTGGATGATTCCTGCACCAGCACAAGGGGCTGTTATGATCACAGCCTTAAAAGAAAATGAATTTGCTGTTAATGCCTGTGCTGAATTAAACCATGAAGAAACTGAAATATGCACGAGTATTGAACGAGAATTTTTAAACCGTCTTGAGGGCGGATGTACGGCTCCAATTGGAGCTATTGCTCAAATAAAAAATGAAGAGGTAACTTTCAAAGGCGTTTTATTAAGTATTGATGGTTCTAAAAGAATAGACGTTACACGTGTTAAAAAATTAGGTGAACATCATGATATGGCTGCTTTTTGTGCTAATTTTGTCATTGAGCGTGGCGGAAAACGCTTAATGGATGAATTACAAAGAACAAACAAGCAAACAACTGTTTACTCTACAAAAGCATTAACCGAAAACCAAAGGCATTTATTAAATAATAAGATTTCGGTAAAAAGTTCAGATTTTATCAAAGTAAGTATTAACAGGATTCCGAAAACGCTTTTAAGATCAAACCTCAAAAGTATCATCATTACAAGTAAAAATGCAGTTGAATCGCTTGTTACCAATTTTTCTTCTGAAGAATTACAGTTCAAAAACATCTATTGTGTTGGCAGAAGGACCAAGCAATTAATTGAACAAAAAATTGGAAAGGTTACGCATTCAGAAAATAGTGCTAAAAAATTAGCCGAGTATTTAGTGGATTATATGGAAGGCACTGAAATAACTTATTTCTGCAGTGATATCCGATTAGATGATTTGCCAAAAATATTAGCCGACAATAATATTACTGTGAACGAAGTAGAAGCCTATAATACGGTTTACGCTTCGCTTAAAGTTGATGACTCAACAGAAAGTATCATGTTTTACAGTCCGTCAACTGTTCAAAGTTATATTTTGCAAAACAAACCAAAAAAAATCGCGTTTTGCATTGGCGAAACAACTGCAGAAGAAGCAAAAAAACACTTCAAAGATGTGCGCATCGCAAAAATACCTACTATTGAAAGTGTTATTGAATTAGTAAACGAACATTATGCATAGGTTAGCTGCCAATTTATAAAAAAGAGCTTTTTTTAACAAGGAACAAAAAAATATGATAAAAAACGATTTATTTTTAAGAGCTTTAAAAGGAGAAACTGTTGACCGTCCACCTGTTTGGATGATGCGTCAAGCTGGAAGATATTTACCAGAGTTTATAGCCCTTCGCGATAAATATGATTTCTTTACACGTTGCCGAACCCCGGAACTTGCGAGTGAAATTACAGTACAACCCATTCGCAGATACGGCATGGATGCTGCTATATTATTTAGTGATATATTGGTTATTCCTCAAGCCATGAATATTGAAGTGGAAATGAAACCTAACTTTGGTCCTTACCTACCAAACCCTGTTCGTAATCAAAAAGGTGTTGACAATGTTATTGTGCCTGATGTTCATGTAGAATTAGATTATGTAATGCAAGCCATCAAAGCAACCAAAGAATTGCTAAAGGATGAAGTCCCATTAATTGGTTTTGCTGGTTCACCATGGACCATTTTGTGCTATGTTGTACAAGGACAAGGAAGTAAAACTTATGACAAAGCAAAAGAATTTTGTTTTACAAACCCTGTTGCAGCACATCAGTTATTGCAAAAAATCACGGATACTACTATTGCCTATCTAAAAGCCAAAGTCGAAGCTGGAGTCAATGCTGTTCAAATATTTGATTCTTGGGGTGGCATGCTATCGCCTGTAGATTATCAAGAATTTTCATGGCAATATATCAACCAGATCATTGAAGCTCTAAAAGATGATGCTCCGGTAATTGCCTTTGGAAAAGGATGTTGGTTTGCCCTAAATGACATGGCAAAATCAAACGCCTCTGCCTTAGGAATTGACTGGACATGTTCACCAAAAAATGCGCGCTATTTAACAGGAGGAAATATTACCCTTCAGGGTAATTTTGACCCCGCAAGATTGTTGTCTCCACCTGCAGAAATAAAAAAGATGGTACATCAAATGATAAATGAATTTGGAAAAGACAAATATATAGTAAACTTAGGACACGGTATTTTACCTAATATCCCATTAGAAAATGCGAAGGCGTTTATTGATGCTGTAAAAGAATATAAAGCCTAACCTAAGGTTATAATTAAAAACAGACTTTTTATTATTTGTCTTACTTTCAATACCTGATTTATCAAAAATCAAAACGATATTGAATGAATTACAAATCAGACGACTTTTATATTGAATTATTAAAATTTGAAGATGCTCTTAATCTTAACAAATTATTGGTGTCTAATACCGAACGTTTTAAACTCTACTTGCCAAAAACACTGTCTGAAAACAGAACTTTGGAAAGCACTAAGACCTACATCGCAAAACGTGTTGAAGCTATTCAAAAAAAAATTGAATACACTTTTACAATTAAAGATAAATCCACAAAAAGCATTGCTGGGTTAATCATTTTAAAAGCCATTGATTGGGACAAAAAACAAGGGGAGTTTGCTTACTGCATTGGAAAAACATTTGAGGGCAAAGGCATTATGAGTGAAGCCATACAAGCAACATCAACCTTCGCTTTTCAAAAATTGAATCTGAAAAAACTTCAGATTATTTCCCATGTAAGCAATATGGCCAGTATAAAAGTGGCTGAAAAAAGTAATTTTGTTTGGCAAAAAACTTTAAAAAATGAATTCACTCCTATGGATCAGGAGCCCATGGATATGGAATTATACGAATTAAATTATGAAGGATAAATTTTACCAATATATTCAAGATTTGCAAAACAGCATTACCTCAAAACTAGAAAGCCTTGATGGTAAAGCGACATTTAGAGAAGACATTTGGGAACGGCCAGAAGGTGGAGGCGGTAGAACAAGGGTCATAGAAAATGGGCGTGTTTTTGAAAAAGGAGGGGTCAATATTTCTGCTGTACATGGTAAATTACCAGAAACTATGCAAGCCTATTTTGGTGTAAAAGATGCTAATTTCTTTGCCTGCGGCCTCAGTTTAGTATTGCATCCTAAAAACCCTCATGTGCCAACCGTACACGCTAATTGGCGTTATTTTGAAATGTATAATAAGCAAGGGGAAATGGTAGATAGCTGGTTTGGCGGCGGACAAGATTTAACCCCTTATTATCTATATGACGAAGATGCAAAACACTTTCATCAAACCTGTAAATTGGCTTGTGATAAACATAACCCAAGTTTTTATAATGAATATAAGCAAAAGTGTGATGCTTATTTCTGGAATTCACATAGACATGAAGCTCGCGGTATTGGTGGGTTATTTTTTGATTACTGTAAAGCATCTGATGATATGACCATGCAAGATTGGTATCATTTTGTCACGGAGGTAGGAAATAGTTTTCTGATGTCTTATGTGCCCATTGTTGAAAAAAGAAAAGATTTAAAATATTCAGAAGCCCAACGCCAGTGGCAAGAAATAAGAAGAGGTCGTTATGTAGAATTCAATTTAGTGCATGATAAAGGAACCCTCTTCGGATTAAAAACTAATGGCAGAATTGAAAGTATTTTAATGAGTTTACCACCTCATGTGCAGTGGGTTTATGACCATCATCCAGAAAAAGGCAGTGGTGAAGAAAAATTAATTGAGGTATTAAAACATCCTAAAAATTGGCTTTAAATATGATATAAGTAAGGCTTTATATACTTTTTACTTTGTATTTTTAAGCTTTTAAATATAGAAACATGTATCCATTAAGAAGAAATAGACGTTTAAGAGCCAATGAATCCATTCGCTCATTAGTTAGAGAAACCATCATCACTCCAAATGATTTTTTAGTACCGTTGTTTGTAGTAGAAGGTAAAGGCGTTAAAGAAGAGATCGCTTCCATGCCAAATTACTACAGGTTTAGTTTAGATCTACTGGAAAAAGAAGTTAAAGAGCTTTGGAAACTTGGATTGAAATCGGTTTTACTTTTTGTAAAGGTGCCAGATAATCTAAAAGACAATAAAGGAACAGAGGCCTTAAACCCAAACGGACTCATGCAACGCGCCATTAAAACAGTAAAAAATGTGTGTCCCGATATGTTAGTGATGACTGATGTTGCTTTGGATCCCTATTCCTCTTATGGTCATGACGGTATTGTGAAAAACGGTATGATTATAAACGACGATACTGCCGATGTTTTAGCCGAAATGAGTGTGTCTCATGCCATCGCTGGAGCGAATTTTGTAGCACCAAGTGATATGATGGATGGTAGAATTCTGACTATTCGTGAGGCACTTGAAGACGAAGGATTCACTAATACCGGTATTATGAGTTATTCCGCTAAATATGCCTCAGCTTTTTATGGTCCTTTTCGTGATGCATTAGATTCTGCACCAGTTGATATGGTTGATGTTCCTAAAGATAAAAAAACATATCAAATGGATTATTCCAATAGAATTGAGGCGATTAGAGAAACATTGATGGATATTGATGAAGGCGCTGACATTGTAATGGTAAAGCCAGGTCTGTGTTATTTAGATATTGTAAGAGAAGTAAAAAATGCGGTAGATGTTCCGGTAGCGGTTTATCAAGTATCTGGTGAGTATGCCATGATTAAAGCAGCTTCAGAAAAAGGCTGGTTAAATCATGATGCTGTGATGATGGAACAAGTCACCGCCATTAAACGTGCTGGTGCAGATGTTATTGCTTCTTATTTTGCCAAAGATGTTGTTAAATTGATTTCTTAATTTTATTAAATGGGATTACTCCTTTTTTATGCCATTATCTCGATTTTCTTTTCCTTTTTATGCTCTATTTTAGAAGCGGTGCTTTTAAGTATTACTCCAGAATTTCTAAGAGTAAAAACTCAAGAAGGGAAAGCATACGCTAAAGTTTTAGAACATTTAAAAAAAGATATTGACAAACCGTTAATTGCCATATTAACACTTAATACAATTGCTCATACCGTTGGTGCCATTTTAGTAGGTGTACAAGCAAAAGTTTCCTATGCTAATCTTTTTGGTAGTACTCCTCATTCATTTATAGGCATTATAATTACTGAAGATCTTTTGGTTGGAATTGTTTCTACTATTATGACCGTTTTAATATTAGTAGTCTCTGAAATTATCCCTAAAACTATTGGCGCCACTTATTGGAAACATTTAGGAGGTTTTACCGCAATAAGTTTAAAAATACTTATATTTCCTTTAAAATGGACCGGGCTACTTTGGCTATTACAACTAACTACAAAATTAATAGGAGGAGGATCTCATGGAAGTATATTAAGTCGTGAAGGATTTGTTACTATGACTGAAATTGCTCATGAAGAAGGCGTCTTTGAAGAAAACGAAATTAAAATAATTAAAAACCTCCTTAACTTTAAAAAAATTCTAGCTAAAGATATCATGACTCCAAGAACTGTTATTAAAACAGAAAACGAAACTATGACGGTTGCTGCATTTTTTAATGCAAATTCCAATATTAGATTTTCAAGGATTCCCATATATTCAGAGCATCATGATAACATAGTTGGTTTGGTTTTAAAAGATGATGTTTTTAAAGAAATGGCCTTAGATAATGATAACAAAACATTACTGGACTTAAAACGAGACATTATTATTGTAAATCGAAGTATTCCTATCCCAGAATTATTTCAACAATTAATAGATAGTAAAAACCATATGGCTTTGGTGGTTGATGAGTATGGTTCAGTTAACGGCATCGTAACTATGGAAGATGTTATTGAAACCCTTTTGGGTCTAGAAATAATGGATGAAAGCGATAATGTATCCGATTTGCAATTTCTTGCCAGAAAAAACTGGGAAAACAGAGCAAAACGATTAGGTTTGATTAACGAAGAAAAGCCCAAAAACGAAGAGCAAGACTAATGGAAACCTGCATCATTAGCTCCCCATTAGGCTTTACCAAAATTATTGGTGATGACGATGGCATAGTGTCAATAACGGTCCTTAATTCAGAAGAAAAAATTACTGATATTATTCCTTTGGAGTTGGAAGATTGTGTGTTTCAACTTCAAGAATATTTTGATGGTAAACGCAAAATATTCGATATAAAACTCAATCCTGAAGGGACTGAGTTTCAAAAAAAAGTCTGGAACCAGCTGCTTGAAATCCCATATGGTAAAACCATTTCTTATTTAGACTTATCGAAACAATTAGGTGATGTGAAGACTATTCGTGCCGTTGCAAATGCCAATGCTAAAAACCCTATATGGATTATTATTCCATGTCACAGAGTTATTGGTAGTGATGGCAGTTTAACAGGTTACGCCGGTGGTTTAAATAGAAAACAATGGCTGTTGGAACATGAAAGTCCTTATAAACAAACGTCTTTGTTTTAGAAAACATTCTTTTTATGGTTAGCTATAACCAAGCAAAACATAGCTGTTTTGATTATTAATTTTATTATATTTAATACATCCAAAACGAAACCTAATTAATGAAATATTTTAAATTCTCATTATCCCTATTACTAGCCGTAGTGGTTTTTTATGCGCTCAACACAAAGCTTGGTTCTGTTCCTCCTCTTGGTAAGTTTTTAAGCCCTTCTCAAGGTGTTTGGCAAAATGAAAAAACAGAATCAACTTCTGATAATTTTCAAATAGAGGGTCTTGTAGACAAAGTTGCCGTGTATTATGACGCCAATCTTATTCCTCATATATTTGCTCAAAATGAAATGGATTTATATCGTTCTCAAGGTTATATCACTGCCAAACACAGGTTATGGCAAATGGAATTTCAAACGTATGCAGCTAGTGGTCGTTTATCAGAAATCATAGGTGAGAAAGCACTTAATTATGATAGAGCTCAACGCAGAAAAGGCATGGGATTTGGCGCTGAAAATGCTTTAGAAAAAATGAAAGAAGACCCTGAAATTTTAAAATTTCTTGAAGCTTATTGTCAAGGTGTCAATAGTTATATAAATAGTTTGCACGTTAGTGATTATCCTGTAGAATATAAATTATTAAATTATAAACCAGAGCCATGGACTGCCCAAAAAACAGCTTTGCTCTTAATGTATATGACCGATGATTTATGTGGACGAGATTATGACCTAGAATATACCAATGCACTTCGTGAGTTTGGGAAAGATCGTTTCGATTTGTTATATCCTGATTTTTTTGATATTAATGATCCTGTCATTCCTAAAGAAACTGATTGGAGTTTTATTGATACTCCAATGACGAAAGTTCCACAATCTCAACTTCCTTTAGATTCTATACCTGAAACAATGGAAAAACCAGACCCGGATAACGGCAGTAATAACTGGGCAGTTTCTGGAAGTAAATCGTATTCCGGAAATCCTATTTTAGCCAACGACCCACATTTAGGACTTAATTTACCCTCTATTTGGTTTGTTATGCAATTAGCAACACCAGAACATAATGCTTTCGGAGCGACCTTGCCAGGTGCTTTAGGGGTTGTTTCTGGCTTTAATAAAGATATTGCATGGGGTGAAACCAATGCTACTCGTGATGTTAAGGATTGGTATAAAATTGAATTTAAAGACAAAAGCAGGAAACAATATAAGTACAATAATTCATGGAAAAACACCTCTGTTCGTTTAGAAGAAATTAAAATTAAAGGTCAAAAAACGTATGTTGATTCTGTTATTTATACACATCATGGTCCTGTAAGTTATGATTACACCTTTAAAGGAAATAGAGGTAAAGAAGGTTACGCCATGAAATGGGCTGGCCTTATTGGTGGAAATAATCAACGGACGCTTTTAGACCTCAACTCAGCAAAAAATTATGACGATTATTTAAAAGCCCTTGAGCATTGGGTGGCGCCCGCACAGAATTTTGTATTTGCTTCCACTGAAGGTGATATTGCGCTTTGGATTCAAGGGTTATTTCCTAATAAATGGAAAGGTCAGGGTAAATTTTTAATGGACGGAAGCAATCCTGAAAATGATTGGAAAAGTTTTATTCCTAAAGAATTCAATGCGCATACTAAAAATCCTGAACGTGGATTTGTGAGTTCTGCCAACCAACATCCTGTAGATCAATCTTATCCGTATTATGTGTTTAATGATGGTTATGAAACGTACAGAAACAGAGTGATTAATGATTTTTTCAGATCAAAAGAAAAAATAAGCATTGAAGATTTTAAAGACCTTCAAAACGACAATTACAATCTTAAAGCGTCAGAGTTATTGCCTTATATGTTTGAGCATATGGATACTTCAAGTCTGAGTAATGACGAAATGGACATGTTAAACATTATTAAAAAATGGGACTTTAATAGTGAGGTTGATCAACTGGCTCCTAGTATTTGGGATTTGTGGTGGAAAACATTACTTCCTTTAACCTGGGATGAATATGATGTTGAAGGAACGGCACTCACTTATCCTTTTGTATATCAAACCATCTTCATGCTTAAAAATTACCCTAATGACGATTTTATGGATATTGTTAAAACGCCTGAAAAAGAAACCTCAAGTGATTTATTTTTAATATCCTTTAAGGAAACTATTAAAAATTTAATGGCATGGAAAGCTAAAAATGGTGATTTTAACTGGGGCACTTATAAAGGTACTTATGTTGACCATTTATTGCAAGCTTTACCCGCATTCTCTCGTTTTGATCTGCCTATTGGTGGTGACCGAAACACCGTTAATGCAGCCGATAAAAATCATGGGCCTTCATGGCGAATAATTGTTGAAATGAGTTCACCCCCAAAAGCAATAGGTATTTATCCAGGTGGACAATCTGGAAATCCTGGAAGCAGCTATTATGATAATTTTATTGATAAATGGGCCGCAGGAGAATATTTAAATTTTTTATATATGCAGAAATCCGAAGCTCATCATGACATCATTTCTACTCAAACCTTAACACCTAAGCCATGAAAATAAAAAGTATAAATTTTATAATGACTATTTCATTGGCTGTTGCACTATCTTTTGTATTACCATGGTGGTCTGTTATGATTGCTGCTTTTTTAACCTCGTTGTTTTTATCACTTAAAAAAAGCGATGTGTTCTTTGTCCCTTTTATAGCGATAGCATTGTTATGGTTTATTCATTCTTATTATTTAAGCAGTAGTAATGATTTTATTCTTGCTAAAAAAATAGCCGTTTTATTACCATTAAATGGCAATCAATATCTCTTGCTGCTTGTTACAGGAATTATAGGAGGCATAGCTGCCGGAGTAGCTGCCATTTTTGGAAAACAATGTAGTTTGATGCTAGGGTTAAGTAAAAAATAGTGATAGATCATGATTTCAAAATTAAATCTTGAAAACATATTATTTCTGGATATTGAAACTGTTCCAGAAGTCCCTTATTTTTCTGATCTAGATGAAACAAAACAAGCTTTATGGGAACATAAATCACAGTACCAAAGAAAAGAAGATGAAACGGCTGAGGCTTTTTATGAGCGTGCTGGTATTTGGGCTGAATTTGGAAAAATAATCTGCATTTCTGTTGGGTATTTTACTTTCAGGGGTGATATCAGAAACTTTAGAGTGACCTCATTTTATGGAGATGAAATTAAGATTCTAAAAAATTTTAAAAACTTATTAAACTCACATTTTAGTGAAACTAAACATCTGCTTTGCGCCCATAATGGCAAAGAATTTGATTTTCCCTATATTGCTCGGCGTATGATCATAAACAATATTGAATTGCCATACAAGCTCAATCTATTTGGAAAAAAACCTTGGGAAGTTCCTCATTTAGATACTTTGGAGTTATGGAAATTTGGCGATTATAAAACCTACACGTCTTTGAAATTATTAACCAATGTATTAGGTATTCCATCACCAAAAGATGATATTGATGGAAGCGAAGTTTATAGGGTTTATTATGAAGAAAAAGAAATAGACCGGATTATTACTTACTGTGAAAAGGATACCATAGCTGTGGCTCAAATATTTTTACGCCTGCGCGGTGATGACCTGTTAACTCAAGACGAAATTATTCAGATATAAATGCCTCAAAAAAACCCGATTCTGTCTATTACAGACCTTTCCATTTCCTTTGGGAAAAATAAAGTAATTCATAACATTTCATACCAACTCAATCAAAATGAAATATTAGGCATTGTAGGTGAGTCTGGTTCTGGTAAATCGGTTTCTTCATTAGCAATTTTGGGTTTACTTCCTCCAAAAATTTCAAAAATAACTTCTGGAAGTATTCTTTATGCTGAAAAGGATTTAACTACAATAACATTTAACGAATTTCGATCCATCAGAGGTAAAAAAATAGCCATTATTTTTCAAGAACCTATGAGCTCTTTAAATCCTTCCATGGTTTGCGGAAAACAGGTTCAAGAAATATTACTAGAACACACCAATCTGTCAGAAGCACAAGCAAAGGAGGAAACCTTGGCGCTTTTTGAAAATGTTAAACTTCCAGATATTCATCGCGTTTACAATGCCTATCCACATGAAATTTCTGGTGGTCAAAAACAGCGTGTTATGATTGCCATAGCTATTGCCTGCAAACCTGATATTCTAATTGCTGATGAACCCACCACAGCTCTTGATGTCACCGTTCAAAAAGACATTATTCTTTTGCTCAAAGAACTTCAGGTCAAAACGGGCATGAGCATCCTTTTTATTACGCATGATTTAGCTTTAATTTCAGAAATTGCCGATAGGGTACTGGTTATGTATAAAGGAGAAATTGTTGAACAAGGAACGGCTGATTCCATATTTAGCAAACCACAACATAATTATACTAAAGCATTAATAAATTCCAGACCTTCATTAAATACCCGATTAAAAACCTTACCAACTATTCAGGATTATTTAAATAATACGGCGGTTAGTGATATTATCACTTATGAAGAGCGACGACAAAGGCATAAATTCTTATACAGTAAACCCCCATTATTAGAACTTATTAACGTTGAAAAAGAATATATTTCAAAATCGGGTTGGTTTACCAAAGCACAGTCATTTAAGGCTGTCGATAGTGTGAGCTTTAAACTTTACGAAGGTGAAACTTTGGGTTTAGTTGGAGAATCTGGCTGTGGCAAATCTACTTTAGGAAATGCCATTCTTCAATTAGATAAAGCAACAGCAGGCCAAATTTTGTATAACGGCATTGATATCACAAAACTTTCAAATTCTGCAATAAAAAAACTTAGAAAAGAGATCCAAATTATTTTTCAAGACCCCTACTCATCATTAAACCCAAGAATTCCTGTTGGGGAAGCCATTATGGAACCTATGATTGTGCATAAGCTTTATCATTCTGATGCAGAACGTAAGGAAAAAGCAATTGAGATTTTAAACAAAGTCGGTTTATCTGAAGATTATTTTAACCGATATCCGCATGAGTTTTCAGGAGGTCAAAGACAACGTATAGGCATTGCCAGAACCATTGCTCTGCAACCTAAATTAATAGTTTGTGACGAGTCTGTTTCTGCTTTAGATATTTCGGTTCAGGCACAGGTTTTAAACCTGCTAAACTCACTAAAAGAAATTTTTGGTTTTACTTATATTTTTATATCGCACGATTTGGCCGTGGTAAAATATATGAGCGACCAGTTATTGGTCATGAATAGAGGAAAAATAGAAGAATTAGGCGATGCGGATACTATTTACACATCGCCCAAAACAGATTATACTAAAAAGTTAATCGATGCTATTCCAAAAGGATTATAGCATAAATACTTTTTTAGTTAGGTACAATAAACTTTTTAAAAAACGTAAATTCTCACGTAGTGTTTCTTTGAATTTACTTTCATTAAATGTAGGTTGTTCAGGTAGATTTGTTGCAAAATTCATAAGCGTTAAGTTTATGTTAGACTTGGGGAAATCTATTTATTTGTTTTGGTTAATTTAGGGATTATAAAAGTAGAAAACTTTTTGAAATAACAAGTTAAAAACCACTATTAATCGACGAAATGTAAAATATTTTAACTTATTGATGTATTTGCCTACGTTTTTATATATCCATTTCTGGAATAGATCCTTCGACAATTAAATTTCCTTCCGTGGCGCTGATAATTTCTTCAACAGATATTCCCGGAGCGCGTTCCAAAAGTTTAAACCCTTTATCGGTAACTTCAATAACAGCCAGATTTGTCACAATTTTTTTGACACATCCTACGCCAGTTAAAGGCAAAGAGCACTTTTTAAGTAGTTTTGATTCGCCTGCTTTATTAGTATGCATCATAGCAACAATTATATTTTCAGCGCTTGCTACCAAGTCCATAGCACCGCCCATCCCTTTTACCATATAACCCGGTATTTTCCAATTGGCAATATCACCATTTTCAGCAACTTCCATCGCCCCTAAAATTGTCAGATCCACATGCTTCCCTCTTATCATGGAAAAACTCATAGCAGAGTCAAAAAAACTAGCTCCTGGCAAGGTTGTAATGGTTTGCTTCCCGGCATTAATTATATCAGCATCCTCTTCTCCTTCAAAAGGAAATGGTCCCATTCCTAAAACACCATTTTCACTTTGAAATTCTATCTCAATATCATTCCTGACATAATTTGCCACCAGCGTTGGAATTCCTATTCCAAGGTTTACATAATAGCCGTTTTTAACCTCTTTTGCAATACGTTTTGCAATTCCTGTTTTATCTAGCATAACTAAACTTTTTTTCTTACTGTTCTTTGTTCAATTCTTTTCTCGTAAACTTCGCCTTGAAAAATACGCTGTACAAATATTCCAGGAATATGAATGTGATTGGGGTCTAAAGAACCCGCTGGCACCAATTCTTCCACCTCAGCCACCGTAATTTTTGCAGCGCCACACATATTTGGATTAAAATTTCTTGCTGTTCCTTTAAAAATTAGATTACCCGCTTCATCTCCTTTCCAGGCTTTTACGAAGGCAAAATCAGCTTTAAAAGCATGCTCTAAAACATACATTTTACCTTCAAATTCTCTGGTCTCCTTACCCTCTGCAACTTCAGTTCCATAACCGGCAGGTGTATATATTGCAGGAAACCCCGCTTGCGCCGCTCTGCATCTTTCAGCTAAAGTACCTTGTGGAATTAGTTCAACCTCTAATTCACCTGAAAGCATTTGGCGCTCAAACTCATCATTTTCACCAACATATGAAGAGATCATCTTTTTTATTTGATGTTTTTGCAATAGTAATCCCAACCCAAAATCGTCAACGCCGGCATTATTAGAAATACAGGTTAATCCAGTAACTCCTAATTCTACAAGTTTTGCAATCGCATTTTCCGGTATGCCGGAAAGTCCAAAGCCTCCAAGCATTAAAGTCATATTATTTGAAACACCATTTAGTGCATCATCAACATTTGCAACTTTCTTTTTAATCATTAGAACAGTATTTTATTGTTTTAAAATTACAAAATAAAAAAGCCATTCTAAAAAGAATGGCTTTTGATTTTTAAAAATCTAAATCGTCAGGAATCTCTTCCTTTATTTTAGTATTATCATCGTCGTTTTCTGAGGTGTCTGAGCAATCAACTCGAATGCTAAGGTCCTTTGGAACCTCAAAATCTCCAGCAGAAATATTCAACTCCTTATCAGCATAACAGCTTTTCATATAAACAGCCCAAATGGGCAATGCCATAGCAGCGCCTTGACCATAGGTGATATTTCCAAAATGAACAGATCTGTCTTCTGCACCCACCCAAACACCAGTAACTAGATTTGGTACCATCCCCATAAACCAACCATCACTTTGGTTTTGGGTGGTTCCTGTTTTACCAGCAATAGGGTTTGTAAATTGATAGGGGTAGCCCGTTATTATTTCTCTATAGTCGGCTCTATACGTTTCAGCACCTGAAGTTCTTAAACGTGCTCCTGAACCAGATCGTGTCACACCTTCCATAAGTTTAACCGTCACATAAGCTGTTTCTTCACTTAAAACATCTCGTGTTTCTGGCGTGAATTGATATAAAACGGTATCATTTTTATCTACTATACCTGTCACCATTACTGGCTTAGTATAGACCCCTTTATTTGCAAAGGCCGCATAGGCACCAACCATTTCATAAACACTTAAATCAGCGGTTCCCAGCGCTATTGAAGGTACCGGTAAGACTTCTGATTCAACCCCTAATTTCTGAACTAAATCTACCACTGTTTGCGGACCTACTTTATCCATTATTCTTGCTGTAACCGTATTTACAGAGTTTGCTAAGGCGTCCATGAGGGTCATAGACCCACCATAATTACCATCATCATTTTTTGGAGACCAAGATTCTGGATTGCCATATTTATAGGCTTCAATAGTTATTTGAGATCTTGGAAGCAAGTCACAAGGTGATAAATGCAGTTGATCAATAGCCGCAGCATAAACAAATGGTTTGAATGTTGAACCCACTTGTCGTTTTCCTGTTTTAACATGATCATATTGAAAATATCGATAGTTCATACCTCCAACCCAAGCTTTCACATGCCCAGTCAGTGGATCCATTGACATCATGCCTGGATGTAAAAATCGCTTGGAATAACGCATAGAATCTATGGGCTTCATTATCGTGTCAATTTCGCCTTTCCAGGAAAAAATACTCATTTCTATGGGTTTATAGAATGATTCCTTTATTTCTTCATCCGATTTATGCAAATCATATTTCATTTTCCTCCAACGCTCAGATTGCCTCATAGAACGATTCATTAAAGCATCAATTTCACTTTTATCTAATTCTAAAAAAGGTGCTGTAGGATTTCTGCTTGGTATGTTTTGATGGTCAAACTCTGCCTGAAGTCTTGGCATATGTTGTTGTACAGCGTCTTCAGCATATTGTTGCATGCGTGAGTCAATGGTGGTATAGATTTTTAATCCATCATTATACAAATTATATTTAGTGCCATCAGGTTTCGGATTGTTTTTAATCCAGTCCTTCATAAATCGATCTAAATATGCTCTAAAATAGGTGGCAATACCTTCACGATGCGATTCAGGGTTATAATTTATCTCTAAAGGTTTGTTTATCAAAGAGTCACATACGGCCTGTGAAATGTATTCATTTCTAACCATTTTTTTTAACACCAAATTTCTTCTATTGGTTACACCTTCCGGATTACGCCTTGGATTATATAAGGAAGAATTATTAAGCATGCCAGCTAAAATTGCAGATTCATTAATATTTAAATCAATAGGTTCCTTCCCAAAATAAATACGAGAAGCACTTCTAATACCATCAGCATTATTTCCAAAATCATAAATATTAAAATACTGTGCAATAATCTCTTCTTTGGTGTATTGACGTTCTAAACGGATGGCAATAATCCATTCCTTTGCCTTTTGTAAAATTCTTTCAATAATATTAGTTGAGCCTTCTCCATGAAATAATTGTTTGGCTAATTGCTGAGAAATAGTACTTGCTCCACCGCCACTTCCAAGTTTAACCACGGCTCTTATAGTGCCTCTGGCGTCTATTCCAGAATGATCCATAAATCGTTCATCTTCTGTTGCGATTAGAGCTTGAACCAGGTTTTCAGATAAATCTTCATATCCAACAGGCGTTCTGTTGTCATTAAAATAAAATTTACCCAAGGTCTTTCCGTCAGAAGAAATAATTTCTGTCGCAAGATTAGTTTTAGGATTTTCTAAAACCGTATGATCGGGCATTTCACCAAATACACCCCAAGAAGCGAAAGCAAAGATTAAAACAAGAAAAATGATACCTGTTGAAAAAAGTATCCAAAACCAACGCACATATGTATCAAACCCTTGACTATCTCTTGTTTGTTTTGCTTTTGCCATAACTATTTATTACTTGTTGGGGATTCTATTCTAAAACCAATATCTGTAATGCCTTCAAGAGAAACAAGGCCATTTACTTTGCCGTTTTCTCTCATAGCATGTTGAATGTTAACAGTATATTCACCTGATTCATTAAACACAACGGCTTCTTTATACCACAACTTATTTTCTTTAACATCCATAAGGCCTGTGCCTAATAATTTGCCACTTGGATCGGCCATTCTGTATTCTAAAGTGTCCTTTATTGTTTTTCCGTGAGGAAAGACCATTTCAACTATTAAAAAAATATTATTGTACTTATATCTATTGGTGTTTCTTAAATTCACAAATAAATTATAAGGGTTAATGGAATCTGGAGGCTGTATTTTAAATGACATTATTGAATCTTTATTCCATTCATCCGGAACAGATTTATAATCATCATAGATCCTTTTTGAATCACAAGAAACTATTACTAAAGAAAAAACTAAAACTAATAACAATACCTTATTTCGCATCATTTTTTATGTTTTGAGGTTTTCTTCTATTTTTATTGTTCCTTTTATTTTTACGTTTATTGTTTGGTTTTGGACTATCAAAGCGCGTTAAACTATCTTGACCAACAACGTTTTCAAATTCATTTTTAGAATCATTTACCAACTCAGAAGCATATTCTTCCAGGCTTGAAACTTTATTGCCTTTTTTATTGATGCCAATTATTTCGTTAGCCTGATCAGTAGTTATTTTATGCCAATTCATCCATTCACCTTCATAGGCATACCACATATGTCCTTTAAAAATATCGGTTTTCTGGCAAACGGCCGTTCCCTTTTCAGTCTCTAATTTAATTTCTGTTTTTGGAAAACTTTTTAAGGCATCAAGATAGGTGTCCAACTCATAATTTAAACAACACTTTAATTTTCCGCATTGACCCGCCAGTTTTTGGGGATTTAATGATAACTGCTGGTATCTTGCTGCTGAGGTACTTACCGAGCGAAAATCTGTCAACCAGGTTGAACAACACAATTCTCTTCCACAAGAACCAATGCCTCCAAGTCTAGCGGCTTCCTGACGAAAACCAACTTGTTTCATTTCAATACGGGTTCTAAACTCTCTGGCAAACACCTTAATAAGTTCTCTAAAATCAACCCTGTCTTCAGCAGTGTAATAAAACGTAGCTTTACTGGCATCGCCTTGAAATTCAATGTCCGAAATTTTCATTTCTAACTTTAAGTCTATCGCGAATTGACGTGCTTTCACCTTCATAGGTTCTTCCCTGTCTCTTGCATCAGACCAAATATCAATATCCTTTTGACCCGCTTTTCTGTATATTTTATATATTTCTTCTGATTCTTGAGAAATATTTTTACGTTTCATTTGAACCCGCACCAATTCCCCTGTTAGGGTAACCATCCCTATATCATGACCAGATGGCGCCTGTGTAGCAACCACATCACCAATGCTTAATGTTAGATTTTCAAGGTTCTTATAGTATTCTTTTCTGCCGTTTTTAAAACGGACCTCAACCCAGTCAAAAGGTTTTTCTCCGTTTGGAAGAGACATATTTGCTAGCCAATCAAAAACAGTAAGTTTGTTACAACTATCTGTACCACAGGTGCCATTATTTTTACATCCTTTTGGCTGTCCGCCACTGTCAGTTGTACAACTGTTACAAGCCATATGCTTTTATATGTTGAATTCGTTAATAAAAATATTACGAATGAAGGTTTATAATTATTTTAAAAGGTAAAGATAAGATTATTATGCTTACTTTAAAATAGTAGTTTAATTATCATTACAACACTAAAAAAGCTTATTAATTGTGTGGATTCTTAAATTAATTTTACACTAATTATTTTTACTGGACAAGCAGTAGAAGCTTTGTCACAAGCCTCAAAAATATCATTATCATTAGATTTTAAAGTAAAAAAGCCTTTCTTATCATTAGCATGCAACAAGACAGATTTTCCGTCTTTTTTTGACATTTGAAATTGTTTAGGAGCAAATTCCACACAGTAATTACATCCAATACATTTGTTACGCTGTAAGGTGATAACTACCATTAAGCTTCTACTTTGTTTTCTACAATTTTATATAACTTATCAGAAGGTCTAATTCTAAAACCTAAAGGAATCGTAACTAAATCACCTTTGGACCCTTTTGTTAATTTTTTATCATTCACCATCATATCATTGATCTCAATTTCTTTAGCTCCAGTAGTTGGTCCAGTTATTAGTATTGTGTCTCCTATCGAAATATCATAAGCTTCAATTTTAAATTCACCTATTTGAGGTTTTGGGAAAAAATGTGTCCCTTTTCCTATATATACTTTCTTTTGGGTCGCATGAGATCCGGAACCTATACTCCATTCTCCAAGTTTTTGCCCTAAATAATACCCATTCCAAAAACCACGATTATAAACTTTTTCAAGTTCTTGCATCCAGACAACCACTTTTTCCTTTTGGTACGTCTCACTTTCTAAACTATCAATGGCCTGACGATAACATGAAATGACATTCGCAACATATTCAGGAGCTCTTCCACGTCCTTCAATTTTCAGGACCTTTATTCCGGCATCAGCTACTTTGTCTAAAATATCTATAGTACATAAGTCTTTTGGAGACATGATATACTCGTTATCAATCTCCATCTCAAATCCTGTTTCCTGTTCAATAACGGTATATTTTTTTCTGCAATTTTGCTTACAAGCACCTCTGTTTGCTGAAGAGTTATAAGAATGTAAACTCATATAGCATTTCCCCGAAACTGCCATACAAAGAGCACCATGACCAAATATTTCAATTTCAATTAGTTTTCCTGAAGGACCTTTGATTTGCTCTTTTTCTATTTGTTCAGTTATTTTTTTTACCTGTCTTAAACTAAGTTCGCGACTCAAAACCATAGTATCCGCAAACAGCGCATAAAATTTAACGGTTTCAATGTTGGTGATATTTATTTGTGTAGAAATATGAACTTCCATGCCAACCTCTCTGGCAGTCATTATAACCGCTTGGTCCATAGCAATAACCGCTGTGATATCAGCTTCTTTAGCTTTGTTGATTAAGGTTTTAACAATGGATAAATCATGATCATAAATAATAGTGTTTAGCGTTAAATACGTTCTTACCTTTTTGGCTTTACAACGTTTTGCGATTTCTGGTAAATCCTCTAAAGAGAAATTAATAGAGGCTCTAGCTCTCATATTTAGTTGTTCTACACCAAAATAAACAGAGTCCGCTCCGTTATCTAAAGCCGCCTGCAAAGATTCAAAATTTCCCGCTGGAGCCATTAATTCAATTTTATGCATGACTGACCTGTTATTCCTTATTAATATTGAGTGTCTCAAAAATATTTCTCAAATCCCTTTTGAATGGTAAATGATCTGCTCTCCCTTTTTTAAAAATATCATTACTATTACCTTTCCCTTTTCTAAGTGCCTTTTGCTCTTCATAAGACAATTTGTTTATTTCCATACAAGCGGTTGAACAGCAATTTTCCATTTTCTCTTTGCAAGTATCACATTGAATAAATAATAAATGACAGGCTTCGTTAGCACAATTAGTATGCACATCAAAAGGCTGACCGCATTGGTGACAATTGGCTACCACATCTTCACTTATCCGTTCTGCTCTGCGGTCATCAAATACAAAATTTTGTCCTAAAAATTTATTTTCTAAATTTTTCTCTTTGACCTGTCGGGTATATTCAATTATTCCCCCTTCAAGTTGGTAAACATTTTTAAATCCTTTATGCTTAAAATAAGCACTTGCTTTTTCACATCGGATGCCTCCGGTGCAATACATTACCAAATTTTTATCTTCTTTGTGGTCTTTTAAATCGGCTTCAATAATATCTAAAGAGTCTCTAAACGTATCAACATCTGGTGTAAGGGCATTTTTAAAATGACCTATTTCACTTTCATAATGATTACGCATATCCACTAAAACCGTATTTTCATCCTCTATAAAAGCATTAAATTGTTCTGCTCCTAAATGAACACCTTTATTGGTTACATCAAAAGTGTCGTCATTCAACCCATCAGCCACAATTTTATCACGTACTTTAACTTTTAGTTTTAAAAACGATTTATTGTCTTGCTCAACGGCAATATTGAGTCTGATTCCTTCTAAGAAACTAATGCTGTCTAAATGTGCTTTGAATTCATTAAAGCGATCTGCCGGGAGTGATAACTGACCGTTAATCCCTTCATGAGCCACATAGATTCTTCCCAGAACATCTAATGCATTCCAGGTAATGAATAAGTGGTCTCTAAACACTTGAGGATTGCCAATTTTGGCATATTGATAAAAAGAAAGCGTTAATCGATTCTTTCCTGCTTCATCGATTAATTCCGATCTTTCTTTTGCGCTTAATTTATTGTACAGTTGCATGCTATACTAATGATTTAAGGTTAAAGAATATTAAACGTACAAAGGTACGTTTTTTTAAAAAACCATGGCCATCTCACATAAAAAAAGCACTTTACATATTGCAAAGTGCTTTTTTAAATATTTGAATTAGTCAACACAGGGCTTTCATTTTTGGTTTAGCCACCACTTAATAAAAACCTATTCTTTAAATAAATTATTGATGTCAAATTTTAAACCGGGCCTTTTCATAGCAAAAAATTTCCCACTATAATAAGTAGATGTAAAATACCAAAAAAGGTTGCGTGCTAAAATTGTATTGTGACAAAAGAAGTGTTATTTTAGCAACAATATTTACTGAAATAAAATTAAAGATGAGCAACGAAAAAGACGCCAAATTAAAAGCACTTAAACTTACATTAGATAAACTTGATAAGGCCTATGGAAAAGGGACAGTGATGAAAATGAGTGATTCGCCAATACAAGATGTTGAAGCTATTCCCTCTGGATCCCTTGGGTTGGACATTGCCTTGGGAGTAGGTGGTTATCCGCGTGGCCGAGTTATTGAAATTTACGGTCCTGAGTCGTCTGGTAAAACTACTTTAACCTTGCATGCCATAGCCGAAGCTCAAAAAGCAGGAGGCATTGCCGCGTTCATTGATGCCGAACATGCTTTTGACAGGTTTTATGCGGAAAAATTAGGGGTAGATATTGATAATTTAATTATGTCTCAACCAGATAATGGTGAACAAGCCCTTGAAATTACCGATAATTTAATTCGCTCTGGCGCAATAGATATTGTGGTTATAGATTCTGTAGCGGCATTAACTCCAAAGAGTGAAATTGAAGGTGAAATGGGCGATTCAAAAATGGGCTTGCATGCCCGATTAATGTCTCAGGCATTAAGAAAACTTACTGCTTCAATCAGTAAAACAAATTGTACTGTTATATTTATTAACCAATTGCGTGAAAAAATTGGAGTAATGTTTGGCAACCCCGAAACTACTACGGGTGGTAATGCCTTAAAATTCTATGCTTCTGTGAGGTTAGATATTAGACGCTCAACACAAATAAAAGAAACTGACGGGAATGTTACTGGTAATAAAACCAAAGTGAAAGTGGTTAAAAATAAAGTTGCTCCGCCTTTTAAAACGGCAGAATTTGATATTATGTACGGCGAAGGCATTTCAAAAGTTGGTGAAATTTTAGACATCGCGGTTGAACATGAAATTATTAAGAAAAGTGGTTCTTGGTTTAGCTATGAAGACACTAAACTAGGACAAGGCAGAGACGCTGTTAAGGCCATTATTAAAGATAATCCAGAACTGCAGGATGAACTGGAACTAAAAATTAAAGAAATTTTAAAAGCTTTAAAATAATTTAAAAATCCCGATAAATCGGGATTTTTTATTTAAACACGCAACCTTTTAAACGTCACGGCATCTATTTGGTAAACCCAAATGAACAGAAAATTGCAATGAAACGTTTGATTATAATTACATTATCCTTAATTTTATTTGCTTCTTGTAGCAACGACGATAGTCTTGAATACAGCTTGGAGATTTTACCTGTTGAAACTGTTAATATACCAGAATCATTTACTTTAGGTGAAATCTATCCTATAACTGTTAGTTATTTAAGACCTTCAACTTGTCATAGTTTCAAAGAGTTCTATTATATAAAAAATTTAAATGAACGCACTGTAGCTGTTATAAATTATAACGTTCAGGACAATAATTGTGAAACTCTTAGTGATGAATTAGTTGAAGCAACTTTTAATTTTATTGTGACCAGTAATGGCAGTTATATATTTAAATTTTGGCAAGGCGTTGATGAAAATGATGAAGACCAATATTTAATAATTGAAGTACCCGTTATAGATTAATGAATTATTAATTAATACGTGTTTGATTTGGGTTTAAAACAACTCATAGAAAATTGTAAGATTAATGATACTCAAGCACAAGGTGAAATATACAAACTCTTTTCGAGCAAACTATTTTCAATCTGCTTAAAGTATTCAAGAAACTATGCCGAAGCTGAAGATAATCTGCAAGATGCATTCTTAATAATTTTTAAAAAAATTGAACAGTTTAAACACAAAGGGTCCTTTGAAGGATGGTTGAAAAGGATTACGGTTAATACTGTATTACAGCGATACCGTAACGAAAAGGTTTTTGAAATCATCCCGGATGATTTTGCAGAAGATGAAGAAATAGAAATTGACGAGGAATCTGTTACTATCGATTATCTTTTACAGATTATTCAAGAATTACCGGACAGATACAGGTTGGTTTTTAACCTATATGTACTGGATGGTTATTCTCATAAAGACATAGCTAGTATGCTAGATATAAATATAGGTACATCAAAATCAAATCTATCGCGCGCAAGACAGATATTGAAAAAAACTATTGAAAACTATAATACAAAAAGAAGTTTACAGTCATTATAATGAAAGAGAAAAAACATATTGACAGGTTGTTTCAAGAAGGCTTTAAAGATTTTGAGGCCACTCCTAAAGATGCTATTTGGCAAAATATTGAAGCGAAGCTTAATCAAAATAAAAAGAAACGCAGAGTTATTCCATTATGGTGGCGTTATGCCGGTATTGCAGCATTGTTTTTGTTGCTATTAACCATTGGAAGTCTCTATTTTAACAATAACAATTCACTTCCTGCAAATCAAATTGTAGATACTGAAAACGTTTTCCCTGAAAAATCAACTATCCCAAATAAGGAAATTATTAGTTCTAATAATATTGTTGTCGATAATAATGATAATAAAGATTCCAATAGACTTTCAAATTCTCAAAACTCAATTCAATCAACTAATAATAATTTTTCTAATAATAATATAAGTACTAGCTCTATTCAATCAGACAACCAAAAACAAATACTAATTAATAAAAACAGTCCCTCTATAAATTCCCCTGAAGAAAACAGCCTTGCAAAAATTGACCAAAGAGGATCTGACAATGTTATTTCAGAAATGGGAATAACTGATGAGAAAACTAATTCAAATAAACAAGATATTTCTTCTATAGCGGATAATAAAACTCAGGAAAACAACCCTTTGATGAATTCAAATGCAAAAAATAATTCGACCATAGAAGAAGCTATGGCTGAATTAAAAAAAGATGATGAAGCTACTAATTTAAACAAATGGAGTGTTGGAACTCATGCCGCACCCATTTATTTTAATAGCCTTGGTAAAGGCTCCTCATTAGATGCACAGTTTAATGAAAATTCTAAGAGTGGTGAAGTCACTATGAGTTATGGTGTTAGCGCGAGTTATGCATTAAATAAAAATTTAAGTATTAGGTCTGGTATTAATAAAGTTAATTTAGGATACAATACTAATAATGTTATTGTTTTTGAATCTATTGGTTTAAGCTCTAACTCCAATGCTTTAAAGAATGTAGATACCAATAATTCAGGAGAAAACTTCTCGCTAATAA
Organism: Yeosuana sp.; assembly: GCA_036525815.1. Taxonomy (GTDB): domain Bacteria; phylum Bacteroidota; class Bacteroidia; order Flavobacteriales; family Flavobacteriaceae; genus Yeosuana. Next base: position 21,254 of record DATCZQ010000173.1, on the reverse strand, counting down.
GCGGAGAAAATGTAAGCAATCTTATTAATGAGCCCTTTATTAAGACCTCAAATACATCTGTTAATCAGTCTCTAGGTTTTATTGAGATTCCCTTAGAAATTGAATACGCACTGATTAATAAAAAATTTGGTTTTAATATCATCGGTGGCTTTAGTTCATTCATATTAAGCAATAATGAATTGTTTTCTGAATTTAATGGAAACCGTACTCGCATAGGAGAAGCCACAAACCTTAATAAGGTGAGTTATAGCGCTAATTTTGGTTTGGGATTAAATTATAAAATAACTAAAAAATTAGATTTGAATTTAGAGCCCTTATTTAAATATCAAATCAATACATTCAACAATACCTCAGGCAATTTTAAACCTTATTTTATAGGTGTCTATACAGGAATTGGATTAAAATTTTAGGTTTTTGGTTAGACCTTGATGTTTTTTCAAGCTTTTGAAAAATTCTCACAAAAACTGCTCTTTTATATGAGCAGTTTTTATTTATTGTCTCTTTTCAATTCATTGAAAATTATTTCATGAGCTATATTATTCAACTCTTTTGTACTATCAATCTTTAGGTTTTTTGTTTCTAAAAATTCATGAACTTTTACACGCATCAAACCTGGTCCACCGCTAAAAAAAGTATAAGAAAATCTTTTCTTATTATCTTTAAATGTGAGGGGAACAATAGGTATTTGATGCTTTATTGCGAGTCTAAAAGCGCCATCTTTAAAATCATCCAGCATAACGTGCTCTTCTGGAACACCTCCTTCAGGAAAAATACAAATACTTAATCCAGATTTTAATCTTCTTTGAGCCATTAAAAAAACAGCTTGTCTGCTTTTAGGTGAGCTTCTATCCACTAAAATACACGTTCGTTTATAAAAAAACCCGAATAATGGTATTTTAGCCAATTCCTTTTTACCGACAAAAACAAACGGGTTTTTTACAGATACCAACATAAGCATAATATCAGCCATAGAGGTATGGTTGGCAATAAACATGTAGCTTTTATTCTTTTCAAGTGCTTGTTGGTTTTCAATTTTAACCTTAAAACCCATACCAATCAAAATAAATCTGGCCCAAATACGAGCCAATTTAAAAAAGTAAGGATACCAAGATTCTTTTAAAATAGAAACAATTAGAATCGGAAAGAGAATTAAAATTGGTAAGGCTACAAGTACGTAAAACCAAATTCGGTATAAAACCCAAAAAATATTTTTAAAAACTTTCATGTTTTTCAAAAATACACAATTGTATTGAGCAATTCTATTAAAAAAATTACCTTTGCCTCAATATCATTGTTTAGTTTAATTTTAATGAGATTCTCACTTTTGAGAGGCAGGTTATGGCAAGAATACTTACAGGAATACAAAGCACCGGAACACCACATTTAGGTAATATTTTAGGCGCGATTATGCCCGCTATTGAAATGGCAAATAATCCGCAAAATGATTCGTTTCTATTTATTGCAAACCTTCATACCCTCACGCAAATTAAAGATGCTGAAGAATTACGTCATAACACCTATTCAACAGCAGCTACCTGGTTAGCTTTTGGTTTAGATATTGAAAAAACCGTGTTTTATAGACAAAGTGATGTGCCTCAAGTAACAGAATTGTCTTGGTATTTAAGTTGTTTTTTTCCATATCAACGTTTAACATTGGCACACAGTTTTAAGGATAAATCAGATAGACTTGAAGATGTCAATGCTGGTTTATTTTCCTACCCCATGCTTATGGCGGCAGATATTTTGTTATATGATGCGAATATTATTCCTGTTGGAAAAGATCAGCTACAACATATTGAGATGACTCGAGATGTGGCAGCCAGATTTCATGCAAAAATGGGAGATACTTTTGTGATGCCAGAAGGAAAAATTCAAGAAAATACCATGTTGATTCCAGGCACTGATGGCGAGAAAATGAGCAAAAGCAGAGACAATACTATTAACATATTTTTGGATGACAAAAAGCTCAGAAAGCAAATTATGTCTATTCAAACGGATAGTACCCCTCTTGAAGATCCTAAGGACTGGAAAACATGTAACTGTTTTGCTATTTATAGTTTATTGGCTGATGATTCTGAAATTAAAATGATGAAAGCCAATTACGAACATGGTCATTATGGTTATGGCCACGCCAAACAAGCCTTGTATGACCTTATTATTGAAAAATTTGCTATGCCTCGTCAACGTTATAATCATTTTATGAATCATTTGCCTGAAATTGATCAGGCCTTAGCTCTGGGTGCTGAAAAAGCAAAAACAGTGGCTAACGCTGTTTTAAAGAGAGTAAGAGAAAAAGCCGGTTATTAAAATGAAAAAACTCATTTGGTTTACTATAATAATGTGTCTTTCGCAAGGCTTAATGATTTTGTCTCAGACTCAATCTGAAAACGGCAATAATTGGATTATCATGGTTGGAGTTCTTATAATTATAGCTATTCTCATTCACTTTTTTGTGGAATATAAAAAGCTAAATAAGCTCAAATAATTTTCCAGGTAAAGGCCTAATAACACCTTTCAATTCCATGTTGAGCAATATTCCTGCAATTTTAAAAATAGGCATGCCGCAATTAACGGCAATAGTATCCAATTGTTGTTTGTTGTTTTCTTTTAAATAGTTATAAATTATTTTTTCCTGTTCATCAAGTTCAACAAACAGTTGTTTTTGGACACTTGGTGTAACCTCTGTTTCCAATTGCCAATTTAAAACATACGGAATGTCCAACGGGTTTGTTAACATCTGTGCCCTTTGGTATTTAATTAAATTATTACATCCTATACTTTGTGAATCCGTTGTTCTTCCAGGTACTGCAAAAACATCTCGGTTATAAGAATTAGCAATATCAGCAGTAACAAGGCTTCCCCCTCTTTCAGCAGATTCTATAACAATAGTAGCTTCACTCAAACCAGCAATAACTCTATTTCGTTTTAAAAAATTATTTTTATCAAAAGTATCGCTACTCCAAAAGTCGGTATAAAATCCTCCATTTTTTTCAATAGCAGAAACATATTTTTTATGCACTTTAGGATAAATTTGATTTAATCCGTGAGCTAAACATCCAATGGTTTGTAAACCATTTTTTAACGCCGCTTTGTGAGCTGTAATATCTGTTCCATAGGCAAACCCTGATATAATAATTGGATTAAAAGGCGCTAGTTGTTCCAACAATATTTCACAAAAAGCAATGCCTTGAGTTGTGATTTTTCTTGTGCCTACAATACTTATGATGTGTTGGTTTTTTAGATTAATAGCACCCGATTGAAAAAGTAAAACAGGTCCATCAACACAATGCTTTAATTTCTCCGGATACTCTTCTTCGTTAAAATATAAACAAACAATATCATTACTTTTAATAAAATGAAGTTCCTTTTCGGCGGCCTTATGATGACTCGTTTCAAATAGATCGTTAATTACGACGCTTCCAATGCCTTCAATTTTTAACAGATTCTGCTTCTTTTCCTTAAAGACTTCTGCGGCAGAACCACAATGTGCAATCAACTTTTTTGCGGTAATATCACCTATATTAGTTACATGTTGTAACGCTAAAGTATTTAGTAGGTCGTTTTCTGTCATTCTAACACATTGATTTAAAGTTTACAAGTAAGTAATTTTTGCGATGTTAATAAATAGTTTTGTCAAAAGTTTATATAAAAGTATAATTTTTTAACTTTGTTTTTATGCAATTAGAGACCTACATCAGCGATTTACTTTATAGATATGAGTGCGTGACGGTGCCTGAATTTGGTGCCTTTTTAACACAACGGGTGCCAGCAGTTATTAATGATACCACTAATGCATTTTATCCCCCCAAAAAAAATCTGTCATTTAATGAGCAAATTCAAAAAAATGATGGCTTATTAGCTAAGTACATCGCTGATGTCGAAAAAATTCCTTTTGAGGTGGCTAATGAAAAAATTCGGAAACGGGTTAAAATTCTTAAATCGCGTTTAATACAAGGGGAAGCAATTACTTTTAATAATATAGGGGAAATTGTTTTTAATAGTGAAGGGAAAATACGCTTTGAACCATCTTATCATCTCAATTATTTAACCGATGCTTTTGGATTAGCTCAATTTGTATCGCCTGCTATTACAAGAGAAGTTTATAAAGAAACTGCTCAAACTATTGAAAAAGAAATTCCTATTGCATTCTCTCCTGAAAAACGCAAATCAACCCCTTATTTTAGATATGCGGCTGTAGCTGTAATCGCTTTGACATTGGGTGGATATGTCGCTTCAAATTATTATGTGAATCGCATTGAAACAAATAATCAACTGGCACAAGAAGAAGCGTTTCAGCAATTAGACAATAAAATTCAGCAAGCTACTTTTGTAATAGAGAACCCACTTCCTGCGGTGACATTTAATGTTACCAAACAATCTGGCAATTATCATATTGTCGCTGGAGCCTTTAGAATAGAAGAAAATTGTGATAAAAAAATAAATCAATTAAAAGCTGAAGGTTTCAAGGCCAGAAAAATTGGTGTTAATAAGTATGGCTTACATGAAGTTGTTTATGCAAGTTATGAAACTGGCCAAGAGGCGCTGGTTGAACTTCACAAAATTAGAAAAACCAGTAACAAAGATGCTTGGTTATTAGTTAAAGAATTAGATTAATTCTTCCTTTTCTTTTTTGAATAGAATTCCCTTTATAGGTGAAAACTGTTTTAATAATAATTAAAACCCTATAGTAATACGCTAAAATCGTTTTACCTTTGCACAATCATAAAAAATGACCCGATGCAAGCAAAAACACCTGAGCAATCAAAAACTATAATGACCGACATGGTCCTTCCGGGAGAAACCAATCCTTTAAATAATTTATTTGGAGGAGAATTGTTAGCACGAATGGATAGAGCCGCCAGCATTTCTGCAAGAAGACACTCCAGACGCATCGTGGTGACCGCTTCTGTAAATCATGTAGCTTTTAACAGAGCTGTTCCTTTAGGAAGTGTGGTTACCGTTGAAGCCAAGGTCTCAAGAGCATTTAACACCTCAATGGAGGTATTTATTGATGTTTGGATTGAAGACAGAGAATCTGGAGCTAAAACGAAAGCCAATGAAGCCATTTACACCTTTGTAGCTGTTGATGAAACGGGAAAACCAATTGCTGTTCCCGAGGTTTTACCAGAAACTAAACTTGAAAAAGAACGGTATATGGCCGCCCTAAGAAGAAAGCAATTAAGTTTATTATTGGCAGGAAAAATAAAGCCAAATGAAGCCACAGAATTAAAAGCTTTGTTTGTATAATTAAACCTTTTTACTTTCTAAACGTCTTATAGCTAAACCCAAAGATTAAAAGCTATGAGAAGTCTTATCTTATTTTTATTCCTGTTTTTAATTTTAATCATGACGTCTTGTGCAACTCATGTGGTTCCCAGACCCAATGCAATAACCGTAATTAAAACACCTCCAAGGCATTATACGGTTGTAAAAGTAAATGGTAGTAAATACTGTTTTTGGAATGGAAATCATTACAGAAAAACCAGAAGAGGATATATTTACGTTAAAATTTAAACCAAATAAAGGGCTTACATTTTATAGATCCACTCAGCTGGATTTAATGTGTTTAGGTTTTCGTAAATAATGAAATTTAAAATAGTATCTCCATTTGATGGATTTGTAAAGACTTCTCCAATATCCTGTTTTGTAGTTACTTTGTCTCCTTCCTTAACATATACCTTTGAAAGATTTTTATAGGCTGTAATAAAATTACCATGTCGTATCATAACAATAGGATTTGAGTTCCTTATTACTACAATCCTACTAACTTCTCCATTAAAAACAGCTCTCACTTTTGCGCCTTTTTCCGTAGCAATGCGCACCCCATTACTCCTGATTGATACTGATTTATCAATAGGTGATGGTTGAGTTCCATATCCCAGGGTAACAAATCCCTTTTGTACTGGCCATGGCAATTTACCTTTATTGGAAACAAAATTAGAAGCCAATACTTTTTCTTCAGCAGTTAACGAAAAGCCTATAGAGCTTTCAGATTTACCAGCTTTTTTATTAGATTTAACAATAGCTTCCCTAATTATTCTATCTATTTCTCTATCAATTCTATCCGCTTCTTGTTGTTTCGCTTTAATTTGAGCTGCATAAATATTAATGTTTTTCTTAATTGAAGCCATAAGTACTTGCTGCTGTTTACGCTCCTCCTCTAGTGTCTTTTGAACAACTCTGTTCTCATTAATCAATTTTTGCTTGTCTGCCTTTTGGACTAGAAGACTGGCATTTATACTTTGTAATTCTTCACTTTTAATTTTAATTTCCTGACCTTGTTGTTTTTGATGGTCAGAATATTGCTTCATATATTGCAAGCGTTTATAAGCCTGTTTGAAATTGTCTGAAGACAATAAGAACATAATTCTACTCTGTTGGTTTTTACTTTTATATGATTTCACAATCATAGCTGCATAATCTTCCTTAAGAGCTTTTAATTCATCACGTAGTTTTGTTATTTTCTTCTGATTGGAATTGATTTCTCTTGTTAGAAGATTGGCTTGCTGATTGGTGACAGAAATCAGATTATTAAGAATACTAATTTTATAATTATAATTATCTATTAGTGATAATTGCGATTTCTCTTTAGATTTATTTTCTTGCTGTAACTGGTTAATCTTATTGATTTCTTGCCTTAATTCTTGTCTCCTCTCTTCTAGTTCTTTTTGCTTTTTGTTTTGAGAAAATCCAACTCCATTTGCCAGTAACAACAAGCAAAATACGAATTTAAAAATGTGATTTCTACTGTTCATTACAGCTTAATTTCTTTAAGTCCTGAAGGTATTTTAAAGGGAAAACGCAAATCTTCATTCAAAGATACCGCTTTAAATTCCAACTCAATAATCATTTCTTCAGCAGCTTCAACAGCAATAACTTTTATACTTTCTGGTAAAATTTGTTTATCAACTTTTTGGTATGATTTGTAATCAATTTGAAGAAGCCTTTGTTCTTGGGGTTGATAGATTTGTTGTGAGGATATTTTAAAATGAGAAGGATCTATCAAATAAAACAGCTCAAATAACGCTTTTTGCTCTTTAGGCGCCACAACATACTCTTTTTCATTCACAGTAGCTTCAAAGGCATTATCCTTTAAACTGAATAGGGCTTCGCCGAGTAACAGATTTTGTACTTTTTGAAAATCCAAATCGGTGCCTAATAAATCGCTTAAATATTTAAAATCTCCTTCAAAATAAGTGTTATCTAACTTATTGTAAAAACTCACTTTTTCCGGGGTGATTAATGCTTTAACAACTGATATTGGTGTAGACATTAATAAGATTTTTTCACCCTTTTCCATGCGCATGTTAACAGTATACCCATTTGATTTTTCACCTTGATATATATCTATTTTTACGCGAGCAGATAAGGTTTTGAATGTTGCTGCTTTTTTGGCATTCTCCTTAATGACTTGTTTGGTTGATAAATTTAAATTACCAGAACCAGATCTTATTGTTTTGGTGGATTTACAGCCTGTGGCAAGAACGAATGAAATAAATATAATAGCGATTAAACAGCGGCTTTTATGGTGCATATACGAGTTCCTAATTTGGGGTTTCTAACTTTTTTGCTTTATCACTAAACGCTTTTGCCTTAGATACATTGTTTAGTAAGGTATATGCAACACTTAATTGGTTATAAAAATCAATTTCCATTTTGGTATCATCAATAATATAATCTAATCCTGCTTCTAAAATAGATACGGCTTCTTCTGCTCTTTTCAGTTTATTCAAAGCAACACCATTTATTAAATATATTATAGGCATTGATGGATATTTGTCAAGCGCGCTTTTTGATTTTGAAACAGCTTCATCGTACTGCATTAAATCAATGTATAATAACAAAATATTGCGTAAAACACCAAAATTATCACTTTCCAATGATAAGGCTTGTTGAAAATACTCCAAGGCTTTATTCTTATCACCTTTAGATAAATAATATTGAGCTATTTCTATAAATGATTTTGAGGTTTTAGTATCACCCGCCAAGGTCGTTGCTTCAACTAAAGCTGATTCATACTGAGGATTTTTGCCGACAAAAGCCACAAAATCTGAAAGCACTTTGAGTTTTGCCTCTGGTTTTATTTGACTGCTTTGAACAACAATCTTCATAGATTCTATCGCTTTTTCAGGCTCATTCTTTTCTAAATAAAACTTATAAAGTGCCAGATGTACCAATTGAGAATTAGGATTGACTTTAAGCAGTTCTTTTGCTGTTTCAAAAGCCTTTTCGTTTTCATTGTTCTCACTATAACGGTAAATAAGCGCTAAATAATTAGCTTCTTTATCCGGATTATCATCCACCCGTTTTTCCAAATTTTTTATCTGATCTTTTTTCCGTCCTGTTGCAGCATAAATTTGATTACGCATATAATCCCTTGTGCCAGAAATACCTAATTCTTCATCAAGTTCGTCCAATAACTCTAAGGCATCATCATACTTTTTGGCAGAAATATACAAGGCAACTAACTCCTCTTTGTAATCAGGATGATACCCTACAAGTTGTTTTAGGGTTTTTATGGCTTTATCTTGCTCATTTTGTTCAACATATAAACTATATAGTGCGTCTAAATACCATTCATTATTTGGCTGCTTGTCTACTGCTGTTTTTAAAGCGCCTTCAGCATCTCCAAAATTTTTAAGCTGAATGTAATTTTTTCCTAGTTCAAAATATAAAACAGATTGAGAATTATCTATCGCAATACATTTTATAAGCGCTTCAACAGAGCGGTCATAATTTTCAATGCCTTTTTGTTTTAAAGCTTCAAAAAACAATTCTTGAAATTGATCCTCTAAATCGCCTAAATCGTCATCAGGCTTTTTATTAAAATCTACTTGTCCAAATTGATATTGTGGAACCAATAGGATACTCAAAAAAACAAATAATATGTAGATTTTATATTTCAATTTTAATTGTTTGATTCTGAAATAATAGTATTGTCAAATCTTATTCCAATACTGAATAATCTCCAAGACTTACTGCTTTAAAATTACCATCATAGGACACATAATTACCTATCATAGCATCATCTAAATGGGCATTCTTGATGGTTGTATTGGTCTGTATTAAACTATTTTTAATGGTGGCATTTTCTATAATACACTTATCACCAATTGAAACATTTGGTCCAATGGTGGCATTATTTAAAATTACATTTTCTCCAATAAAACAGGGTTCAATGATTTTAGAATTATTGATTTTAACAGATACTGCAATCATTTGTTCTTCTCCATCAGATTTTAAGAAACCTAGCATTCTGGTATTGGTTTCAACCGTAACGGCTTTGTTGCCACAATCCATCCACTCATCAACCTGACCAGTTTTAAAAACTTTCCCGTTTGCCATCATCCCTTTAATACCATCATTAATTTGATACTCACCGCCATTGACTATATTATTGTCCAAAACATACTGTAACTGTTGTTTTAAAACGCCCACTTCTTTGAAGTAGTATATGCCAATAACCGCTAAATCACTTACAAACTCTTTTGGCTTTTCAACCAGTTCAACAATTTCCTGTCTTGAATTTAATTTAACTACTCCAAAGGCCTCTGGCTTATCTACCTGCTTTACCCAAATAACAGCATCAGCTCCCGGATCTAAGCTAAAATTTGCTCTAATGAGCGTGTCTGCATACGCAATGACCGCTGGCCCAGACAATGAATCCTTAGCGCACATAATAGCATGACCGGTGCCTAACGGCTGGTCTTGTCTATAAATAGACGCTTTAGCCCCTAAACTATTAGCCAACGCCTTTAAACTATCAACCACATCCTCTCCAAAAAAAGCCGGATCTCCAAGGACAAAGGCAATTTCATCAATTGGTTGTTTTAAAACCTTCGCTATATCTTTCACCAATCTGTGAACTATAGGTTGTCCCGCGACTGGAATTAATGGTTTAGGTACTGTTAAACTATGTGGTCTTAAACGAGAACCTCTTCCCGCCATAGGTACTATTATTTTCATATCAATCTTTTCCTTTTATAATATTTATTGCTGTAACTACTTTGTCCCTGTACTTCCAAAACCACCTACACCACGAGACGTTTCAGAAAGTTCGTCTACTTGTTTCCATTCAGCCCGTTCATGTTTAGCAATCACTAATTGGGCAATACGTTCACCATTTTCAATTGTAAAATCTTCATTTGAAAGATTGACTAAAATAACGCCAATTTCACCTCTATAATCGGCATCAATCGTGCCTGGCGTGTTTAGTACTGTAATTCCCTTTTTCGCGGCAAGACCACTTCTGGGTCGCACCTGTGCTTCATGTCCTATTGGAAGTTCAATAAACAATCCTGTTTTCACAATGGCTCTTTCTAAAGGTTTTAAAATAATTGCTTCTGAAATATGGGCTCTTAAATCCATTCCTGCCGAAGCAATTGTTTCATAACTTGGCAAATCATGAGATGATTTATTGATTATTTTAATTTGCATGTTATTTTTTTAATAATTGCTTTAATTGGTTTTTTTCTGAAATAAAAATGATTGTCAAAAATACGATTAACATTGGTATCCCGATGATATATTCTTCTCTAAATTTATAAAACGACAAGAGAGAAAATCCAATAGATAGAATTAAATAAAGTCCTATTTTTTTAAGATTATACGGTATAGGATAATATTTTCGTCCAAAATAATAAGATAAAATCATCATAATGCTATAAGCAACCAGGGTAGCTACCGCAGATGCTTTATAACTAAATTCTTTTATAAACAGAATATTCAACACTAGAGTGACTACCGCACCAACAATAGAAATATACGCTCCATATTTCGTTTTATCTGTAATCTTATACCACACCGAAAGATTGTGATAAATACCTAAACAGAAATTTGCTATTAAAATTATTGGTACCACCCACATAGCTTCCCAATAAGCTTCACTTCTTACTATATAAGGTTTTAAAACATCTGCAAAAACGACTACAAATAATAAAATAATAGATCCCAAGGCGACAAAATACTCTAATATAGTAGCATAATTCTTTTGAGGGTTTTCGCTCTTAGCGTGACTAAAAAAGAACGGTTCAATACCCAATCTATAGGCTGTTGCAAACAAAGTCATGAACAAAGCTATTTTATAACATGCTGAGTACATTCCAATATCTGTATCGGCAATATTTGGAGGTAATAATTCCTTAAGAAGGATTCTGTCAAAAGTTTCGTTGATTGAAAAAGCTACACCAGCCACTAACACCGGAAAAGCATATCGCATCATTGATTTCCATAGTTCTTTATTAAAAACGTATTTTGTTTTAACATAGAAAGGAACCACTATGAGCAAAGTAACACCACTTGCTATTAGATTGGCAATAAAAATATAACTGATTTCAAAATTCGGCTTATAAATGCTTTCAAAAAAGGCTCCTTCTGAAGTTAAGTTTTTTAGTACTAATAAGAAGAATAAATTAAATCCTAAATTAATTATAACATTTAAAATTTTGATAAATGCATATCGCATGGGTCTTTGGGTAGCCCTTAACCAAGCGAATGGAATAATCGTCAATGCATCTAATAGCAATATCCATATCACTAAATTGATATATTTAACGTCAATATCTATAAAGCTTGCTATCTGTTTTTGAAATAATAAAGCAATTATGAAAAACCCAAAAGACGAAATTATTAAAGAAATAGTAGAGGTTCCAATAACTTGATTCCTTTCATTTTCCTTATTGAAAAAACGAAAAAAAGCGGTTTCCATTCCATAAGCCAATACGACATTAAAAAGCACAAAATAAGAAAAAATAACAGATACTTGTCCATATTCAGCAACTGAAGACAATACCCCTTTTGTAGTATAAAGAGGCACTAATATAAAGCTTAACATTCTGGGTAAAACAGTTGCTAAACCATAAATAAATGTTTGCTTAAATAATGTTTTGAGTACACCCAACCGTTCGTTTTTATATGGCTAAAAATACGTTTTTAGCGATTCTAAAGCAAAAATACATTATTCCTTATTACGAGGTGCACTTGGATATGCTAGTAATGGTTTTTTTGAAATATTATCAATCATAAAATAGTTGGTTTTAGATCCTTCTTTGTAGGAAATAACACATTGATTATTCTTTAGTGCTGGCCATTGTTTTAATGAAGGCTGATTGACTTGATTCCCATATTCTGCATATGGCTCATTACTCATAATAAGATCCCTTTTTTTGTTTAAATCTGTTATAAACCTTCCAACAACTAATGAGTCATTTTTAAATTCAAGTTTAGCGCCTTTACCTTGAAAATAAATACTGTCTAATTCTATTTTATTCACGTTTGAAATAATAGGAATGTATATATCGATTCCTGAACCACCGCCTTCAATCCCGGCTATCCAGCTCTGATAGTAGCATTCTCCTAATTGTAAAGGAGCGCTCTTTTGCAGTATTTGGGCGCTACCGCATTGTGACACAAGAAATACCATAAAACATAGCGACAGAAAGATAAATGTTTTTTTTATAAAATTCATGTTGTTTTGCTAATCATATAAAGATACCATTTCAAAAGTAATGCCATAAAAAAACCTCACTATTTGTGAGGTTTTTGAATTTTATAAAAGCTGTTAATTTAAACTAGGCTTAATTATTTAAAGCTTCTGCTCCTCCAACAATTTCAAGAATTTCGTTAGTAATAGCCGCTTGTCTTGCTTTGTTGTAAGTTAATTTAAGTTGATCTCTTAGCTCAGTGGCATTATCTGTTGCCTTGTGCATCGCAGTCATACGTGCACCGTGCTCACTTGCAAAAGAATCTCTAATTCCTTTATACAATTGTGTTTTTAATGACTTTGGAATTAATTGTTCAACAATTTCTACTTTTGAAGGTTCAAAAATATAGTCTAGATTAGCATTAGCAACCTGTTCAGCCGGCACAATTGGTAAAAATTGCTCGGTCATTACTTCTTGAGTCGCTGCGTTTTTAAATTTGTTATAAACAATTATTATTTTGTCAAATTCACCAGAAACAAATTTATGCATTAATACTTGTGCAATATCAGCCACATTTTCAAAGGTTAAATTATCAAAAACACTGCTCTCATTCGAAACCACTATTTTTTTCTTAGCAAAAGCATCATTCCCTTTTTTACCAATTGCAAAAATGGATACTTTTTTACCAGCATAATCATTACTGATTAACTCTTGCGTTTGTTTGATAATATTTGAATTAAAAGCACCACATAACCCTCTGTTTGACGTTATAGGAACAATTAAAACATTCTTTACTTCACGTTGTTTTGAGAATTTGCTTCCAGAATCTACATCTAGAGTGGCGCTTAAACCCTGTAAAAGTTCTGTTAACTTATCGGCATAAGGACGCATAGCTGTAATAGCATCCTGTGCTTTCTTCAATTTTGCAGCAGATACCATTTTCATGGCACTGGTAATCTGCATAGTAGAAGATACTGATGTTATTCTGTTACGTATTTCTTTTAAGTTTGCCATATTTTAGTTGTTAGTATTGAGTATTCAGTAGTGAATTGATTGACTCACTACTCAATACTAAAATCTAATTATGCTTTATATTTACTTGATAAATCTTTTGCTACTGCGGTTAATGTGTCAGTAACTTCATCTGTTAATTTACCAGCTTTTAAATCAGCTAAAACATTACTGTGTTTTGCTTTTAGAAATTCTAAATAATCTGTTTGAAATTCTTTTATTTTATCAACTGGCACATCTCTTAATAAGTTTCTAGATCCTGCATAAATAATGGCAATTTGATCTTCCACTTTAAAAGGATCGTTTTGAGCTTGTTTTAAAATCTCCACATTACGCTTTCCTTTTTCAATAACATTTAAAGTAACCGCATCTAGATCTGAACCAAACTTAGCAAATGCTTCCAATTCACGATATTGTGCTTGGTCCAATTTTAATGTTCCTGCTACTTTTTTCATTGATTTAATCTGAGCATTACCCCCAACACGAGATACAGAAATACCTACGTTAATTGCTGGACGAACCCCTGAGTTAAACAAATCACCATCTAAGAAAATCTGTCCATCTGTAATTGAAATTACATTAGTTGGTATATATGCTGATACGTCTCCTGCTTGTGTTTCAATAATTGGTAATGCTGTTAATGAACCGCCTCCTTTAACCAAAGGTTTTAAAGAATCTGGCAAGTCATTCATGTTTTTAGCAATTGCATCATTATTGATAATTTTTGCAGAACGCTCTAATAAACGGGAGTGTAAATAGAAAACGTCTCCAGGATATGCTTCACGCCCTGGTGGACGACGTAATAACAACGACACCTCACGATAGGCTACCGCTTGTTTTGATAAATCATCATAAATAATTAAAGCTGGACGACCAGAATCTCTAAAATATTCTCCAATGGCTGCACCCGCAAATGGGGCATATACTTGCATTGGAGCAGGATCTGATGCATTTGCAGCAACAATAGTTGTGTAGGCTAACGCTCCTTTATCTTCTAATGTTTTAGCAATCAAAGCAACATTCGAAGCCTTTTGCCCAATAGCAACATATATACAATACACAGGCTGACCTGCATCATAAAATTCTTTTTGATTCAAGATAGTATCAATACAAACCGCTGTTTTACCAGTTTGACGATCACCAATTACCAGCTCTCTTTGTCCACGACCGATAGGAATCATGGCGTCAATAGATTTAATGCCTGTTTGTAATGGCTCCGTTACTGGTTCACGGAAAATAACCCCCGGCGCTTTGCGCTCTAAAGGCATTTCATATGTTTTACCAGCGATTGGACCTTTCCCATCAATAGGTGTTCCTAAAGTGTCTACAACACGTCCAACAATCCCTTCTCCAACATTTATAGAAGCAATTCTGGTTGTACGTTTTACAATAGACCCTTCTTTTACTCCTACTGAAGCACCTAATAATACAATACCAACATTATCTTCTTCCAGGTTTAGAACGATTCCTTCTAAACCACCTTCAAACTCAACTAATTCTCCATATTGAACATTTGAAAGTCCGTAAGCACGAACAATACCATCACCAACAGTTAATACTGTTCCCACTTCATCCAATGATGCTGATGCATCAAATCCTGCAAGTTGTTGTTTTAAGATCGCTGATACTTCAGCTGGTTTTACTTCTGCCATCTTATATTTAGTTTAATGTAAATTCCTTTTTTAATTTGTTTAATTTATTGGAAATACTCGCATTGTATTGCTTGTCTCCAACCCTTAAGATGAAACCACCCAAAATACTTTCATCTACTATATTTTCAAGAGTAACTTCTTTATTCGTTAACTCTTTTACCTTATTTAATACTTTTGATTCCAAATCTTTAGTCATTGGAATTGCTGTAGTAACAGTAGCAACTTCTTTCCCGTTTAATTTATCAAACAATATGCTGTATTGTAAAGCAATATTATGTAATATATCAACTCTTTTATTTTCAATTAACACATCAAATAAACTAGTACTTATGTTATTTAACTTAGGGAATAGCGCTAGTAACACGGCCTTTTTTTCTTCAGATTTAATAACAGCACTGTTAAGCATGTTGGCTAGATCAATATTATCTCCAATGGTATTCGCCATTAACTTCATGTCGCTATCAACCGCATCTGCCACTTTTTGATCAGTTGCTAAACTTAAAATCGCCTTTGCGTAACGTATCGCTGCTCTTGCTCCTGCCATTTATAATTAATTTAATTTTGCATCAGCTAACATAGACTCAACCAACTTCTCTTGTTTGTCTTTATTAGACAATTCTGCACGAACCACTTTTTCAGCTATTTCAATTGATAAACTGGCTACTTGAGCTTTTAATTCAGCGATGGCCGCTTTCTTTTCTGATTCAATAGACGCCTGGGCTTGTTCAATTAGCTTTCCGGCAGCTTGTTTAGCTTCATCCTTAGCATCTTCAATCATTTTATTTTTAATATCGCGTGCATCTTTTAACATTGATTCACGTTCCGTTCTTGCTTCTTTTAACAGTTTTTGATTGTCTGCCTGAAGGTTTTCCATTTCTAATTTTGCCTTTTCAGCAGAATCTAAGGCATTTTTTATTCCTTCTTCTCTTTCATTAACTGAATCTAAAATTGGTTTCCAAGCGAATTTTTTAAGCAAAAAAACCAGTGCTAAAAAAAGTATGGTTTGCCAAAAAAACAATCCTAAAGAAAACCCTCCAAATAATTCTTCCATAATAATTTATTTTTCTAAATCAACTTCTGTTTAATTAAAAAGAAGCGCTATAACCAACCGTTATAGCAACTTCTTTATTTGTCTTAAACTGCGAATAAAGCAGCAAATCCAATACCTTCAATCAACGCTGCTGCAATAAGCATAGCGGTTTGAATTTTACCTGTAGCTTCAGGTTGACGAGCGATTGCATCCATAGCAGAACCACCGATTCTACCAATACCAATACCTGCTCCAATTACTACTAAACCTGCACCTACGATAGCTGGAATCTCCATAAAATATATATATTAAAAATTAAACATTCACTTTATTAATGTGCTTCATCATGATGATGTTCTTCAACAGCCATACCGAAGTAAAGTGCTGAAAGCACGGTAAAAATATACGCTTGTAATGCCGCAACCAATAATTCTAAAATCCCTAATACAAACGCCAATAAAAATGATAATGAACTACCCAACCAATTATTAAAAACAAACATCATACCTATGATACTCATTAACACGATATGCCCTGCTGTAATGTTAGCATACAAACGAATCATCAGTGCAAACGGTTTAATAAACGTTCCTAACAATTCAATAGGGGCTAATATTATTTTCATTGGTACAGGTACACCTGGCATCCAGAAAATATGTTTCCAGTAATTTTTGTTTCCTGAAAAAGTAGTGATTAAATACGTGATGATTGCCAAACAAAAGGTTACAGCAATATTATTTGTCAAGTTCATTCCAATAGGAGTTAATCCAAAAAGGTTCACAATCCAGACAAAGAAAAATACCGTTAACAAATAACTCATGTATCTTTTATAATGCTTCTCTCCAATATTCGGAACAGCAATTTCATCGCGAACATAAAGAACGATAGGTTCTAATAATCGACCCATTCCTTTTGGCATTCCCTTATTGGTTTTATATGACTTAGCCATTCGGCTAAACATAAAAAATAAGATAGCGAAAACCATAAAAATCATGGTTACATTCTTAGTTATAGAAAAGTCTAAGGGCTTTTCATTCATTGCATGATGATGCTCATCTTCAATAATTTCGCCATCCGGCCCATCTACTTTGTATATTTTAGAGTGGTGTACTTTATAATAGTTCCCACCAACCTCTGCAACTGATTCGCCATGATGAAATTTAGAGGATAAAAATACTTTTAACCCATTATCCCATAAAATCACTGGCAATGGAAACCCAAAATATTTGTGTTCTCCTTCTTTCGTTTCCCATGAATACAATCCGAAATCATAAGAATCAAGTAAGTGGTGTTGAATATATTCTTTTATTTCTGTTTTCTTATCAACCGCAGGTTCTTGATTTGACGGCGCTGCAGTATGCCCCTCTTGCCCAAATGACATAAAGGATAAGAAAAACAGTAATAATGTAATTGGTTTTAAAGTTACTTTTATATGCATATCACTCTAAATAATAGTGGCTTAAAAATCGCTGCAAAGGTATGTTTTTATCTCAAAAACAAAAACAATTTTATATTTTATTTCATTAACACAAATAAAGCCCTTTTTCTCCTTTATTAATCTAATTTATTTAGCCATTTACTCAAGCTAAATGTTTCTAAAATTAATCCAATACTGTAGGGTACAAAAAAGGCTGTAAATTCCAATTTTGAAATATGGTCGTCCATTTTAAAAAACGGATAAAAAACAATAAAAAATACAATGAATTTTAAAAAACTGCCGGCTAAAAATAGAAATCCTAATTGTGATTTATATTTCTCTTTTAAAAGGTAAAGCGACCCAAAAACAAATATTATTAAAGCAAAATTGATCACATAACACAACACTATTCTATCATCAAATACAGGATAGTTCAATGCCTTTAAAACTCCTAAATGAATAAAAAAAACAATTCCTAATAGAATTGCTGCTTTAATGGTGAAATCTATAAATGGGTTTCGCATTAATACTTTATTCTATTAACTTGCTTAATAACGGCATACAATGAAATAGCCACCCCTAAAAGCGTCATTATAATGATAAACAGCTTACCATCATTATTAAATTTAGTGTCCAGCCATTTTCCTAAAATCACAAATAAATAGATAGTAACACCCATTTGAATAGCGATTCCAGAAAGTACGGCGACATTTTTAAGCGGTTTTCCCGGTTTGTTGTTCTCGTTGTTGTCCACTTTTATTCATTTCTTTAACAGTGCCTTTCATGATACAAGTCACGTTGAATGTTGCTCCAGGTTCTACCGATAATTTTCCAACGATTACTTCACCTTCTATATGAGCCGTTGACTTAAGGGTTAAAACGCCTGATAAGGTAAGTTTTCCTGAAAACTTGCCTTCAAAATGTGCATCAGTACCTTGTAAAGTTCCTTTTATAAAACCAGATTTACCGACCACTACTTTTCCTGAAGTAATTATATTGCCTTCAATAGTGCCATCAATTCTAAAATCTCCTTCACTGTTAAAATCTCCAGTAATTTTGGTGCCTTGGGCAATAATATTTTGGCTTGATGAATTTTCTTCCATGTGTTTGTTTTTTTTGTTATCAGAAAACATAATGCTATTAATTTAATTATTATCGTTATTTAAATACGCGTCTAAATTTTTATGAATTTGAATTATTTGATAATTGGGAGAAGAAATGACAAAAAACGGCTTTTTAATTTTCTTTTTGTCTTCTTTAGATAATAGTTGGCCAAAGGATTTTGCAACTACTTTGTTTTTTAAACCATGCACTATTACAAAACTTATATGCGGATTGTAAACATCTATTGATGTATTCAAGTTATAATACTTAACGTTTTTTAAAACCTTAACCAAAGTGTCTTGGAAAATTTTTATTTCTGAAAATTCAGCTTTAGCAAATTGAAAAACGACTTTGTAATTATTGGCAAGACTGTCCAAAACAAATTCCTTGCTTTTTATTCTTGGTAAAAGGTTTGTTTCGATCTCTTGTGCTTGTTGCCCCTCTGGTGTGTTAGCAAAAGTTATCGCTACATAATTGATTGCCTTGCTATATGGTTCATACCCATATAAGCGGCCTATTGCTGTTGCCTTTAATAATTCCAGTTTTGGAACAATTGGCTCACCATCAAATACATTAATATAGTTTTCACATTTTGATATCACCTCAACATATTCCTGATTTTCATGCTGTTCATAAATACTTTCGTAAACACTTTCTGGGCTGTTTTCATCTTTCAAATCAGTCAATTCCGGATTACTTAAAATAATTGCATAACGGGAGTCTGGATAGTTTGAAATAATGTCGTTCTTGGCTATTGCCGACTCACCAACTTGTCCTAAAAGTTCATAAATTTTATATAAATTATATTTTGAAGGTACTATTAATCGCTCTTCAGGATTGCTTTTTAAGACTGTTTCAAATTTGGTTTTTGCTAAGTCGTATTCTTTGAATTTTTCTTTATAAATCAATCCTAACTGATAATAAGCAAAGTTTCGGTCTTTCGCTAAACTATCAATTTCTTTTGTCTCTGTTGGGATTTTAGAAATATAAAATTGCGGATCGTACAATTCATCTGCAGTAGCATCCGCAAATACTTCATTGTTTGAAACAGGATTATTGGGGTTTGATATTCCTTTACTAGACCATCTCCAGTCATCTTCCAACGACCTGTTTCCCCAAATTTTCACAAATTCATTTTTCCCATATCCCACCGTTGTTGGGTTATAAAAATAAAATAAACTTGACTGATTAGGCAAGCCACCTCTTGGTGCGTTTGGGTTTAAACCACCCATATTATTATTAACGGTAATTAAACCATTATTTCTTTGTGCAACTTCTTGTTTTTGCTTTTCTTCTTCAGCCTTAGTTTTTAATTTTTCAATAAAGGTTTCAAAAAACGCAATCCTTTCCAGCTCTGGTAAATTTACTAGACTTAAAATACTATCATTAACCTGGGCAACATCCTCATAATAAATAACATCTTCTAAGTTGTCTCTTTTGCGTTTTATAAGACGGTACGGTTTAGAATTAAGCACCAAGTTGCTCATAGTACTATCGTAATAGGCACCAGCTTCCTTATATTCTGAATAATCAAAGCTCATATCACCCAATATCTGGTAGTTTCTCGCTCTTAATTCCTTATCCCTTGAATTTGTTCTTAAGGATTTATTATAATAAGAAATTGCCAAATACTCTGATTTATTATTTAAATGATATTCGCCTATTTGATGATAAATTTTGTCAAGAAACGGTCTGTTTTCTCTATCCTCTTCAAGTTTGGTTAATAGTTCTAAACAAGCTAACTTGTCCCCGTTTTCGTAATCGAAATTTTTTATTTTTTCAAGTTGGGCACTAATTAAATAAATGCGAGGTGTTTTCCTATTTAGTTCAATAACCTTATCAAAAGCAATATTCGCGCTATCTTTATAACCTAATGTATTGTATAACTGACCTTGAATAAATCGATATCTACCACGTTCATCATTACTTTTAGTAAAATTTGAAGCAATTTCTAATTGAGTAATGGCACTGTCAACAGACTTTGTGTTTAAATATGCCTGTCCTAACATAGAAGTAGCATCAGCTAAATCTTGATCACTTAATTTTTCTCTCTCTAAAAGCCGTTTTAAATTTTTTATGGCTAGTTCATCATTATCTAAGCGAATATTGGTTTTTTCTCTCCATATTTTAGCCTGATTGATCTTATCACTCGCTGGATATTTGTAAAGGATATAGTTAAAGGCTTCAAGCGCAGGCACAAAGCGTTGGTCAAAATACCTGGCTTTTCCCAAAAGCAAATACGCTTCATCCATCTGTGGGTTTTCTTCTTTCCCCTGAATGTTCATGCTGTGCTTTTGAATGGCCTTAACCGCCTTTTCTTCAGCTCTATTAAAATTTTCGTTTTTTGATTGCCCGGGAAGAATGATCTCATCTAAAATTTGCATGCGCTCTATGGGCAAAATATCCCAATAGTTATCATTATAGGCATTATTAAGTGATTGCCTGCCTTCTTCCAAAGCCAAATAACCATTATATAGCGCATTGTATTCTGCCGTAACTGCATGATAATTGCGGCTCATAAAACTGTCCTTTTTTCGTGAACAACTGGTTACAAAAATTGAACTTAATATTACAACTAGTATGAATTTTAAAGATGTTTTCAATACCTGTCTATTTGG